>NC_011894.1:1712500-2012500 GCF_000022085.1 Methylobacterium nodulans ORS 2060
TGATGGACGCCTTCAAGGTCGGGTTCGGCCGCGTCGGCGGCCTGCCGATGACGCTGGCCGTGCAGGATTTCGGCTTCATGGGCGGCTCGCTCGGCATGGCGGCGGGCGAGGCCTTCGTGCGCGGTGCCGAGACCGCCCTCGACAAGCGCACCCCCTACGTGCTGTTCGCGGCTTCGGGCGGCGCGCGGATGCAGGAGGGCATCCTCTCGCTGATGCAGATGCCCCGCACCACCGTGGCGGTGCGCCGGCTCAACCAAGCGCGCCTGCCCTACCTCGTGGTGATGACGAACCCGACGACCGGGGGCGTGACCGCCTCCTACGCGATGCTGGGCGACATCCATCTCGCCGAGCCCGGGGCGCTGATCGGCTTCGCGGGCCCTCGCGTCATCGAGCAGACCATCCGCGAGAAGCTGCCGGACGGCTTCCAGCGCTCCGAGTATCTGCGCGAGCACGGCATGATCGACCAGGTCGTGCATCGCCGGGACCTGAAGGCGACGATCGCGCGGCTCTGCGGCCTGCTGATGCAGGCGCCGGCGGCCGAGCCGGCGGAAGAGGAGGCCGAACCGCTGCCGGCGTGAGCCTGCGACGCGGCCGACGGCATGCCCGCCAGAAGCAGGTGTCGCCCTGCATCCTCGGTCGTCGAGCCGGGACAGCCCACCGGGGCGGCTGTCGTCGCCTGTCCGGAGGGCGTCGTCGCGCCGGCGCTCGCGGCACCGGATCGCGCCTGCTCCTCGGCGTTCCGCGTGACCTCAAGTCGGGCTTGCTGGAACTCCGCAAGTCTGGTCCCTTCAACAGCGTGATCGCCGCGCAGACCTTGATCGGGAACCTCGCCGTCGAACCGGTCGTGGCGGGCCGGGACGATCTGGCCTTGCGCACGAGGAATCCTCGTCCCGGAAGGGGGGAGGGGGCCCGTGCCGAGCAGCCCGCCATTCAGGACCCGACCCCCAAGCACGAGACCGTCCGATGGAGTCCTCCGACGCGCTGATGGCGCGCTTCCTGGCCCTGCATCCGCGCACGATCGACCTGTCGCTCGGGCGCATCGAGCGCCTGCTCGCGGCGCTCGGCCATCCCGAGCGGCGGCTGCCGCCGGTCATCCACGTGGCGGGCACGAACGGCAAGGGATCGACCATCGCCACCATGCGGGCGATCCTGGAGGCGGGCGGCCTCTCGGCCCATGTCTACACCTCGCCCCACCTCGTGCGCTTCCACGAGCGCATCCGGCTCGGCCGGGTCGGGGGCGGGCGCTTCGTCGGCGAGGATCGCCTCGCCGATGCCTTCGCGCGCTGCGAGGCGGCCAATGCCGGCGAACCCATCACGGTGTTCGAGATCACCACCGCCGCCGCGCTCCTGCTCTTCGCCGAGAGCCCTGCGGACGTGCTGCTGCTGGAGGTGGGGCTCGGCGGGCGGGTCGACGCGACGAACGTGATCGACCAGCCGGCCGCCGCCGTGGTGACGCCGATCGGCCGCGACCACGCCGAGTATCTCGGCGACACCCTCGAGGCGGTGGCGATCGAGAAGGCCGGGATCTTCAAGCGCGGCTGCCCGGCGGTGATCGCGCCCCAGGACTACCCGGAGGCCGACCGGGTGCTCTGCGCCCGCGCCGAGGCGGTGCGGGCGGCGCCGATTCTGGTCGGCAACCAGGATTTCTCCGTGCACGAGGAGCGCGGCCGGCTCGTCTACCAGGACGAGGAAGGGCTCCTCGACCTGCCGCGGCCGCGACTCGCCGGGCGCCACCAGATCGTCAATGCGGGCACCGCCATCGCGGCCCTGCGGGCGGCCGGATTCGCCGATCTCGGCACGACCGCCTTCGAGGTCGGGCTGACCCAGGTCGACTGGCCGGGTCGCCTGCAGCGCCTCAGCCGGGGGCGCCTGCCCGGGCTGATGCCCGTGGGCAGCGAACTCTGGCTCGACGGCGGCCACAACGTGGATGGCGGGCGAATCCTGGCCGCCGCCATGGCGGACCTGCAGGAGCGGGGCGATGCGCCCCTCGTCCTCGTGACCGGCCTTCTCGGGACCAAGGACGCCGAGGGTTTCCTGCGCAACTTCGTCGGCCTCGCGCGCTCGGTCGTGGCAGTGCCGATCAGCGGCCAACTCGCGGCCCGCCCGGCCGACGAGGTCGCGGCCATCGCCGCCGCGGTCGGCCTGCCCGCCGAGACGGCGCCCAGCGTGGAAGCCGCCCTCGTCGCCCTTCAGGACCGGGTCTGGGAGCGCCCGCCCCGGGTGCTGATCTGCGGCTCGCTCTACCTCGCGGGGGCGGTCCTGACCGCCAATGGCACGCCGCCAGTGTGAGAAACGGGCCCGCGCAACCCAGGGTCTAGAAAACTAACCATTTGATGCGGAAAGGCTTTGTGGTGCCCCCTGGGCGCGCGCAAGTGTGGTTCGTCGCCCGCCGATCCTCGAGGTTGTGGCTTTCGGGAGATGCTGTGGCGCATGTGCTACATCGGGCCCCGCCGAAATGGTCTAGCTTGGCGTCGATCGGGGAACCTGCTGGGGACCATCATGAAAAAGCTTCTGAGTGCGTTTGCTGCCTTTACTGCTCTGACGGCTGCTGCTTCGGCTGCCGACCTGCCGCGCCGCGTCGCTCCGCCGCCGGTGATCGCGCCGGTGCCGGTCTTCACCTGGACCGGGTTCTACGCCGGTTTCAACGCCGGCTACGGCTTCGACGTGAGCAGCAACAACGGCCCAACGGTGCTCGGCGTCGGCCCGGCCACCGGCCTCGTCTTTGCCCCGACGGTGATCGCCTTCCGGAACCAGAACAACCTCGACGGCTTCGTCGGCGGCGGTCAGGTCGGCTACAACTACCAGTTCACGCCGGGCGCAGGCTTCGTGATCGGTCTTGAGGCGGACGCCCAGTTCGCTGATTTCGGACGCAACCGCAACCGCTTCATCGCCACCGGCCCGATCGCCGCCCAGACGGTGTTCAACCCGGCCGGCATCGCCGGTCTCGACTGGTTCGGCACGGTGCGCGGCCGGCTCGGCTACGCCGTTGATCGCGTGCTGTTCTACGGCACCGGCGGTTTCGCCTATGGCGGCGGTGGCGGCCGCGACTTCGGCCTGCCCAACGACGACGACTTCCAGACCGGCTGGACCGCCGGTGGTGGCGTCGAGTACGCCCTGCCCACCGACTCGTTCCTGAACTTCTTCCGGTCGAACGCGGTGACGGTGAAGGTCGAAGGTCTGTACGTGAACCTGGACCGTGGCCGGCGCTTCAACGGCGCCTTCGCGGTGAACAACGCCGGCGCCATCATCACGACGGCGAGCCCGGGCGTGGTCGTGGTGAACGCCGGTCAGTTCCGCCGCGACACCGAGTTCGCGGTGGTCCGCGCCGGCCTGAACTACAAGTTCGGCACTTGGTAGGATCCTGGCGACTGCCAGAAACGGGAAAGCCCGGCCGCAAGGCCGGGCTTTTCTGCTTTTCGACGGCCGCGTTCCCTAAAAGCCGCCTAAATAGAAACTGACCTACATGGAAGCCGCCCCGCTCTCAGATGAGGGCCGGTGGGGCTGCCATCGGGGGGCCTTGCGGCCGGGTTCATCCGTCAGGGTCGGCAAAAGCCGGTGGCGAACTCATAAAAAAGCCCGGCACTAGGCCGGGCTTCAGCGGAGCATCACGGCACCGCGGTCAGGCGCTCGTGGACTGGATCCAGCGCGAAAGGTCGCCCTTCGGCGCGGCCCCGACCTTCTGGCTGGCGAGCTTGCCGTCCTTGAAGATCATCAGGGTCGGAATCGAGCGGATCCCGTACTCCGAGGCGATGCCGGGATTCTCGTCCACGTTGACCTTGGCGATCTTCACGCGGCCCTGCATCTCGCTCGAGATCTCTTCCAGCGCCGGGCCGATCGCCCGACAGGGGCCGCACCACTCGGCCCAGAAATCGACGACGACGGGCTCGGAAGCCTCCAGGACGTCCTGCTTGAAGCTCGCGTCGGTCACCTTCACGGTTGCCATCGCAAAACCCTTTCTCTCCGGGACGCGGCAGACCCGGCCTCATCCCGCGTGAGCGCAACGTAGGAAGCCGCGAGAGCCCGATCAAGCGCGCACGGCCGCGCTTGCGCAAGGGGGCAGTGCGCCGCCACACACGGCATGTCAGGGCCCGCCACGCGTTCCGCCGCTGCAGTCGCGAGAGGCCCGCAGGGCGGGGATGTCTTGGCGCCGTCGCCGGAACGGGCCGGGCCATCAATCATGGAATGAATTGACGGTAAGACCTGCAACCAACACGCTCTGGTTGATTTCCTGCGAGGATTCGTCGAGGTTCGGGCTGCGGCCGCTGCCCGTGTCGTCCGAACAGAGCATGCCGGTCGCGACCTGCCCCGTCCGGCATGGTCGCCGGAGAGACCGCAATGGTGGGCATTCTCGGGGAGCTGTCCGACGCCGGCAGCTCGTCTCCGGGCGGGACTGGCCTTCTCCCGCGTCTGGAGCTGATCTGGACGCAGGGGGCCGCCGACGCGGTCATCGGATTGTCCTGCGCCGCGATGGGTGTCGCGATCGCAATCGTCCTGGTGCGGCGCCGGGATCTGCCGTTCCGCGGCATTCTCTGGGCCTTCGCCGCCTTCATCCTGGGATGCGGGGCGACGCATGGGCTGGCCGGCTGGGCCCTGTGGGCGTCCCGGGACGGGCTTGAGGCGGATGTCAGGCTGGCGACCGCGCTCGCCGCGGTCGCCGCCGCCGTGGCGCTCTGGCGGGGCCTGCCCGCGGCGCTCGCGCTGCCCTCGCCGGGCGCTCTGCAGCAGGTCAGGCGGGAGCTGGGCGCCCGCATCCGCGAGCGCGACGCGGCCGAGAGGGCGAGCGCCGCCAAGAGCGCGTTCCTCGCCCGGGTCAGCCACGAGATCCGCAGCCCGCTCAACAGCATCCTCGGCTACACGGACCTGCTTCTCGGCGAGGCGAATCGCACCGCCGAGGAACGCCGCAAGCTCACCATCATCCAGGTCTCCGGATCCTCGCTTCTCGCGGTCGTGGACGACATCGTCGACTTCTCGCGAATCACCGCGGGCGAGGCCGCCCTGCGCTCCGAGCCCTTCGGCCTGCACGACCTCGTCGACACCACGCTCGCCATGGTCCGGCCTGCCGCCGAGAGCAAGGGGCTGCTTCTCTCCGTCGAGATCGCGCCCGACCTGCCGCGCCACCTGCGCGGCGACGAGGACCGGATCCGGCAGATCCTCCTCAACCTGCTCACCAACGCGATCAAGTTCACCGCGGCGGGATCGGTCTCGCTGACGCTGCGCCGCGAAGAGGTGGTGAGCGGCCGGGCTCGCATCACCGTCGCGGTCAAGGACACGGGCGCCGGCATCCCGCCCGACCGGCAGGCGACGCTGTTCCGGGGCGCCGACCCAGGCGAGGATGCGCATGTCCCCCGGATCGGCGGGTCGGGCCTGGGCCTGGTGATCTGCCGCAAGCTCGTCGCGCTCATGGGGGGCGAGATCGGCTTCGAGAGCCACGAGGGCTACGGCTCGACCTTCTGGATCCGCCTCGACCTCGATCCGGTCGCCGCGCCGCCCGAGCTGCCGCCGCCTCGCCCGGAGCCGGACGAGATCCTCCCGGCCCCCCGCATCCTCCTCGTGGAGGACATTCCGGCGAACCAGGAGCTCGTGCGCCTGCTCCTGGAGGAGGAGGGTTACGCCGTCGATACCGCCTCGAACGGCGTCGAGGCCGTGGCGATGATCCGTTCGGCGCCCTACCGCCTCGTCCTGATGGACGTGCAGATGCCGACGATGGACGGCCTGACCGCGACCCGCAGGATCCGGGAGATGGGAGGGCCCTCCGGGCGCATCCCGATCGTCGCCATGACCGGCAACATCCTGCCCCATCACCTGGAGGCCTGCCGTGAGGCGGGCATGGACGACGTGATCGCCAAGCCCTTCAAACGGGCCGATCTCGCGGCCGTGATCGCCCACTGGACCCTGATCGAGGGCGACCGGCCGCGGCGGCCCGCCCGGGACGTCCTGTCTTCCCCGGCCTGACGCGCGGCGCCCCGGCTCGTCCTGCGGCGTCCGCGGGACAGCCTCGCAATGCGGATTCCAGCTTCTCCCAAGCGGGGCGCGGAGCCCTGTTCCCGCCGCGCGAGCGCGGATCATCCGTTCGAGCGCAGCCGGACGAGGCTGGACAAGATTGTCTGGCTGAGTAGCATTGGGTCCGCTTCAAAAGCGAAACTCTGACCAGCCCCGCCGCGCCCCCGCCGGCGGGGCTTTTTCTGGCCGGCGGAGAGCCGGTGCCGGAGAAACATCGTCCGCGTCTCCTGGACTTGCTTCAGGGCGCGCCGCCTCGGCTCGGGAATCGGCTGCGGCGCGGCGTCACCTATGCAGTCCTTCCCCCTTGCGCCGGCCGCGATTCCCTGCTTACTTTGCATCGTAAAGTTCGTCGCGTCCTCGACGAACCCGACGGGGGCTCCACCGCGCGATGCCGCTCCACGACCGGGACCTTGACCGGGCGCTCGCCGATATCGTGGCGATTCGCAGCCAGATCGCCCGCGACACCCATTTCCGCGGGCTCGGCCCGGCGACGATCGCGGCGACCGGCGGGCTCGCCCTCGCGGCCGCTGCCCTCCAGGCGGTCTGGTTCGCGCAGGGCACGGCGCTGGACTATTTCGTGTTCTGGATTGCCGTGGCGGCGCTCGCGGTGGCGCTGATCGGCGTCGAGGCGGTGACGCGCTCGCGGCGGCTGCATTCGGGGCTCGCCGACGCGATGATCGTCTCGGCGGTGGAGCAGTTCCTGCCCTCGCTCGCGGCCGGCGCCCTCGTGGCCCTGGTGCTCGCCCGCGTGACGCCCGACAGCCTCTGGCTGCTCCCGGGCCTCTGGCAGGTCTTCGTGAGCCTCGGGCTGTTCGCGGCGACGCGCACGCTGCCCCGTGCCGTGCAGCTCGCGGGGGCATGGTACCTGCTCGCGGGCCTGGCCGAGATTGCGCTCGCGGCCGAAACCCGGACCCTGTCGCCCTGGGCGATGGGCCTGCCCTTCGGCATCGGGCAGGTGCTGCTCGCCCTCATCCTCCATCTTTCCTGCCGGGACACCGATGTCTGAGCCGAGCGGACGCTTCTCCTACGAGGGCCTCGACCGGGTGATCCACGAGCGGGCGCGCCTGAGCGTGCTCACCTCGCTCGTCACCCACCCGGACGGCCTCCTGTTCGGCGATCTGAAGCAGCTCTGCGGCCTGACCGACGGCAATCTCAGCCGGCACCTGCAGGTGCTGCAGGAGGCGGGCTTCGTCGAGGTCCGGAAGGGCTTCACCCAGAACCGCCCGCAGACGGTCTGCCGCCTGACCCCGAACGGCCGCCGCCGCTTCCTCGACTATCTCACGGTCCTCGAACAGGTGGTGCGCGACGCCGCCCAGGCCGTGGACGAGGCGCCGGCAGCCTACGGCTCCCTGCGGCCGTAAAGCCATCGCTCACCCTTTGGCGTGACCCTCGACCGGAGGGCAATCCGCCCGGAGACTTTGTCATGCAAAGTTCTTGCGATCACCGAAGCGGCCTGCACGTCGCCGCGATCATGGACGGGAACGGGCGCTGGGCCACGGCCCGGGGCCTGCCCCGCACGGCCGGGCACCGGGCGGGCGTCGAGGCGATCCGCCGGGTGGCGGAGGCGGCGCCCGACCTCGGCATCGGCACGCTGACCCTCTTCGCCTTCTCGTCCGACAACTGGCGCCGTCCGCCCGCGGAGGTGGCCGGGTTGATGAGCCTGCTGCGCCGCTACCTGCGCCACGAGACCGGGCGGCTCGCCCGCACGGGCACCCGCCTCACGGTGATCGGCCGCCGCGACCGGCTGCCCGCGGGGCTTCCCGATGCGCTGGCGCGGGCCGAGGCGGAGACGGAAGGGGGCGAGCGGCTGCACCTGCGCATCGCGGTCGACTATTCGGCCCGCGACGCCATCCTGGCGGCAGCGGCGGCGGGGATCCCCGAGAGCCGCGAGGCTTTCGGCCGGCTTCTGTCCGGCGGGGTGCCGGACGTGGACCTGCTGATCCGCTCCGGCGGGGAGAAGCGGCTCTCCGACTTCCTGCTCTGGGAATGCGCCTACGCCGAACTCCACTTCAGCGACAGGATGTGGCCGGATTTCGGCCCGGACGACCTCGCGGGGGCGCTCCGCGACTTTGCCGGGCGCGAGCGGCGCTTCGGGGGATTGGGGTCGGTGCCGGCGGCGGCGTGAGCGGCGGGTCCGGCGCCGGGGACGAAGCGCCGTTCCGTCGCCAAGGGAATCCGAACCGGCTTCGACAGTCGGCCTGCCTTCCTCACAGCAGCGGAGCGTTCGGGTATCCTGTGCGGAGCCACTCCCGCCTGGACTGCCAACGGACATGGACGACATCGGCGCTACGACACAGCCGAAAGCCAAGCGATCGCGCCCCCACGGCAGCCCGGCGCGGGCCGGGGAGCGTGCGGACGCGCAACGCCGGGGCATCCAGTCGATGGAGACCGGGCTGCACCTGCTCGCCTCCCTGGCGGCCTGCGGTGGACCGGTGCCGCTCTCGGCCGTGGCGCAGCGCGCCGGTGTATCGCCGAGCCAAGCGCACCGGTACCTCAGCAGCCTCATGGCCGCCGGCATGGCGAAACAGGATCCCGGTACCGGATTCTACGACCTCGATGCGGGGGCCATCCGCCTCGGCCTCGCGGCCCTGGCGCGGATCGACGTCTTCGCCCGCGCGGACGTCACCTTCATGGACTTCGCGCGGGCGACGGGCCGGACCTGCCTCCTCGCCGTCTGGGGTGATGCAGGCGCCACGGTGGTGCGCTGGTATCCGGGGACCCCGCCGGTCATCACCTCGCTCGCAATCGGGTCCGTCATGCCCCTGCTGCGTTCGGCCACCGGACGGGTCTTTCTCGCCTTCGGCGACCGTGAGGCCATGGATGCCGAAGCGCGACGGGCCCGGGAGGCCGACCGGGCCGATGCCCCTATCGACCTCGAGGCGATCCGGCGGGAGGTGCGCGCGGCGGGTGGTGCGCAGGTCGACAACACGCTCATTCCGGGCCTGCGCGCCGCTGCGGCGCCGGTCTTCGACCTGCAGGGCCGGCTGGCCGTCGTGGCGACCGCGATGGCCTCATCCGCATTCGATCCGACGGGCGACGCCGCGGCTGTCGCCGCGCTTCACGCCGCCTGCCGCGACGTGACTGAAGCGATCGGTGGCCGCTGGCCCGGCGCAGTCTCTGCCGGCAGCGAAGGTCGGACGCCGCAGGCGCAGCCTCGACCATAGGCTTGGAGGTCGGGCGCCCATTGCGCGGCTCGTCTCGGAAGGAATCAACCGGAAGCCGTATCTCGGAGCGCTGATGCCGGCGGTCCGGTGTCGCGTGCGCGCATCGGCATCGTTCCTCAAGGTGCAATGCGTTGCATATTGACGAACAGGTTTCTCGTTGCTAAATGGGCAATCAATTCCTCATTATGCAACGAGGAAATCGGAGGATCGCATGACGGCAGGCATGGGCATCCACGGATTGCGGATCGCCATCATCGGGGCTGGGATCGGAGGTTTGACGCTCGCGCTCGCGCTGCGGCAGCGCGGCATGACGGCGGCGGTCTACGAGCAGGCCCCCGAACTGACCGAGATCGGCGCCGCAGTGGCCCTCTCCGCCAACGCGACCCGCGAGCTGCGGCGGCTTGGCGTCCTCGACGGCGTCACCGCTGCCTCGACGGAACCCAGCGCCCTGATCTACCGCAGCTGGCAGGACGGCCGATCGATCGCGGCTTTCCCCGTGCATGACGGCCTCGCCTATCAGACTCGATTCGGCGCGCCCTATTGCGGCATTCACCGCGCCGACCTTCAGCATGTCCTCGCGGGCGCACTCGGCGGCTCGGGGCTGCAGCTCGGGCATCGGCTGGTCGACCTCGCCGAAAGCGGCGACGGCATCCGGCTCGAATTCGCCAACGGCCAGTCGGCGCAGGCGGATCTGGTGATCGGGGCGGACGGGGTCCGCTCCGTGGTCCGCCGATACGTCACGGGCGGCGAAGACGCGGTCTATTCCGGCACCAGCGCCTTTCGGGGCATCGTTCCGTTAAGCCGGTTGCCCTCGCTGCCCGACCCTCAGGCCATCCAGTTCTGGATGGGGCCGGACGCCCACCTCCTGCACTACGCGATCGGGGGAGGGGGGCAGGACGTCAACTTCTTCGCGGTCGTCGAAGGCCCGAAGGCGTGGTCGCACACGGGCTGGCAGGCCCCGGTCGGGCACGGCGAAGCGCTCGCCGCCTTCAAGGGCTGGCACCCCGCCGTGACCGAGATGATCGGCGCCGTCGAGCACACGGTGCGGTGGGGCCTGTTCACGGTGCGCCCGTTGCTTCACTGGTTCCGAGGCCGCGCGGTTCTTTTGGGCGATGCCGCCCATGCGATGCTGCCGCATCACGGCCAGGGGGCGAATACGACGATCGAGGATGCGATCACCCTGGCCGAGCTGCTCGCCACCGCCAGCCCCGGCCGGCTCGAAACCTCGCTCGGCCGCTACCAGGCGATGCGACGGGCGCGCACCCGCAAGATCCAGCGCAGCTCGCGGGTGACGAACGACCTGCTGCACCTGCAGGACGGCCCCGCGCTGGCCGATCGCGACCGGCGCGTATCCAGGTTCCCCGAGGATTTCGGCTGGATCCACGCCTTCGATGCGCTGGGCTCCGTAACCGGGTCCGCGCCCATTTCTCGGCCGGCCGCGTGAAGCTAGGGACCGATGCGGGAGGATGGAGACATGCAGCAGAACGCCATTGAGGCGACCCTGATCCGGATCCTCGAGGAGGTTGCCGGGGTCGACCGGGCGGCGATCTCTCGGGACAGGCGCCTCCGAGAGGAGTTGGGCGTCGATTCGCTTTCGCTGGTCGACGTCGCCGTTGCGGCGGAGGATGCGCTCGGTCTGGCGCTTCCGGACGAGGAGCTGGAGCGTGCCCGAACGGTCGGGGACGTCATCGACTTCATTCGGCGCGCAACGGCGTCCGCCGAGATCGTGTCGCCGCGCCCGTCATAGCGGCGACGCTCCACCGCGTTCAGAGCGCAAGCGCTCGGGGAGAGCCCCGGGCGTCGGCAGATCCCGAGTCGGCCACGCAGGAGAACCGCGCTATGGAGGAGGCCGGACGTCCCTCACGTGAGTTGACCATGCCGCTCTATGCCCTCGACGACCACCGTCCCCGTCTGGCCGACCCCGCCCGGTTCTGGATCGCCCCCGACGCCCATGTGATCGGGCAGGTCGAGATCGGGCTCGACGTCAACATCTGGTTCACGGCCGTGCTGCGGGGCGACAACGAGCCGATCCGGCTCGGCGCGCGCACCAACATCCAGGACGGGGCGATGCTCCACACGGATCCGGGCTTCCCGCTCGATCTCGGGGAGGACGTGACCATCGGCCACCACGCCATCGTGCATGGCTGCACGGTCGGGGCGAACTCGCTCGTCGGGATGGGGGCGACCCTGCTCAACGGTGCCAGGATCGGCCGCAACTGCCTCGTCGGCGCGAACGCGCTCGTGACGGAGGGCAAGGAATTTCCCGATAACAGCCTGATCGTCGGCGCCCCCGCCAAGGCGGTGCGCAGCCTCGACGACAAGGCCGTGGAGGGCTTGCGGATCGCGGCGCAGCGCTACGTCGCCAATGCCCGCCGCTTCGCCGCGGGGCTCAAGCGGGTCGACCCGTAGGATCGACCCGCAGCGTCAATCCGGTGCGCGATCCGGGCTACGAGCGCCTGCTGCCGCGCATGCTCACGCATCGGGCCGTGGAGTTCATCCCGAATGTTCGGTGCCAAGCCAGAGGCTTTGTGGAGGCTTGGCGGAAATCCAAGAACGGAACCAGCGGTCATTTTCAAGGCCCGCTGGTACGATACGGGTTCAGGTTGATCTGTTCCGAGACGAGGATGCGCGGGATCCCCGTCTACGACTCGATTGCCGTGACGCTGTGGGCGGCGCATCGGAGCCGATCCGGCGCCGCTCTCACCCGCGCTTATGCGTCCCCGGGGCCGGCGGCGTCTCGCCCGGCAGCACGAAGACTTGGCCCGGATAGATCCGGTTCGGGTTGCGGATCTGGGTCTGGTTGGCGCCGAAGATCACCGTGTAGCGCACGCCCCGCCCATAGGCCCTGCGGCTGATGCTCCAGAGGTTGTCCCCGCGCACCACTGTGGCTGTGCTCACGGCCGACACGAACACCGTGCCGGGGTCCTGCGCCGGATCGGGCGTCCGCGCCGCGACGGCGGGCGGGACCGGCTTCGTTGCCGAGGGGGCGATGGTTCCGTCGACGGTCGGTGTCGAGGGAGGTGCCGCGGGAGCCGCCGATGCCTCACGCAGCACGGGCGGCTCGGCTGGCGTCTTGGCGGAGGCTGTGGGCCGCGGAGGCTTCTGCGCTTCGCCCGGGGCCGGCCGCACGGCTGCCGTCGCCGACGGGGCATCGAGAGTCGCCGGCACCGCGAACTTGACCTCCGAACGGGTCTTCACCGCGCCGGTGGCCGGATCCACCTGATCGATCCTCACCCGGTAGTCGCCGGGGCGCACGCCGCGCCCGATCGCGAAGGCGATGCGGCCGTCGGGCCCCGCCTGGCCCGGCGCGATCAGCGTGTCGTTGAGATAGAGCCGCACGCTGGCCTGCGGTGCGCCCTGGGCGCTCACGAAGAGCTTGCCGCCGGCCTCCGCATCGACGCTCGCGATGCGGATCGGCGTCGTGCCGGGGGGCGCCGGGGTTTGGGCCGCGACGGCGGGCGCAGCCTTCGGACTCCGCGGGGCAGTGGATGGCTCCACGGCGTCGGGCTGCGAGAGCACCGCCGTCGGCCTGCCTGGCGCGGTCACGGCGACCAGGGGCCTGCCCGTGCGCTCGGCCGACACCGCCACCACAGCGCTCTCGGGGCCCGCCATGCGGGTGCCGTCCGGAGCGACGCTGCGCAGGCTGATCTCCTGGCTGCCGGGCGGCAGGGGAGGGGGCAGCAGGACGAACTGGCCCGACGCGTCCGTCTTGGTGCGGGCGAAGACCTCGCCGTTGCGCAGGAGCTCGACCTCGGTTCCCGGCGCGGCGCGGCCGGCCACGACGCTGTCGCCCCCCGGCTCGACCCGGATCACGTCGAAGCTCGGTGCGCGGGTCCCTTCGGCCGGCATTGCGGGATTGGGGGGCAGCGCCGCCACCTGCGGAACCGCGGGGGCGGGCTCAGGCGCGGTGGGCTTTGGCGCGACGGTCTGGGACGGCGCGGGGGGCGGCCCCCGGGATAGGAGACGCGTGCCGCTCGTCACCACGCCGATGAGCACGATGCCGCTTACGAGCCCGACGCCTGCGAGAAGGATGCCCCGCCGCAACTCCGCCGTCATGGCGCTTCACTCCTGGTCGCGCCGGCTTCCCGAGCCGGCGCGCGGCCATTCGCCTCCTGGTCGACAACCTTGGTCGATCCCCGCCATATTATCAGGCATGTCCAGTAGACACCAAGCTGCGGTGCCTCTTGTCCTTGGACCGGATCTTGCGCCGTGCGGACGTCCCGCTCCGGACGGGCCGGGGACAGGGGACGCAGCGGAACGGCGCGGAGCATTGATGCGGACGGTTTGCGTGTATTGCGGCTCGGGCTTCGGCACCGATCCGGTGTTCCGGGAGGCCGCGAAGGCCCTCGGCCACTCCCTCGCCGAGGCCGGCATCGGCCTCGTCTATGGTGGCGGCAATGTCGGGCTGATGGGCACGGTGGCGCGGGCCGTGCTCGACGGCGGCGGCCATGTCACGGGGATCATCCCGGACTTCCTGAAGTCGCGCGAGCGGATGCTCGACGACGTGCAGGAGACGATCGTCGTGCACGACATGCATACCCGCAAGCGGCTGATGTTCGAGCGCTCGGACGCCTTCGTTGCCCTGCCGGGCGGCATCGGCACCCTGGAGGAACTGGTCGAGCAGATGACCTGGGCCCAGCTCGGCCGGCACACCAAGCCGATCCTGCTCCTGTCCGTGGCGAGCTTCTGGGCGCCGTTCCTGGCGCTCCTCGACCACATGCGGGACACCGGCTTCATCCGCGACGGCCTCGATCCCAACTACCTCGTGGCGCAGCGGCCGGAGCAGGTTGTGCCCATGCTCGCCGACGCCGTGCGCCGCCTACCGGCCCGCCCGGAGGCGGACGCGCTGATCGAGGAGCGGTTCTGACCAGGCGGCGAGGGGGGCCGAGCGGCCCCCTCAGCCTTCGACCGTCCAGGTCGTCGTGCCGTCCTTGTTGTCCTTCAGGGTGACGCCCATCGCTGCGAGCGCGTCGCGCAGGCGGTCGGACTCGGCCCAGTTCCGGGCCGCCCGGGCCGCCTTGCGCTCCGCGATCAGC
The DNA here is from genome assembly GCF_000022085.1 of Methylobacterium nodulans ORS 2060. Taxonomy (NCBI): domain Bacteria; kingdom Pseudomonadati; phylum Pseudomonadota; class Alphaproteobacteria; order Hyphomicrobiales; family Methylobacteriaceae; genus Methylobacterium; species Methylobacterium nodulans. The sequence goes on from NC_011894.1 coordinate 1,726,701, forward strand.
CGTTCCACGGTGGCGACGTCGACGCCTGAGGCCGCCACTGCCGCCTGCGCGCGCGCCGAGCGGGTGGAGCCGAGGAACCCCATCAGCATGGCGCCGGCCTTGAGGGCGGCCGGATCGTCGAGCCGGTGCAACTCGCCGAGGGCGGATGGCGTGTTGAGGTCGTCGAGGAGCGCGTCGCGCAAGGCCGCCGGGACCTCGGCGGCCGGGCCGGTATCGCCGACCGTCTCGTACCACCGGTCGATCGTGCGGCTCGCCTCCTCCAGGGCCCGCAGCGTCCAGTCGATCGGCTGGCGGTAGTGGGTGCGCAGCATCGCCAGCCGCACGACCTCGCCCGGCCAATCCGCCAGCACCTCCCTCAAGGTCACGAAGTTGCCGAGCGACTTCGACATCTTGTCGCCCTCGACCTGCAGGAAGCCGTTGTGGAGCCAGACATTGGCCATCACGGGCGTGCCGAAGCAGCAGCGCGACTGCGCCACCTCGTTCTCGTGGTGAGGAAAGACGAGGTCGATGCCGCCGGCATGGATGTCGAAGGTCTCGCCGAGGTGTTTCCACGACATGGCCGAGCACTCGATATGCCAGCCCGGCCGGCCCGGCGCCGCGATCCCGCAGGGCGAGGGCCAGGCGGGCTCGTTCGGCTTCGAGGGCTTCCAGAGCACGAAGTCGAGGGGCGAGCGCTTGTAGGGCGCGACATCGACCCGGGCGCCCGCCTCCATCTCGTCGAGGGGCCGCTTCGAGAGAGCGCCGTAATCGGGCATCGAGGGCACGTCGAAGAGCACGTGCTCCTCGGCCACGTAGGCGTGGCCGGCGGCGACCAGCCGCTCGATCATCATGGCCATCTCGCGGATGTGCTCGGTGGCGCGCGGCTCGATGAAGACCGGGCGCTGGCCGGCCCGGTTCACGTCCTCCGGCATCAGCACGCCGAGCCGGCGCAGATCCGCGTGGAAGGCCGCCAGCGTCTCGTCGGTGAGCGCGCGGATCGAGATCCCGCGCTCGGCCGCGCGCGCGTTGATCTTGTCATCCACGTCCGTGACGTTGCGGACATAGGTGACGGCGCCCTCGCCGTAGAGGTGGCGCAGCAGGCGGAAGAGCAGGTCGAAGACGATGATCGGCCGCCCGTTGCCGATATGGGCCGCGTCGTAGACGGTCGGCCCGCAGGCATACATCCGCACATTGCCCGCATCGATCGGGGCAAACGGCTCCTTGGCCCGGGTGAGCGTGTTGTAGAGGCGCAACAACGGGGCCATGAAACACCCTTTCGCTCTGGCGGCGCGGCGGCGCTGCCGCGCTGTCCCGCCACGCTTCTAACGCATTGAGCCGCCGCGGATCCCCTTAGCCTCCCGGCTCCGGAAGGCCGCGGGACGCAGATGACCGTTTCGGCCCGGTGTTGCAACCGCGAGACGCCGCGGGCGGCGGATCCGGGTTAGCCCAATTCCGCGCGGTTTTCGAGAAGCCGGGAGGCGGGCCGGATCTCCGGGCAAGCCCGTCCCTTCGGGTCCGTTTCGGGACCGTGCGCCGCCTCCGTTGAGGTTTTGTTTACCGACCCAACCCAGTCTTTGTCCCAAAGCGTTCCGATCCAGAAGGCATTCCCATGCGACGCTCCCTCGCCGTTTTCGGCATCATCGGCCTCCTCGCGAATGCTGCTCCCGCGCTGGCGGGCGAACCGAGCGGAGCCGCCCTGCCCGGCGTGGAGAAGACCTTCCTGATCCCATCGAGCGACGGCTACGGCGTGGCCGAATGCCTGAGCACCGGCACCGGCGAGTGCGGCCAGGTGGTCGCCGATGCGTGGTGCGAGTCGCAGGGCTTCGCCAAGGCGGCCTCCTTCGGCGTCGCCGCGCAGGACGAGTACACGGGCGCCATCGACAATCCGCCCGTGCCCGTCACGCGCCCGGCCGACCGGCCGATCCGCATCACCTGCCGGGATTGACCGGAACGGACCCCGCTCGCGGCGCTCAGCCCTTGAGGAACTCGCCGCATTTCGGCGGCAGTTCCGTCCCCCAGGGCATCAGCGGCACGGTCGAGGTCGAGTTCTTCGGCGAGCCCTCGATCACCTTGTCGGAATACACCATGTAGACGAGGGTGTTGCGCTTGACGTCGCAGCCCCGGACGATCTGCATGCTCTTGAAGATCAGCGAGCGGCGCTCGCTGAACACCACCTCACCCTGGGTGAGCTTGCGCTTGAACTGCACGGGCCCGATCTGACGGCAGGACAACGAGATGTCCGAGACCTGTTCGGCCAATCCCAGCGAGCCCTTGATGCCGCCCTTCTCCGGCAAGGTGTAGTGGCAGGCAACGCCGGCCACGTCCGGATCATCGATTCCATAGACGACGAGCTTGTCGTTCGGGGTGAGCGGGCGCCAGACCGTCGATTTGTCGAAGATGCGGTCGGGCTCCTCCGCGACGGCCGCCGCGCCGAGACATGCGCTCAGCCCAGCCGCGAGCCCTGCCAGCCTGAGACTCCGCCGCCACACCATTCCGCGATCCCCGTGAGAAATTCGTTAACGTATGTAGGGAGGCTGTCGCGGAACGGCGAGGGCGGCTAGAACAGCCAAGTCCCGCGGCGCCGATGCGGGACGCCGGCCCGCCGCCCCCACGGCCGGGTCCGCCCCCCAGTCAGTCCATCGCCGGAACGCCATGACGCTGTCCCGCCTGCTCGCCCGGTGCCTTGCCGGACTCGTCGCCGCGGCCGCCCTCGCCCAGGGCGCACGGGCGGAGCCGAACCCCGCCGCGTGCCAGCGCTACCGTGCCGAACTCGCCAACCTGCAGCGGGAGGCGAACCGGGGGCAGGTCGAGGAGATCCAGCGCCTCGTCGCCTACCGCAACTCCATCGGCTGCGAGGGGGGGCGGTTCCTGTTCTTCGACATGCGCCCGCCGCAATGCGCCCAGGTCGAGCAGCGGATCCGCGCCCTCAACAGCGGCTACGGCGCCGGCAACACCCAGGTGGCGGATGCCCGGCGCGCGCAGCTCGTGGCCGCCGTGAAGGACGCTTGCACGGGCCTGCCGGCGACGCCGAAGGCCGCGGAGGGCTACGCCCGCGGCGGCGGTCAGGTGATCTGCGTGCGGATGTGCGACGGCGCCTATTTCCCGATGCCGAACCTGCCGGACGGCCGCGAGGGCGCCAACGAGATGTGCAAGGCCCTCTGCCCCGGCACGGAGGCCGCCGCCTACTCGATGCCCGCGACCGACAACGGGCTCCAGCAGGCCGCCGCCATCCAGACCAGGCGCGCCTATGCGGCGCTGCCGAACGCCTTCAAGTTCCAGAAGGCCTTCGTGCCGAACTGCTCCTGCCGGGGCCAGGGCCAGAGCTGGGCCGAGGCGCTGGTGAAGGCCGAGAGCATGCTGGTGCGCCACAAGGGCGACATCTTCGTCACTCCGGCCCAGGCCGAGGCGCTGTCGCGGCCGAAGGTCCGCCTCACCCTGGTCGGCCGGGCCGACCGCTCGGCCGCTACCCTCGCGGCCACCGCCGCGGCCCGCAACGGCCTGGAGGAGCCGCCCGGCACCGAAGCCCCGGTGGCGCCTGCACGTCCGGCCGGGCCCGACGAGAAGCCGCCTGTGCGGATCATCGCGCCGACCATCATTCCGGTCCCGGTGCCAGTGCGCTCCGAGGGCCCGCAGGCCGCCGCGCCCGTCACCCCGGCGCCCGGTGCGGCGCCGCTGGCGACGCCCTGACTCCGAAGGGCTTTCGACGGCTCCGCTCCGCGCCGGCTCATGACGGTTTTCGTCCAGTCGGGTTCGCCACCGGTTGCGCCGAGCCTGACGGGACGAACCCTGAGGCGGCTGCCACGCACTTCATACGGTTTCCGGTTGATCCGTTCGGAGACAAGAGGGCGCGGGAACCGCGGGATCCCCTCTCCCGTGCGGGAGAGGGGTAGGGGTGAGGGTCCCGGACCGTTCCGCCAGAATCACTGAGCGTGGTGCTGGCAGCGGCCCGGTTCAGGCTTCTTGCTGAACCACCTGGGCCCTCACCCCTGCCCCTCTCCCGCACGGGAGAGGGGATCCCGCGGTTCCCGCGCCCTCTTGTCTCCGAACGGATCAACCGGAAGCCGTATCAGTTTCTATCTAGGCGTCCTGCCGGGCCCCGTGATCCGACCTCCGCCGGGCGAAGCGATCACGCGGATGGCGGATGAGCCGTCACGCGCGATCCTCGATCGCCTGCCGCCCGCCCACATGGGCGCGGGAGGCCACCGGCTCGGGCAGGGCCGGCCTCTGGTGCACCGGCGCCCCCGGGCGCCTCAGGAAGTCCGGCACCGCCTCGCCGAACACCGCTTCCGCCGCGGCGCGGTCGCTCTCCGCCACGGCTGCCTGCAGGCGGGCGAGCCAGCTTTCGAGCTGCGCCCGGTCGGCGAAGATGGGCTTCGCCGCCATCACGCCCTCGATCCCGTCGAGATTGACCATCGGCTCGTCGCGGGCGAACAGGATTTCGTTCAGGCGCTCGCCCGGCCGCGCGCCCGTGACGGCGATCTCGATATCGACACCCGGCTCGAAGCCGGCGAGCCGGATCATCCGCTCCGCCAGATCGCGGATGCGCACCGGCTGCCCCATCTTGAGCACGTAGACGGCGGCGCGCTGGTCGCCTCCTTGCGGGTCGCGGGCCTCGCGGTCGGCATGCGAGGCGGCGGTGAGCACGAGATCGGCCGCCTCCCGCACGGTCATGAAGTAGCGCACCATGTCGGGATGCGTGACCGTGACGGGGCCGCCGCGGGCAATCTGCGCCTTGAACACCGGCACCACCGACCCGACCGAGCCCAGCACGTTGCCGAAGCGCACGGCGACGAGCCGTGCCGGCCCGCCGGCAGCGTCGAGGGCCTGGGCGTACATCTCGGCGAAGCGCTTGGTGACGCCGAGCTGCGAGACCGGCTCGATCGCCTTGTCGGTCGAGATCATGACGAGCGCCCGGGCGCCCGCGGCGAGCGCCGCATCGGCGACGTTCACGGAGCCGAAGACGTTGGTCTTGATCCCCTCCGTCCAGTCGCGCTCGAGATAGGGGACCTGCTTGAGGGCCGCCGCGTGGAAGACCGCGTCCGGCCGGAAGTGGCGCAGCACCGCGAAGAGCCGCTCGCGGTCGCGGATGTCGGCGATCACGCCGGTCACCTCCGCGTCGCTCTCGGTGAGCGCGGGCCGCGTCAGCACGCCGTGCAGCGCCGGTTCGGAATTCTCCACCACGAGGAGGGCGGAGGCCCCGAAGGCCACCGCGCGGGCGCAGATCTCCGAGCCGATCGAGCCGCCGCCGCCCGTGACCACGATGCGCTGGCCGGAAAGGAACCGCTCCAGCCGCGGGCGATCGATCGGCACTGTCGGGCGCAGCAGCAGGTCCTCGATCTCGAGCGGAGCCAGCTCCGCGTCGCGCAGGCCCTCGCCGAGGGTGGCGACGCGGGCGAGCGGCAGGCCGAGGCGGCGGGCCTGGGCCAGGAGGGCCTCGGCCTCGGCCTCCGGCGCGAGCGCGCTCGGGGTCGCGACGAGGCGGCGCACCGGCACACCGCGGGCCGCCAGATCCGCCACCACCGGCTCCAGCTCGCGCAGGCTGCCGAGCACCGGCACCCCGCGCAGCATCTGGCCCCGATCCTCGGCCCGGGGCGAGAGGATGCCCTGCGGCGCGAGCTTCTTCACCGTGCCGGCCTCGATGGCGCGCAAAACCACCTCGATGTCGTGCCCGCGGCCGAGCAGCAGCGCCGGGGTCGCGGCTGCGCGCGCGAGGTTCTGGCGCGAGCGGCTGTATTTCAGGTAGCGGAAGGCGAGCCGCGGGCCGCCGAGCAGGAACAGCTGCAGGACGAAGTAGAGGCCGATCGCGATCTTGCCGAAGAAGTAGATCCCGAACAGGACCGGCGAAACCAGCACGTAGTCGAGAAGCAGGAGCGCCAGCGTCAGCAGCGCGACCGCCCGCACGATGTTGGCGAGGTCGGGCAGGGAGGCGAAGCGCCACTTCGCGCGGTAGAGGCCGAACTGCCGGTAGACGAGCCCCGCGAAGACCACGAAGGGCGGCAGCAGCTGCGGCAGATGCGCCAGGCGCTCGGCCAGCAGGGCACCGTCGAAGCGGATCAGGAAGGTGAGGAGGACGGCGAGCACCGTCGCCACGAGGTCGTGGGCGACGATCACCGCGCTCTTGAGGATCGGTCTGCGCATCGGGAAGCCGGCGCGGGTATCGGCCGGGCTCCCCCCGGTGTCAACGCGCCGGATAGGGCGGCAGCGGCGGGCGAAGGCCCTCGAAGAGCCGCCCGAGCCGCAGCACGCCGAGATCGTCGAAGCGGTGGCCGACGATCTGCAGGCCCACCGGCAGGCCCTCCGGGGTGATTCCCGCCGGCACCGACAGGGCCGGCTGCTCCGACATGTTGAAGGCGACCGTGAAGCCGATATGCTCGAAGGGACGCTGCGGGTCGTCGGTCGGGCAGGGCAGCTCGGCCGGGAAGGCCGGCACCGGCGCGACCGGGGTGATCAGGAAGTCGAAGGGGCGGATCGCCGCGAGCGCCGCGTCGCGCATCGCCGCCATCTGGCTCATGCCAGAAAAAACCGCCGCGCCGCTGAAGGACCGGGCGGTCTCGGCCCAGGCCCGGATGAAGGGCAGCACCGCTGCGCGGCGGTCCGGGTCCAGGGCGCCGATGTCGCTCCAGGCGCGCTGGCGCCAGAAGGTGTCGAGGCCGTCGAGCATCGTGCGGGTGAGGAAGGGGGCGACGGGCTCGACGACGGCACCGGAAGCGGCGAGGCGCTTGCCCGCCTCTTCCACCACCGCCCGCACCGCCGGGGCGAGCGGCAGGCCGACGCCCGCATCGAGCACGAGGCCGAGGCGCAGTCCCTTCGGGTTGAGGCCGTCGAGGGCGAGCCAGTCGATCGCCGCGGGCAGGAGCGCCGTGCCGTCGCGCGCATCCGGGCGGCTGAGTTCGCGCATGGCGAGCGCCGCGTCGGCGATAGTGCGGGTCATCGGGCCGGCGCAGCGGCCGTAATAGGGCGGGTCGATGGGCACCCGGCCGTTGCTGGGCTTGAAGCCGACGATGCCGCACCAGCCCGCCGGCAGCCGGATCGAGCCGCCGATATCGGTGCCGAGATGGAGCGGCCCGTAGCCGGCGGCCGCCGCCGCGCCCGCGCCGGCCGAGGAGCCGCCTGGAGTCTTCGTCCTGTCCCAGGGATTGCGCGCGAGCGGGTGGAAGCTCGACAGGCCCGACGAGAGCATACCGTAATCCGGCATGGTGGTGCGCGCGAACAGGATGGCGCCGGCCTCCCGCAGACGGGCGGCGGCGGGTGCGTCCTCGGCGGCGGGCGCGGCGTCGCGGCGGGCCGCCGTCCCGAGCGGCATGGGCATGCCCCTTGTGGCGATGTTCTCCTTGATGGTCGCTGGCACCCCGTCGAGGGGAAGCGCCTCGCCGCGGCGCCAGCGCGCCTCGGCGGCGCGGGCTGCGGCACGGGCCTCGTCGGGGACGAAGGCGTACAGGGCCCGGAGCGATGGCTCCGCCGCCTCCACCCGGGCGATCACCGCTTCCATCACCTCCACGGGCGAGAGGTCCCGCGCGGCGTAGCGGGCCAGGAGGTCGGTGGCGGAGAGATCGGCCAGGGTCTCGGTCATCGCGCCTCACACACGGATGGTTGCGGCCCTGGCGCGGGCAGCGCGGGATCCCCTCTCCCGTGCGGGAGAGGGGCAGGGGTGGGGGTCCCGGACGGTGCCGCCATAAGGCACTGACGGCAGCGCTGGCAGCGGGACGGTTCAGGATGCTTGCTGAACCACCTGGACCCTCACCCCTACCCCTCTCCCGCACGGGAGAGGGGATCCCGCGCTGTCCGCGCCAGCCCGGCAGACGAGTTTGATCATCATCCCTCCCGGGCCGGCTTGCCAGCCAGGGCGACGTAGAAGCCGAGACCGTCCTGCGCCGGCAGGGTCTGGAGCCGGTCGATCCAGCCCCGGCGCTTCGCGTCGAGCAGGAGGCGGCCGATGGGCTGGAACAGCGTCTCGCCGCCGCCCGGGGTTGGCGCATCGAGGCGTACCGCCACGGTCTTGCCCTTGGCGAAGCGGCTGCGCTCCAGCATGTCGTTGAGCGAGGCCTCGGCCTTCGGGCGGGGCGTGCCGCGCAGGTCGAGGACGGATTCGGCATCCGTGACCCCGAGCGTGCCGCGCAGCTTGTTGGCATAGAATTCGTCGAAATGGGGCAAGGCGCGGACCCGCGGTCAGGTGAGGATGCCGGCATACAGGGACGCGACCGGCACGCTGCCGGCGAGGTCCGGCAGGTCGATCGTGTCGTCGAGGCCGAGGGCGCGGAGCGTCCAGTCCGGCCCATTGCCGAGCAGCCAGAGTTCCACGCGCGGCTCGTCCTGGTAGACGATCAGGAAGCTGCGCAGCGTCTGGAGCGATTGATAGAAGGCGGCCTTGCGCCCGCGGTCGTTGTGCATGGTGGAGGGTGACAGCACCTCCGCCACCAGGATCGGGTCGCGGGCATAGCCGTCGGCGAGGAGCGGCCCGCCGCGCACGACGAGGTCCGGGATCGGCGCGAAATCGTCCACGAACTCGTTGCGCAGCCCGAGGCCCGGCAGGGCGCGGCAGCCGAGCCGATCGGCGAGAGGGCCGAGCTGCCGGCCGAGATTCATGACGATCTGCTGGTGGCGCTCGCTCGGCGGCGCCATCAGGACGGGCTCGCCGTCGAGAAGCTCCCAGCGCTCCTCGTCGGGGCGCCCCCGGATCATGGCGAGGAAATCAGCGAACCGCATGCGCGGTTCGCGGCGCAGCGCAAGGGACATCGAAGCTCCTGTCCGTGTCCCGATGGTAGCACCGGGCGGGCAAGCGCGACAGCCTGCGGCGGCCCTGCGGCGCTGCGCGAAGTTTGGGCGCGGCGCTCAGGCGAGCGCCGCGCCGGCCAGTCAGCTGTGCACCAGGACGTTGCGGAACTGCCAGGGATCGCTCTCGTCGATGTCCTCCGGGAACAGCCCGGGACGGTTGGCGAGGGGCGTCCAGTCCGTGTAGACCCCCACCACGGGGCCGAGATACGGCAGCTGGACCTCCAGGCAGCGGCGGAAATCGATCTCGTCGGCCTCGACGATGCCGGCCTCCGGGTTCTCCAGCGCCCAGACCATGCCGGCGAGCACGGCCGAGGTCACCTGCAGGCCGGTGGCGTTCTGGTAGGGGGCGATGCGGCGCGTCTCCTCGATGGAGAGCTGCGAGCCGTACCAGTAGGCGTTCTTGCCGTGGCCGTAGAGGAGCACGCCGAGTTCGTCGATGCCGTCGACGATCTCGTTCTCGTCGAGGATGTGCTGCTTCTCCTGCACGCGGGCCGCCTGGCCGAACATCTCGTGCAGGGAGAGCACCGCCTCGTTGCAGGGATGGTAGGCATAGTGGCAGGTCGGGCGGTAGACCGGCTTACCGCCCTCGCGGACGGTGAAATAGTCCGCGATCGAGATCGACTCGTTGTGGGTGACGAGGAAGCCGAACTGCGCCTGGGCGGTCGGCGTCCAGGAGCGCACCCGGGTGTCGGCGCCCGGCTGGAGCAGGTAGATCGCCAGGGCGTCCGCGCCGAGCGTGCGGCCGTTCTCCGGCATCCAGGTCTCGTGCGTGCCCCAGCCGAGCTCGGCCGGCTGGTTGCCCTCCGACACGAAGCCCTCGACCGACCAGGTGTTGACGAACACGCCCATCGGCTTCTCGGACTTGGCGCGCTGGGTGTCGCGCTCGGCGATGTGGATGCCCTTGACGCCGGCCTGCCGCATCAGCGCGGCCCAGTCCTCGCGGCTCTTGGGCTCGGCGACCCGCAGGCCGAGGTCGCCCGCCACGTTGAGCAGGGCCTGCTTGACGAACCACGACACCATGCCGGGATTGGCGCCGCAGCAGGACACGGCGGTGGTGCCGCCGGGCTTGCGGCGGCGCGCCTCCAGGATCTGCTCGCGCAGGGCGTAGTTGGTGCGGTCGCCCGGCCCGGCGCTCTTGTCGAAGTAGAAGCCCGGCCAGGGCTCCGCGACGGTGTCGATGTAGAGCGCGCCGATCTCGCGGCAGAGCTCCATGATGTCCCGCGAGGAGGTGTCGACCGACAGGTTGACGCAGAAGCCCTGGCCGCCGCCCTCGGTGAGGAGGGGGGTGAGCACCTCGCGGTAATTGTCGCGGGTGAGCGCCACCTGCTCGAAGCGCAGGCCGTGCTTCTCGGCCAGCGCCCGGTGCTCGTCGGAGGGCTCGACGACCGTGAACCGCTTCTTGTCGTAGGTGAAGTGGCGCTCGATCAGGGGAAGGGTGCCCCGGCCGATCGACCCGAAGCCGATCATCACGATGGGGCCGCTGATGTGGCCGTGGACGGGCCAGTCGGTCATGAGAGATGCCTCCTTTTGCGGGGAATTAGGCGTGTGGGGAAAGGCGGTCGTTAGCCGATGAGGGTGACGGGTTGGCGACGGGGCTGATTGGCGGCTCCGCCCCGCAGGGTCAACCGGCGGGCATGGGTGAACGGAACCTTGCCGCTGGCATGCCGCGTCCGCATGGCTCCGCTGCGGCGGCCGCGCTTTGTTTGCGCTGCGTCGCATCCCATATTGCGATGCAACAACACCGACGGAAACGCCCGCGCGCGTAAGCTCTCACAGGAGTTCCCCATGCTCGCGGTACTCAGCCATACCCTGTTCTCGACCACCCCCGCCGCCACCGAATCCGAGCCCGGCTTCCTCTCGCTCGTGAGCCGCATCGTGCAGGCCGTGCATGCCGAGCGGATGCGCCGCCGCGACGAGCAGATCGGAGCCTTCATCGAGGCCCACGGCGCCCGCATCACCGACGACCTGGAGCGCCAGATCGGCTCCTTCTTCTGCTGAGCGGCAGCCCAGCCGGGTGACAAAGGCCCGCCCTCCCGCACGGGGAGGGCGGGCCTTCGCTTTGAGGAGCCGGCGTCAGGCCGCCAGGGCGAGCGGACGCGCCGCCTCTGTGGCGACGAGCGCCGCGAGGTCGGGCATCGGCGCCCGCCGGCCGGTCGCCTGGACGAGGCCGGCGGCGCCCGCGAGGGCATCCGGCACGAGTTCGAGCCCGAGGAAGCGCTCCCGGGCATAGGGGCCCGGCAGCCACAGATCGCCGGTCGTCTCCGCAGCGAAGCCGAAGCGGGCATAATAGGGCGCGTCACCCACCAGGATGACGGCGCGGTGGCCGAGGGCGGCCGCGCGCGCAAGCGCCTCGCGCATCAGCCTGCCCCCGACGCCATGTCCCTGCAGGTCCGGCTCGACCGCGATCGGCCCGAGCATCAGGGCCGGGCGGTTCGGGCCGGCGGCGACGTTCCACAGGCGCACGCTGCCGACGAGCCGCCCGTTCCTCTCGGCGGAGAGCGCCAGCCCCTCGGCCGGCAGGCGGCCTTCGCGCAGGCGTTCGCAGGTCTTGGCGAAGCGCGCCTCGCCGAAGCAGGTGTCGAGCAGCCGCTCGCGGGCAGCGATGTCGGCGAGGCGCTCGTCGCGGATCTGGATCATGGCCGTACCCTCCCGGACGTTAAGGGAAGAAACAGCCCTCGCACCCGGGGCGCGCGCGAGGCGCCGACGGGCCGTCCGGGACCGATGGATGAGGTTTCAGGGCAGGACGCACGGCCCGCCGCCCCGGAGAGGCGCGGGAGCCGATGCGAGGAGGGCGGCGCCGGGGCGCCGCCGACGCGATCGTCAGATCACGTAGGATTGCAGGGGCGGGAAGCCGTTGAACGCCACCGCCGCGTAGGTGGTGGTGTAGGCGCCGGCCCCCTCGATCAGCACCTTGTCGCCGATGGAGAGCGACACGGGCAGCGGATACGGGGTCTTCTCGTAGAGCACGTCCGCCGAGTCGCAGGTCGGTCCGGCGAGCACGCAGGGGACCTTGCGGTCCTCGTCGTGGTCGGTGCGGATGGCGTACCGGATCGACTCGTCCATCGTCTCGGCGAGGCCGCCGAACTTGCCGATGTCGAGATAGACCCAGCGCACCTCGTCGGCGGCATCGGACTTCTTCGAGACGAGAACGACCTCGGCCTCGATGATGCCCGCATTGCCGACCATGCCGCGGCCCGGCTCGATGATCGTCTCCGGCATGTGGTTGCCGAAATGCTTGGTCAGCGCCCGGAAGATCGCGTTCCCGTACGATTCCACGCCCGGCACCTCCTTGAGGTACTTGGTCGGGAAGCCGCCGCCGAGATTGACCATCGACAGCGCGATGCCGCGCTCGGCGCATTCGCGGAAGATCATGGCCGAGGCGGCGAGCGCCCCGTCCCAGGCCTCGGTGTTGCCCTGCTGCGAGCCGACGTGGAAGGACACGCCGTAGGCACGCAGACCCTGCCGGTGGGCGTGCTCCAGCACGTCCACGGCCATTTCGGGCACGCAGCCGAACTTGCGCGAGAGCGGCCACTCGGCGCCGGCGCCGTCGCAGAGGATGCGGCAGAAGACCTGCACGTCCTCCGGCGCGACGCCGGCCGTCTCGGCCGCGCGGGCGATCTTCTCGACCTCCGCCTGGCAGTCCACCGCGAAGAGGCGCACGCCGAGCTCGAGGGCGCGGACGATGCAGCGCTCCTTCTTGATGGTGTTGCCGAAGGAGATGCGGTCGGCGGTGGCGCCCGCGGCGAGCGCGAGCTGGATCTCGACCACCGAGGCGGTGTCGAAGCAGGAGCCGAGCGAGGCGAGTAGGCCCAGCACCTCCGGCGCCGGGTTCGCCTTCACGGCGTAGAACACGCGGGTATCGGGCAGGGCACGCGCGAAGGCCGCGTAGTTGTCGCGCACGACCTCGAGGTCGAGGACCATGACCGGACCCTCGTCACGGCCCAGGTCACGGCGAGCGCGCAGGAAATCGCGGATGCGATCGGTCATGATCATCCCCACCAAAGGTCCGAGGGGGTCCCGCGCGGGAACCCGATATCGAAGTTCAGACGGCGCGGGGCCGTCCGGCGTCAGGGGGCGATGCGACGCGCTGCGGGCGAGCTGTGGAGACACGCCATGCGGCACGGGCGCAGAGCACCCGGAAGCTGCCTTGGATTGGAACGGGATGACCCGAACCGCACATGGGGCAAGGAGAAACAAGCCTCTTCGGTGTCGACCTTTGGAGGGCCGACGAGACCAAAAAAGCCCGTTCGTCGTTGCTTTAAGCTGCGTCCCCCGTGGAGAGCGGGGTTCGCCGGTTTCGCCTCCGGCTGCCGGTTGTTGTCGGGGTCCGGTCCGTGAAGACCTGGAGGACGGCCGGAGGGTTCCACCCCTGTCGACCACCGCTCCTTTAAGATCCCTGGCGGCTGTCCGGCCTCTTGTCCGGATGCCCACCAACCGGCACGCGGCCACAGGCACGTGCGAAATTGGGCAAGGCGGTAAATACGGTCGCGTCGCCCGGATCGCAACCCCGGAATCGCGGATTTTCGCAGAATTCGGGCCGGGTGGCGGATTGGCCACGCGGGCTGCCCGCAGGTCCGCTCAAGCCCTCTTCTCAAGCTGCCGGGAAGCGTTCATTCACCGGGTCCCCTGGATGAGGACCTTCTGCCCATGCCGATCGACCCATCGCGCCGCATGCTGCTGGCGGGCCTGCTCGCGGGCACGGCGCTGCCCGTGAGCGGGCCCGCGGCGCCCGCACGAGCCCAGGTCGGGCCGACCCAGCCGGGCCCGAGCGCGCTTCCGGCCCCGCCGCCCGCCGGTCCGACGCCGTTCCGGTTCGACGATGTGGTCCGCCGCGCCCGCGACCTCGCCGGCGCCCCGTTCGAGGCCGGAGCCCCGACGCTGCCGCAGGCCCTGGCCGGGCTCGACTATGACGGCTGGCGCGACATCCGCTTCCGGCCCGACAAGGCCCTGCTCGGCGACCTGGGCGGGCCGTTCCGCCTGCAGCTCTTCCATCTGGGCTTCCTGTTCAAGCGGCCCGTGACCGTGAACGTGGTGCGCGACGGCGTGCCGACGCCGGTCCCCTATCAGACCAGCCTGTTCGATTTCGGCCGCACCAAGCTTGGCGGGCCGCTGCCGCTCAATCTCGGCTTCGCGGGCTTCCGCCTCCACTATCCCCTCAACAAGCCGAGCGTGTTCGACGAGCTGATCGCCTTCCTGGGCACCAGCTACTTCCGCTTCCTCGGCCGCGACCAGCTCTACGGGCTCTCGGCACGAGGCCTCGCGGTCAATGTCGAGGCCGCGGGCGGACCGGAGGAATTCCCGTTCTTCCGCGAGTTCTGGATCGAAATGCCGCCCAAGCATGCCGACCGGGCGGTGATCTACGGGCTCCTCGACAGCGCCGCCTGCACGGGCGCCTTCCAGTTCCTGGTCTATCCCGGGGACGAGACGGTGGTGGATGTCCGCGTCTCGTTGCATCCGAGGCGGGAGGTGGCGGGGATCGGGCTCGCGCCGCTGACCTCGATGTTCTTCATCGGCGAGAACGACCGGCATCACTCCGACGATTACCGCCCCGAGCTGCACGATTCGGACGGCCTGCTGATGCAGTCGGGAGGCGGGGAGTGGATCTGGCGCCCCTTGCGCAACCCGAAGGAACGCTGGATCTCGTCGTTCCAGGACCACGACCCGAAGGGCTTCGGGCTGATGCAGCGTGACCGGGTGTTCGAGAACTACCAGGACCTCGAAGCCTTCTATCACCGCCGCCCGAGCTACTGGGTGGAGCCGCAGGGCGCCTGGGGCGAGGGCGCCGTGCGCCTCGTCGAATTGCCCACCGGCAACGAGACGCATGACAACATCGTCGCCTATTGGCAGCCGCGCTCGCCCTACGCGGCCGGCCAGCCAGTCGAACTCTCCTACAAGTTGCGGGCGATCGGCGAGCGCGAGAACCTGCATCCGGGGGCGCGGGTGGTGAACACCTACGTGGCCCGGCCGGTCGCGAGCGGCGGATCGGCGGAGGCGTCGGACCCGCTGAACCGGCGCTTCCTCATCGATTTCTCCGGCGGCGACCTCGCCTATTGGCTGGCGGACCCGAAGGCGGTCGAGATCGTGCCCTCGACCACGCAGGGGCGCATCGTCGCGACCTCGCTCGTGCCGAACCTGCACGTGAAGGGGTTCCGAGCCGCCCTCGACGTGGTGCTCGACCAGCCGGGCCAGTCGACGGACCTGCGGGCCTTCCTGCGCGCCGGCGGGCGCACCCTCTCGGAGACCTGGACCTTTCCGTGGACGGCCGCGTGAGCGCGGATCCGACGGAGGCCGCCGGGCTGGTGACGATCCGCCCGGCGCACCCCGCCGATCTCGACGCGCTCGTCGCCCTGGAGGCGGCGGCCTTCGCGAGCGACCGGGCGGAGCGCCGGGCGATCCGTCACGCCATCGCCTCGCCGACGATCTCGGTCCTCGTGGCGCTCGACGGGGCCGTGCTGATCGGCGCCGCGACGATCGAGCGGCGGCGCAACAGCCGCCGCGCGCGGCTGAGCTCCATCGCGGTCGCGCCGGGCCGGGCCGGCACCGGGCTCGGCCGCGTCCTCCTCGCCGCTGCCGAGGCGGAGGCCCGCCGCCACGGCTGCGAGCGCCTGCGCCTCGAAGTGCGCGAGGATAACGGCCCCGGGATCCGCCTCTACGAGCGGGCCGGCTACGAGCGTTTCGCGACGGTCCCGGACTATTACGAGGACGGCACGACGGCGTGGCGCTACGAGAAGGTGCTCGGCGCATAGGCCGGGCGCTCGTCGATCGCACCATCGCCTCAGCGGCATCGGGGCCTTCGCGCATGCCCCGCAGACCCGTCGCCGCGGGTCGCCCGAGGCCCGCTGCTCACTCCTTCGGCAACGAGCCGCGCGGCGAAGCTCAGGGCCATGCACAGGGCACCCAGGGCGAACTCCCAACGGTGGATCTCGCCGCCGATCGAAGCCACGGCGGCTTGGCCGATCAGAAGGATGCCCGCGAGCGGCGGCCCGACGGTCAGAACGAGGCGAAGCGGCGTGCGCCACGTCATCGACGGCTCGGGCCTGCGCGTGATCGTCAGCGCCTGGTATTGGCCGCGGTCTGGCCGAACAGAATCGTCTTGGCGTCCTCCGACATCGTCGGCTGCTGGTTGATCTCGGCCGCCCTGGCATAGGCCGCCTGGGTGGCGGGGCGCTCGGCGATGGCGTGGAACCAGCGCTTCAGGTTCGGATGCTCGTCGAGGTTCTGGCGCTGGCGCTCATGGGGCACGATCCACGGATAGGCGGCCATGTCGGCGATGCTGTACGCCTCCCCGGCCACGAAGGGGCGGTCGGCGAGGCGGCGGTCGAGGACGCCGTAGAGCCGGTTGGTCTCGTTGACGTAGCGGTCGATCGCGTAGGGGATCGGCTCCGGCGCGTACTGCACGAAATGATGGTTCTGGCCCGCCATCGGCCCGAGGCCGCCCATCTGCCAGAACAGCCACTGCAGCACCTCGGCCCGGCCGCGCAGGTCGGAGGGGATGAAGCGCCCGGTCTTCTCGGCGAGGTAGAGCAGGATCGCCCCGGATTCGAACAGCGACACCGGCGCGCCGCCGCCCGCGGGCGCGTGATCGACGATGGCCGGGATGCGGTTGTTGGGGGCGATCTTCAGGAAGTCCGGCTGGAACTGCTCGCCCTTGCTGATGTTCACCGGCTTGATCGTGTAGGGTAGGCCCGTTTCCTCCAGGAACATCGTCACCTTGTGACCGTTCGGCGTCGTCCAGTAGTAGAGGTCGATCATCCTTGGCTCCGCGGCAGGTTCCGGGACGGAACGCGGCGGAAGTGGTGTGCGCCGCGGCCGTGGTCAAGCAAGGCCGGTCCCGGCTGCCGCGACCGCATCGATCCGGCAGGCACCACCGCAGGGGGCGTCGATCGCGCCCATGGCCCGGCCGGCGGCAATCGAGACCGTGGCGATGCCCGGCTGCCCAGGGTGGCGGAGGGCCGGGAGAGCCCTCCCGGCCTTGCTGGGGCCGGGACGCGGCGAGAGATCCTAAAGGATCAGGGCAGTGGAGAACCTCAGATGTAACGTGTGACAAACCGCTCCCACGCCAATCCGATCAGGATCAGGCATCCGCCTACGAGAAAAACGTAAAGCGCAGATGCCTCCGGGGTATACTCGGGATAATAGGCTGCTCTGAACAGCATGATCGAATTCGTGACCGGATTCCACAGCATGGCGTGGTATACTTCGGATGGCATGCCTTCCGGTATGAAAAAAACTCCGCTGAGGCCATAAAACAGAATGATAAAAAGCGAGAAGCCGATCATGAATGGAGGAAAAATGACCACGATATTGCACGATATGACGCCGACGCCGAAGGCAAATACGACGGAAGCCAGGAACGCCGTGAGTGCCAGAAAGCTGTCGTTGGGAAATGGATCGACACCGAAGGCTAGGAGGATCGCCATCACGATGGCGGTGCTCATGCAGGCGTTCAGGATCTCGACGACGCCGCGTGACAGGCAGACATCGAGAAGCTTGACGTCGGGGAACGAAAGAAGTGGTTTGTTCGTGCTGACTCCTTCCATCATTTTGCGTGACATATAGATAAAAACAATCATCGGGGTCATGCCGCTGAAAATGAATAGCGCAAGACTGTTGCCGATGGCGGGCGGCATGTGGCGGACATAGAAGATCGTAATCAGGACGAGAAGGTGCGCGCAGGGCCACAGAACGACGATCCCGTAGCCCCACATCGTGCGCCCGAAGCGGGTCCGGATGTCGCGCAGAATGAGCGCGTGCAAGACCTGGAACTGAACCTGGAGTGCGGACTGCCTGCGCAGCGCAACCGTATGTTCGGCGGAGAGAGTCAAAGTCGAAGCTCCCGTCGCGATGACCGCGCCGGGGGGATCTGCGAGGGCATTGCGGCGACTGCGAGGCGGAAGGCCGCTGATGCGGCGCCGGCACCGCGAGCGCAGAGCGGGTTGCCAGGACGGCTGCGGCGATGCCGAGGCTGGATTTCGTCCGCGGCCGCGGGCGAAGCCTGCCGAATGAGTCCGCGCGGGAGGGCGCGACGGCCGCGTTCATCGGCGCGTTTAGTCCCGACAGGGCATCTGTCTTCCCGGCTGTGTCCCCGGCGCCGCTTGCGGCCCGTGCCCGAAACCGATACAGGACCAGGCCTGTAGCCGGTGTCGGGGCGTAGCGCAGTCTGGTAGCGCATCTGGTTTGGGACCAGAGGGTCGCTGGTTCGAATCCGGCCGCCCCGACCAGCGGCTCCCATTTGGACCGACACGGCATGGCCAGCGCCCGCATCTACAAGCCCGCGAAGGATCCCTCGCAGTCCGGGATGGCCCGGACCAAGCAATGGGTGCTGGAATTCGACCAGACCGCCCCCCGCGAGACCGACCCGCTGATGGGGTGGACCTCCTCCTCCGACATGCTCCAGCAGGTGCGGCTCGAATTCGACACCAGGGAGGAGGCGGTGGCCTACGCGACCCGCGCGGGAATCGCCTACCGGGTCGAAGAGCCGAAGCCCGCCCTGCGCAAGGGCATCTCCTACGCGGACAACTTCAAGTACAATCGCTCCGCGCCCTGGACCCACTGACGCGCGGTCAGAAGGCGTAGCGCACCCGGCAATAGGGAAGCTCCGCCGCCAGGAGTCGACGGAACCGGTCGAGCCAGCGGCCCTTCCAGCCGCTGCGGTAGCGCAGGTTCTCCTGGCCCCCTTCCGAGCGCTTGGTCTCCTGGATGTCAGGACGCCACAGCCAGTCCTCCGCCCGCGGGTGCCAGCGCAGATTCACCGCGTGAAGGGCTGCGTTGTGGGTGAGGAAGATGATCTCCGCCCCGAGCTGCGCGCGGGCCGCGGCGCCGATCCCCGCATCGAGCACACGGAACAGGTCTCGCCAATCCGCCTCCCAGCCTTCGTAGAGGATCACGGGCGAGAAGTTGACATGCACCTCGTAGCCGGCGCGCACGAAGTCGTCGATGGCGGCGATGCGCGTAAGGATCGGCGAGGTGCGCACGTCCACGACCTTCGCCACCCGCTCCGGCATCAACGAGAAGCGGATCCGCGTCCGACCTTCGGGCGCATAGGCGAGGAGGTCGGGATTCACGAACTTCGTGGCGAAGGATCCCTTGGCGTTGGGCAGGCCGCGGAAGAGCGCCACGAGGTCGCGGACGCTGTCGCAGGCGAGGGCATCCACCGAGAGGTCGCCGTTCTCGCCGATGTCGTAGACCCAGGAGCGCTCGTCGATCTGGTCGGGAGCGGGAAGGGGGCCCTGCCGGTGCGCGTGCCGCGCGATGGCGTGGCCGATCTCATCGGTATTGGCAAAGAGCGTGATCGGGTTGGCGTAGCCCTTCCGGCGCGGCACGTAGCAATAGGCGCAGGCCATGGCGCAGCCGTTGGAACTCGACGGGGCGATGAAATGGGCGCTGCGCCCGTTGGGCCGCAGGCCCAGGCCCTTCTTGACGCCGAGGACGAGGGTGGAGCGCTTGATCCGCAGCCAGTCCTCGGCCGATCCGGCATTGCCGTGCAGGTCCGGGATGTTCCAGTGGGACGGAACCGCGATGCGCCGCGCCTGCGGGAAGCGCGCGAGGATCTCCTGCCCGCGCGGAGAGGCCTCGGCGGCGGGTTCGAGATAGATCGTGTCGATGGCAAGGGGGGAGCGGGACAGGGCGGCGGGCTCGCGGTCGGGCGCTCTCGGCGCCGCTGCGCTCCGATATGGGGACGCGGCCGAGCCGCGCCAGCGGTGGCCGTTCCACCGCGGAAAGCGGCGGCTCTCGGTTCTTGATGGTTCGCATCCTCCGCGACGAACCGGAATCCACTTCGTCGGACAAGGCTCTAGAGCCGCGCCAGGAGCTCGCTCTTCTTGGCCGTGAACTCCGCGTCGGTCAGCACGCCTTTGCGGTGCAGCTCGGCGAGCCGCTCCAGGGTGGCGAGAATGTCCCCGCCCGATGCGGCGCCCGGCGGCACAGCCGCCGGCGGAGCGGCCGGGGCTGGTGGCGCGGACGGGGCCGCGTGAGCCGAACCGGCGACCACCGGCAGGCTCTCCAGCGGGACGGGGCCGTGCTGGCTCGTGAACAGCAGCGTGTGGCCGGGGCCCTGCTGCTGCGACACGCCGCCGATCCGGTGGTCGCCCGTATCGTAGACGGTGAGCTGCCCGGCCCTCTCGACGGCGAGGCGGCGGGTCTCGGGGAAGACGGCGTAGCGCATGGCGTTCTGGGCGCCGGTCGAGGACGGACGTCCGAGCTCCGCCGGCCACCAGGCGCCCGAGCCCGGGCCGGCCGTGCCGGCGAGCGGCGCGAGATCCGCGCAGAGTGCCGCCACCCGGGCCTTGAGCCCGGCGTTGAACATGTCGCCGATCATGATCATGCCGCCGGCCGACCATTGGCCCATCCCGCCCAATTCGGGATGGTTGAACTGGGCCGCCGTCCCGCCGCCCTGGGCGAGCGCATCGAGGAGATGGCGGGCGGCCTCCACGGTCACGCCGTGACGGGAGGCGATGGCGGCGAGGTCGGACATCGGATCCCCGTTCCGGTCAGGCGATGGACTTGCGCAGCAGCACCGCGAGCCCGAAGGCCAGGGCGGAGCCGGCCACGACGCAGCCGATCCACAGGCCGCGCAGGGGACGCTGCGCCGACTGGGGCAGTCTCGGCTCCACCACGACGCTGAAGAACTCGATCTGCCGGTCGGCAATCATCCGGGCCCGCTCCCGCGCGGCGATGACGAGCCCGTAGAAGGTCTGGGCGTTCTTGCGGTCGACGTTGAGCTGCTCGAAGCGGGTCAGGGCATCCGCCAGCACCCGCCGCTGGTTCGGGTCCTGGGTCGTCGCCTCGCGTTCGAGGCGGGCGATGGTGGCGTCGAGCTGGGCGATCTGCGCCTTCAGGTCCTGGATGCTGCGCGCGTCGTCCTTCAGGTCGCGCTGCAGCAGCGCCAGCTTCACCGCGAGGTTGATGCGCTGCTCGCGCACCTGCGCGGTCATCTTGACGTTGGCTTCGTTGGTCTTCTGAGCGTCGAGCACGCCGTCGCGGTTGCGCAGGTTGCGCACGGCGGTCTGGAGCTCCGTCAGGCGCGCCTCCGCGCGTTTCAGCTCGTGCTCGCTCTTGGCGAGCGCGTCCTGCCGGGCCCGGGTCGTCAGCTCGTTCACCATGCGCTCGCTCTCGGCGAGGATCGCCTTGCTGATCGCCACGGATTCCTGCGGATCGAAGGCGTTCACGGTCACCGAGAGGACGCCGGACGTCCCCTCGAGCTTCACCTCGACCCGGTTCTTCCAGTAGCGGACGAGCTTCTCGATCGGCAGGTCGGGATCGAAGCGCGAGAACCAGTCGATGGAATCGCGGGAGAACATCTCGCGCAGGGGCAGCTGGCGCTCGATCGCCTCCACCATCGGGCGGCTCACGATGTATTCCGAGACCAGGAGCGTGTCCTGGATGATCATCTCCTTGGGGATGCCGGTCGAGGTGCCGACATTGTCCTTGGCGGCATTCTCGGCGCCGCCGATGGCCGGACGGATCGCGAAGTGGGTCTCCGTGAGATAGCGGTCCGACAGGTAGAACCCGAACACGGCGAGCCCGATGAGGCAGGGCAGCACGACCAGGGCCACGAACAGGATCGGCGTGATGAAGTCGCGGCGCCGCAGCGCCCGTGCCTCGCGGAGCTGCTGGCGCGGGTCGTTGTAGCGCGACACGCGCGCCATCTGGCGCAGCGACTCCGAGATCAGGCGCGAGCGCTCGGCCGGGTCGAGCGGCTGGCCTGTCGGATTGCGGGCGTCGACCGTCATGCGGGAGGATTCCGGTTCAGGCTCGAAGAGCGGGACGGCGGGTTGGGCTTGGGCCGGCCTACTGGTTCAGGCGCTGGTAGACCTCGATGGCATCGTTGATGTCCGAATAGATCACCGCCCGCCCGTTCGCCAGCACGATCCCTTCCGTGCTGTACTGGCGCAGCACATCCATGTTGTGCGAGCACATGATGATGTCGGCATTCGCCCGCCGCTTGCTCCACACTTCCTCGCAGCGCGCCTGGAAGCGGGCGTCGCCCACCGAGGTGATCTCGTCGATGAGATAGGTGTCGAACGGGATCGCCATACTCATGCCGAAGTTGAAGCGGGACGACATGCCCGAGGAATAGGTGCGGATCGGGACGTTGATGTAATCGCCGATCTCCGCGAAATCGGAGACGAAGTCGAGCACCTTGCGGGGATCCTCGCCGTAGACCCGGGCCACGAAGATCGCGTTCTCCTTGCCGGTCATCATCGGGTGGAAGCCGCCCGCAAAGCCGAGCGGCCAGGACACCCGCGAGGTGCGGATGATCCGGCCCTTGGTCAGGCCCTCGGATCCGGCCATCATCCGGATCATCGTGGACTTTCCCGCGCCGTTGATGCCCAGGATCCCGTAGCTGACGCCCGAGCGCATGGTGAATGACGCCCGGTCGAGGACGGTGCGGCGGTGGCCGCTCGTCTTGTAGACCTTGGTGACGTTCTCGAAGCGGATCATGGCTCGACGGAAAAGTGAAACCGATGAGGAGCCGCCGCTGCGGCGGCATGCACCAACGGTCCCGCTTACGCGGTGAAAGCGGCGAATCTGAGAAGGGCGCCGCCGCCCGCCGGACCCGCGGGCGGTACCAATTTCGACTTGTTATAAAGAAGCTTTGCTTCCAAATGTCGGCTTCTCGGCCGCAGCCCGATGGATTAGAAGCCCGCGCCTATCGTAACGCCAGCGGGTTTCCGATCGTGCTCATCGCTTTTCTGATCATGCTGCGCGAGGGGATCGAGGCGGCGCTGATCGTCGGCATCATCGCGGGTTATCTTGCCCAGACTGGCCGGCGGTCCTGGATGCCGGCGGTCTGGGCGGGCGTGGTTCTGGCGGCGGGTCTGTGCCTCGCGCTCGGGCTCGCCCTCGACACGATCGGCGCCGAGTTCCCCCAGAAGCAGCAGGAAATCGCCGAGGGCGTGATCGCCCTCCTGGCGGCCGGCATGCTGACCGGGATGGTGTTCTGGATGCGCAAGGCCGCCCGTTCGGTGAAGGCGGATCTGCAGGGTGCCGTCGACGCGGCCCTGAACCGGGGCGGTCTCGGCCTTGTCGCCATGGCCTTCCTGGCGGTCGGCCGCGAGGGGCTCGAATCGGTGTTCTTCCTCCTCGCCACGCTGCAGCAGGATGTGGGCTGGGGCGTTCCCGCGGGGGCGGCCCTCGGCATCGCCGTCTCGGTGCTGGTCGGCTGGGGCATCGCCCGCGGCGCGGTGCGCCTCGATCTGCGGCGCTTCTTCCGCTGGACCGGCGTGTTCATCCTGTTCGTGGCGGCGGGCCTCGTCGCGAGCGCGCTGCGGGCCCTGCACGAGGCCGGCCTCTGGAACCATCTGCAGGCGACGGCCTTCGACCTCAGCGGCGTGATCCCGGCCGACACGGTCCTCGGCACGCTGCTCACGGGCATCTTCGGCTACCAGGAAGCCCCGGCCTGGGGCGAGGTGCTGGCCTATCTCACCTTCCTGATCCCTAGTCTCTGGCTCTTCCTCGCGACGGCGCGCCCGGCCGTCGCGGCGGCGCGCCGCCCCGAATCCCTCCACGCCTGAAGCCCCGATGGATCCCGCCCCCCAATGACCGCCCCCATGACCGCCCGCCTCGCGCCCCTCGCCGCGCTCCTCGCCCTGTCGGGGAGCGCTCTCGCGGAGGCTCCCGACCCCGTCGCCGTGACGGTCACCGACAAGGGCTGCGAGCCGGCGAGCCTCACCGTGCCGGCCGGCAAGTCGGTCTTCCGCATCCGCAACCAGAGCCGCCGGGTGCTGGAATGGGAGATCCTGCAGGGCACCCTGATCGTCGAGGAGCGCGAGAACATCATCCCGGGCTTCGTCCAGACGCTGACCGCGACGCTCCAGCCCGGCACCTATGCGATGACCTGCGGCCTTCTCAGCAATCCAAAGGGCACCCTGACGGTGCTCGCCGCGGCCGGGACCGAGGCGGCGGGCGGCCCCCCGGACCCGATGGCCCTGGTCGGGCCGCTCGCGGCCTACAAGCACTACGTCGCGGGCCAGGTCGGCCTCTTCGTCGAGCGCACGCGCGCCTTCACGGAGGCGGTGAAGGCCGGCCGGATCGCTGAGGCCAAGGCCCTCTACGCCACCGCCCGCCAGCCCTACGAGCGTATCGAGCCCGTCGCCTCCCTGTTCAACGACCTCGACAAGAGCATGGACGTGCGGGCGGACGATTTCGAGCAGAAGGAGGCCGATCCGGGCTTCATCGGCTTCCACCGCATCGAGAAGGGGCTCTGGGCCGACCACAGCACCGAGGGGCTCGGGCCGCATGCCGACCGGCTCATGGCGGATGCCGAGGAGCTGAAGCGCCGCATCACCGATCTCACGATCCCGCCGGCCAAGATGGTGGGCGGGGCCGCGGGCCTGATCGAGGAGGTCGCCGCCACCAAGATCTCCGGCGAGGAGGACCGCTACAGCCGCACCGACCTGTCGGACTTCCACGCCAATGTCGAGGGGTCGCGCAAGATCTACGACCTGCTGCGCCCCCTGGTCGAGCGGCAGGATCCCGATTTCGTCGCCCGCACCGACAGGAACTTCGCCCGGGTCGAGGCCCTGCTGACCAAGTACCGGTCCGAGGACGGCAGCTTCGCGCCCTACGACAGGCTCAGCGACCGCGACCGGCAGGCGCTCAAGGGCCCCATCACGGTGCTGGCCGAGGATCTCTCGACCCTGCGCGGCAAGCTCGGACTCGACTAAAGACACGCCATGACCCTCGGCTCACCCTCTCGCCGCGCCCTGTTGCGCGGGCTCGCCGCCGGAACCGGCGCCGCTGCGCTTAAGCCCGCCGCCGGCCACGCGGCGGCGCTCGAGGAGGCGGACGGCACCTATGACCGCCAGCCCTTCCGCGGGATCCATCAGGCCGGCATCCTCACGCCGCAGCCCGCTTCCGCTCTGTTCGTCGCCTTCGACGTGCTGGCGGAAGACCGCGGCGAACTGGCCCGCCTGTTCCGGATCCTCACCGAGCGCTTCGCCTACCTGACGGAGGGCGGTCGAGTGCCCTCCCTCGACCCGCGCCTGCCGCCGGCCGATTCCGGGATCCTCGGCCCCGAGGTCCGGCCCGACAACCTGACCGCGACGGTCGCGGTCGGCGCGAGCCTGTTCGACGATCGCTACGGCCTCGGCCCGGTGAAGCCGCGCGGCTTACGGCCGATGGACCGGTTCCCGAACGATTCGCTCGATGCCCGGCTCTGCCACGGCGACCTGCTGATCCAGCTCTGCGCCAACACCGCCGACACCGCCATCCACGCGTTGCGCGACGTCATCCGCACCACGCCCGGCCTCCTGGCCCTGCGCTGGAAGCGCGAGGGCTTCCTGCCGCCGCACGTGGTCAAGCGGGCAGGCCAGGACACCGTCCGCAACATGCTGGGCTTCAAGGACGGCACCGCCAATCTCGACACCCGCGACGCGGAGCTGATGGACCGCCAGGTCTGGGTGGCGCCGCATGACGGCGAGCCGGCCTGGGCGGCGAACGGCTCCTATCAGGTGGTCCGCCTCGTGCGGAACCTCGTCGAGCGCTGGGACCGCACGCCGTTGCGCGAGCAGGAGCGGATCATCGGCCGCCACAAGGACACGGGAGCGCCCCTCGGGGAGACGCGCGAGCACGCGATTCCCGACTACGCCTCCGATCCGACGGGCGAGCGCACGCCGCTCGACGCGCATATCCGGCTCGCCAATCCGCGCACGCCGGAGACTGCGAGCAGCCTGATCCTGCGCCGCGGCTACAACTACTCCGCCGGGATCTCCGCCTCCGGCCAACTCGACATGGGCCTGATCTTCGTCTCGTTCCAGCGCGATCTCGATGCGGGCTTCGTGGCGGTGCAGAAGCGGCTCGATGGCGAGCCGCTGGAGGAATACATCCGGCCGGTCGGCGGAGGCTACTTCTTCGCCCTGCCGGGCGTCACGGCGCCGGATGGCTTCCTGGGCCAGAGCCTCCTCGTCGACGCGTGATCCGGTTTCCGGACGCTTCGTTCGGAGACCGTATCGGTTCACCACCGGCTGTGCCGACCCTGACCTCTTGCATGTTTGACGGGCCGACCAGCGCACCAAGCTGTGAGGTGCGTCGCGGCCGGTGGCCACCGGCCGCGACGCGGGCGGCCGGGATCGATCTCCCTCTAGGATTGGCACCGTGGGAAAGCAGGATCCGGCCGCCCTCTGGCTCTTGTCCTGAACAGATGCTGGGGAGCAAGTCCCGTATGCAAGGCAAGGAAGTGTCCAAACAAGAGACCGCGGGCAAGTCTAGCGTGGGGATCGACGTCAGCAAGAGCTGGCTCGACGTCCACGTCCTCCCCTCCGGCCAAGCCCAGCGGTTCGCCAATACCGAGGTCGGCATCCGGCAGCTCAAGCGCTGGCTTGGGCGCTTTGCTCTGGGGCTGGTCGTGGTCGAGGCCACCGGCAAGTGGCACCGCCAGACCCGCCGCAGCCTGCATGCCTCGGGCCTGCCGGTCGCCGTCGTCGATCCGTTTCGGGTGCGCATGTTCGCCAAGGCGCAAGGCATCTGGGCCAAGACCGATCGGCTCGATGCCCGCGTGCTGGCGCAGTTTGCCGCGGTGATGGCCCCCCCGCAGCGCCCGCCGGCCTCGGACGCGCTCGAAGCGCTCCAGGAACTGGTCGCGGCCCGCGACAGCGCCGTGGCCGAACAAACCGCCCTCAAGAACCAGCTGGCCGCGGCCGCAAGCCCGTTCCTGATCCGCCAGCTCCAGGACCGTCTGGCCAGGATCGCCGCGGACATCGAGGCCCTTGCCGGCGAGATCCGCCGGCTCATCGCGGCCGATCCCGGACTGGCCCGGCGGCATGCCATCCTGGTCTCGATCCCCTCGATCGGGGACACGATCGCGGCCACCCTGGTGGCCAGCCTGGCCGAGCTGGGCACCTGCAGCAGCCGGCAGATCGGCCTGCTGGCGGGCCTGGCGCCGGTCGCCGACGATTCCGGCGCGCGCCAGGGCGTGCGGGTCATCTGGGGCGGCCGCCCGCCCGTGCGCCGCGTCCTCTACCTCGCGGCGCTCTCGGCCGCCCGCCACAACGCCGGCCTGAAAGCCTTCCACGAACGCCTGATCGCCAACGGCAAGAAGCCAAAGTGCGCCATCATCGCCGTGGCCCGCAAGCTCGCCGTGCTGGCCAACAGCCTCATCGCTCAGGACCGCCTCTGGACGCCAAATCAGCCCCAACAGGCTTGACGCCAAACACAGATGCTTTCCCGGACGACTGCAGCGCCAGCGGAAGGAGATCCGGGAACCAGCACGAGGACGTGCCGCGAAGCGGCTCCGGTTGTCCAGCGGGGCTGACAAGCGGTCGCTGCGCGACGTCTTGTGCTGGGTCTCGGGTCGCGTTCCGCTGCCGCTGCATGCGCCCGGGAAGGAGGGGGCGGACGTGGTCACGTGGGCTGAGGAGGTCTCAATCGACCCCGAGATGCCGGGCGGCTGCCATGCAGGTCAATTTCAATTCAGCCCGGTCGGCGCTCGGCGACTGGCCCGCGGCCGTCACCCGAGGTTGAGCCGGTCCACCCGCGTGTCCGTGCCGCGCACGCTCTCCGGGATGGAGGCGAAATCGGCGTAGCCCGCCTCGCGCGCCATGGCGTCGAGGGCCTGCTGCTCGTTCTCCGCACCGCCGGTCCACAGCACCGCGCCGGTGGTCGCCTGCCTGATCTGAAAGATGGTCACGCTGGGTTTCCTCGGGTGTTGGCGTTCATGATTCCGATAACGCCGAGCCTTATTGTTGGTTGCCGGCAGCGGACCTTGCGTCCGCCGCCGGCCTGAGGTAGAGAATGAACGTTCATTCTCGCTCCTGGTGCGCCGTGCCGGCCGACCCGCTGCCCGACCGACCCGACCCTTCCGAGGAACGGCGTGGCCGCATCCTCGATGCCGCCGAACGCTGCTTCGTGCGCTCGGGATTCCACCGCACGACCATGCAGGACGTGGCGGCGGAGGTCGGGATGAGCCCCGGCAACCTCTACCGCTACTTCCCCTCGAAGGACGCGATCGTCGCCGGCCTCGCCGAGCGCGACCGTGGCGCCGTGGCCCTGGATTTCGCGGCGCTGCCCGCGGGGGCGGATCTGGTCGGCGCCTTCTTCGGGTTGGCGCGGCGCCACCTCGCCGACGAGCCGGTCGAGAAGGCGATCCTCTGCCTGGAGATCTGGGCGGAGGCGACCCGCAATCCCGCCGTAGCGGCGATCTGCCGGGAGTTCGAGCGCGAGATGCGCGGGATGATCGCCGGCATCTTCCGCCAGGCCGGCGGCCCGGGCATCGACGCCGAGGCGCTGACGCAGATCGTGCTCGTGATGGCCGACGGCATCATCACGCGCCGGGCGCTCCTTCGCGATTTCGATCCCGGCCCCATTCTCGACGCCATGTCGCGCCTTATTGAAGCTGCGCTGGCGGAGCGATTCGACCCGACCGGGGCTCAGACGCCCGCGACTGCCAACCAGGATACTCCGTGATGTCCCGCCTCCGCCTGCTCGCCGGGCCGCTCGCCGCGCTGATCCTGCTGCCGCCCGCCGCCCGGGCGAGCCAGACCGAGGTGCCGGTGCCTGCCGTGACGGTCGTGGTCGCGGCCGAGCGCGAGATCGTGGAGCGCACCGTCGTCACCGGCACCCTGGTGCCGCGCGACGAGATCATGGTCTCGCCCGAGATCGAGGGCTGCCGCATCACCGAACTCCTGGTGGAGGAGGGCGACCGGGTCGCCCGGGGCGCCGTGCTGGCACGGCTGTCGCGCGAGATGCTGGACACCCAACTCGCCCAGAACGCTGCCGCGATCGCCCGGGCGGAGGCCGCGGTCGATCAGGCGCGCAGCACCATCGTGCAGGCCGAGGCCGCGCAGGTGGAGGCCGCCCTCGCGCTCGAGCGCACCCGCACCCTGATGAAGTCCGGCAACGCCACCGAGGCGCTGCTCGAGCAGCGCGTCTCGGCCGCCCGCTCGGCGGAGGGGCGGCTGGCGGCGGCCCGCAACGGCCTGTCGATCGCGGAGGCCGAGCTGCTCCAGGCCAAGGCCCAGCGCAAGGAACTCGACCTCAAGCTCGCCCGCACCGAGATCCGCGCGCCGGAGGGCGGCATCGTCAGCCGCCGCGTGGCGCGTGTCGGGGCGACGGCGAGCGCCTCCGGCGAGCCGCTGTTCCGTCTGATCGCCCGCGGCGAGATCGAGCTCGAAGGCGAGGTGACCGAGACCGGCATCCCGCGGCTCAAGGCCGAGGCCCCGGCCCAGCTCGACCTCGACACGGCGGACGGGCCGGTCGTGGTGCCGGGCCGCGTGCGCGCGGTCTATCCGGAGATCGACCGCGCAACGCGCCTCGGCAAGGTCCGCATCCGCCTGCAGCCCGATCCGCGCCTGCGCATCGGCGCCTTCGCCCGCGGCAGCGTCGAGGTGGCGCGCCGCACCGGCGTCGCCGTGCCGGTCGCCTCGGTGGTCTACGGCAATGGCGGCGCCACCGTGCTGGTGGTGGCGGGCGAACGGGTCGAGGTGAGGGCGGTCCGCACCGGCCTCTCGGCCGCGGGCTTCATCGAGATCCGCGACGGGGTGAAGGCGGGCGATGCCGTGGTCGCCCGGGCGGGCAGCTTCCTGCGCGACGGGGACCGGGTCCGGCCGGTCTTTCCCGCCCAGCAGGCCAGCGCCGACGCCCTCCCGCGCCCCTGACGCCCCGATTCGCTGACGGCGATCCCGCCAAGGACCACCCCATGCGCCTCAACGTCTCCGCCTGGGCGATCCGCAAGCCGATCCCCTCGATCGTGCTGTTCCTGGTGCTGGGGCTCCTCGGGCTCGTCAGCTTCCGCAGCCTGCCGATCACCCGCTTCCCCAACATCGACGTGCCGATCGTCTCGGTGTCGATCAACCAGCCGGGCGCGGCGCCCTCCGAACTCCAGACCCAGGTGACCAAGTGGGTCGAGGATGCGGTGGCGGGCGTGAAGGGCGTCAAGCACATCACCTCGGCGATCACCGAGGGCAATTCCGCCACCACCATCGAATTCCGCCTGGAGGTCAACACCGACCGGGCGGTGAACGACGTCAAGGACGCGATCGCCAAGATCCGCATGAACCTGCCGCGGACGATCGAGGAGCCGATCATCAACCGCGTCGAGATCGCGGGCCTGCCGATCATGGTCTACGGCGCCTCGGCACCCGCGATGACGCCCGAGGACCTGTCCTGGTTCGTGGATGACGTGGTGGCGCGCCAGATCCAGGGCCTGCGCGGCGTCGGCGGCGTCGAGCGGCTCGGGGGCGTCGCCCGCGAGGTGCGCGTCACGCTGAAGCCAGACCGGCTGCTGGCGCTCGGCATCACGGCCGCGGACGTCAACCGGCAGCTGCGCCTCACCAGCGCCGACATGGCGGGCGGGCGGGCGGAGCTCGGCGGCCAGGAGCAGTCGATCCGGACGCTCGCGGCCTCGGCGAGCCTCGACACGCTCGCCGCGACCTCGATCGTGCTGCCGGGCGGGCGCAAGGTGCGCCTCGACGAGCTCGCGACCCTCTCGGACGGCGCCGAGGAGCCGCGCACCTTCGCGCGCCTCAACGGCGAGCCGGTCGTGGCCTTCGCCATCTCCCGCGCCAGCGGCGCCAGCGACGCCTCGGTGGCCGAGATCGTGGCCAAGAAGATCGACGAGCTGCGCACCGCCTATCCGAACGTGCGCTTCGACCTGATCGACACCTCGGTCACCAACACGATCGGCAACTATCACTCGGCGATGCACGGCCTGATGGAGGGCGCGGGCCTCGCGGTGCTGGTCGTGTTCCTGTTCCTGCGCGACTGGCGCGCGACGCTCATCGCCGCGGTCGCGCTGCCACTCTCTGTCTTCCCGACCTTCTGGGCGATGAGCGCGATGGGCTTCTCGCTCAATGCCGTGAGCCTGCTCGCCATCACGCTCGTCACCGGCATCCTGGTCGACGACGCCATCGTCGAGATCGAGAACATCGTCCGGCACATCCGACTCGGCAAGTCGCCCTACCGGGCCGCGCTCGAGGGCGCGGACGAGATCGGGCTTGCGGTCATCGCCATCACGGCGACGCTCGTCGCGATCTTCGCGCCGGTCTCCTTCATGGGCGGCATCGCCGGCCAGTACTTCAAGCAGTTCGGCCTCACCATCGCGGCCGCGGTGTTCATGTCGCTCCTGGTGGCGCGCCTCATCACCCCGATGATGGCGGCCTATTTCATGCGCGACCACGGCCACCACGAGGAGACGCCCGGCCCGGTGATGCGCACCTATACCCGCGTCGTCGCCTGGTCGGTGCGGCACAAATACGTGACGCTGGTGGTCGGCCTCGCGCTCTTTACGGGCTCCATTCTCTCCACCCGCCTCCTGCCGGCCGGCTTCCTGCCGAAGGAGGACGCGGCCCGCACGCTCCTCGTGCTGGAACTGCCGCCGGGGGCGCGGCTCGACGACACGATCGCGGTCTCGGACCGGATCGCCCGGGCGATCCGCTCCCTGCCCGAGGTGAGCTCCGTCTTCGTCGATGGCGGGCGCCAGTTGCCCGGCAAGAAGGAGATCCGGCTCGCGACGCTCACCATCAACCTCACGCCGAAGTCTGCGCGCACGCGCAAGCAGGCCGACGTGGAGGCAGCGATCATGGAACTGCTGCGCGACGAGCCGGACCTGCGCTACTGGTCCCTGCGCGAGGGCGGCCAGCGTGACTTCGCCCTCATCGTCGCCGGGCCCGACACCGCCGTGGTGACGGACGTGGCCGAGCGGATGCAGCGCGAGGTCGCGGCGATCCCGAACCTCGTCAACGTGATGTCGACGGCGCCCCTCGACCGCACCGAGGTCCGGATCCGGCCGAAGCCGGCGGTCGCCGCCGATCTCGGCGTCTCGACCGACACCATCGCCGAGACGGTGCGCGTCGGCACGATCGGCGACATCGGCGCGAATCTCGCGAAGTTCAACGCCACCGACCGCCAGATCCCGATCCGCGTCCAGCTCCCCGTCGAGACTCGCGGCCAGGTCGAGACGCTGGAGAGCCTGAAGGTGCCGACGAAGAGCGGCGCCGCGGTGCCGCTCACCGCGGTTGCCGACATCAGCCTCGGCCGTGGCCCAACCGCCATCGACCGCTACGACCGGGCGGTGCGCGTCGCGCTCGAGGCCAATCTCCAGGGCTCGGATGCGCTCGCCGAGGCGATCGCCCAGGCGCTCGCCACGCCGACCGCCCGCAACCTGCCGCCGGGCGTCACCATCCGCCAGACGGGCGACGCCGAGATCATGGGCGAGGTCTTCGAGGGCTTCGCCATGGCGATGGGCGCCGGCCTGATGATGGTGCTCGGCGTCCTCATCCTGCTGTTCGGCTCCTTCCTGCAGCCGCTCACCATCCTGTTCTCGCTGCCGCTCTCGATCGGCGGCGCGATCCTCGGCCTGCTCATCTTCAACCGGCCGATCTCGATGCCGGTCGTCATCGGCATCCTGATGCTGATGGGTGTGGTGACGAAGAACGCCATCATGCTGGTCGACTTCGCGGTCGAGGAGATGGCCCGCGGCGTCGACCGCATCACGGCCATCGTGGATGCCGGCCGCAAGCGGGCGCGGCCGATCGTGATGACCACCATCGCCATGGCGGCCGGCATGGTGCCCTCCGCGATGGCGCTCGGCATCGGCGGCGAGTTCCGCTCGCCGATGGCGATCGCGGTGATCTCGGGGCTGATCGTCTCGACGCTGCTGTCGCTGCTGTTCGTGCCGGCGATCTTCGTGCTGATGGACGATCTCTCGCGGCTGTTCGGGCGTCTCTTCGGGCGCCTCGTGGGCGCCGTCGACGAGCCGGAGCCGCAGGCGTCGCAGCCCTACGCCGCGCCGCGCCGGATCGCGGCGGAGTAGCGCCCCATTCTCCGGCTGCGGGCGTGCCGTGGAGGCCGCGCCCGCGGCGCGTCCCGCGGCACCCGGGCGGGCGCCGAGGCGGGGAGGTCCGTGGCCGGCCCCGGATCCGCCGGTCGCACGTCCCATCTGACGTCGCGGCGGAACTGTTTTGCTCCTCTGTCGTTCCTTAGTTCTCAAATCCACCGGATATCGGAGGAACGATGGATAAGGATCGGATTGAAGGCGCCGCCACCAATATGGGTGGGAAGATCAAGGAAGGTGCTGGAAAAATCACCGGCGACGAGAAACTCCGTAGCGAAGGTCTTGCTGATCAGATCAAGGGCAAGGTCCAGAACACGGTCGGAGCGGTCAAGGACGCGCTCAAGGGACATTGAGGAGCAGCCCATGACGGCCTGGTGAGCGATGACGCTCCGGCCGTCGGGTTTCGTTCTGACGGCTCCGCCCTGGGCTCCGGCCCAGGGCGGGCATCGGCGATGATCGTCCCCCTGTCGCGCATCCCGTGCCATCGAGCGGGAGCGCCGCTCCGAGCGCCTCCGGGATGACGAATCCGATGGTCCGCGGGCCCGGGCGCGATGCCGGCCCGCTCAGGTGCTCGGCGTCGGCGCGATGAGCGTCTCGATTGCGCCGGCCGGATCCATGCCGATGCGGCCCCAGCCGGGGAGCTTCAGGGCCGGGCGGCGCAGATCGAGGCCGGCCACGGCACCGAGCAGGTTGACCTCGATTCCCTCGACGAGACCGAGGGTCAGTCCGGCATAGCCCCGAAAGGAGAGCTGGATGCCCGTGCGGCTCGGCGTCGGGGAGAGGAGCCGCTCCGAGAAATCCTTGCCCAGCGCGGTCGGCGGGAGCGCCGCCTGCACCTCCGGCACCGCCCGCAGCACGTGGGCCACGAAGGTGTTCGAGTTCGGGCCCGGCCACGCGCTGTAGCTGCCCGCCGCCCGGTACGGATAGGCGGCGACGGCGGTGCGGATCTTGGGCACCGCGCGGGCGGCGGCCTCGCCGTCGAGGGCGAGCACAACTTGGGGCGGGTTGCCGAACCAGCGCCCATCCGCCGGATAGGCATCTTTGCGCACCGGCTGGCCCCAGCCGACCACGTCGTAGCGCGTGTAGCGGGCGGCGCCCGCCTCCTTCACCACGATCCAGGTGTGATGGGCGAAGATGCCCCGCCAGCGTCCGACCCGGGCGGCATAGATCCGCACCACCGCGCCCGGCGTCGCCGCGGCCGGCGGAAGCAGCCGCGCGCTCGACCAGTCCGCCGTCGCCCAGTCGGGCGCGCGGTCGTCGCGCGACCACCACCAGACGGCATGGGCGGCGAGAGGGGCGAGGAACAGGAGGATGAGGGCGAGGAAAACAAGGCGCAGGCACGCCAGCAGGACCAGCATGGCTATGACATGGATGAAGGAGCGTGGCGGCGCAACCGAAGGCGGCAACCGGCCGCAATTCGAATCGCTTCCGGTCGAACTGCACCGGGTCTTGGCCGTTGTCGGGCGCGAAGGTGTCCTGCGATGGAGGTCCGGCATGGCCGATGCGAGAAGTCTGGTCGACGCCCTGGTGCGGTCCCGCCGGGGCGGTCCTGGTGGCCTGGTCGCCGGTGCAGCCCTCGGCGGCCTCGCCCTCGTCGTCGGGCTCGGCTATCGTGCGTTGAACCGCCAAGCCGCGCCGGAGCAAGCCGCGCCGGGCGAGGCGGCCGGGCGGCCCTTCGCGGCGGGCGAGGTCAGCGACGACGATGCGACCCTGTTTCTCCGCGCGATGGTGGCGGCGACCCTGGCGGACGGCATGATCGATGCCCAGGAGCGTTCCCGGCTCGACGCAGCCCTCGCCGAGGCCGGTCTCGACGAGGCGAGCCGCCGCCGGTTCGAGGACCTGTTGCGGGACCCGCCCGACATCGACGAGATCGCCGACCGGGTCTCGGATCCGGAGAAGGCCGCACGAGTCTACGCGGCCGCGCGCCTTGCCATCGATCCCGACACGGTGCAGGAGCGGACCTTCCTGGCCCGGCTCGCCGAGGCGCTCGACGTCGATGCCGATGCGGTCGCCCGCGTCGAGGCGGGCATGAGACCGTGACGCGCAGCCGATGCACGAGCCCCGCCCCTCCCTCCTCGAGATCCTGGCGCGGGCCGGCTACGGCGCCCGCGGCCTGACCTACTGCCTCGTGGGCGGCCTCGCACTGCTTGCGGCTTTCGGGGAGGGAGGGCGAACCGGCGGCAGCCGCAGCGCCCTGATGGTGCTCATCGACCGGCCCTTCGGCCGCCTGCTGCTCGGCGCCGTGGCCGTCGGGCTCGCGGGTTTCGCCCTCTGGCGCTGGGTCGAGGCGGCGACCGATGCCGACCGGTGCGGCCGGTCGGCCAAGGGATTGGCGGTGCGGGCCGGACACGTCGTCAGCGGCATCCTCTACGCATCGCTCGCCCTCTCGGTCCTCCGCACGGCCCTCGGCCAGGGCGGCGGCTCGGAGGATGAGGCGGCCCGGGATTGGACCGCATGGCTGCTGCGCGAGCCCTTCGGCGCCGCCGTTGTCGGGGCCGCGGGGCTCGCGGTGATCGGGACCGGCTGCGCCTTCCTGCTCAAAGGCTGGCGCGGGGATGTCACGCGCCATCTCGCCCTGCCGGTCGATGCCCGCAGCTGGGCGACGGTCGCGGGCCGGCTCGGCTATGCGGCGCGCGGCATCGTCTTCTGGCTGATCGGCGGCGTCCTCGTCGCCGCCGCGATCGAGAGCCGGTCGGGCGCCGTGACAGGGCTCGGGGGCGCCCTGAGCGTCCTGCGCGATCAACCCTACCGCGGCGTGCTTCTCGGCCTCACGGCGGCGGGCCTCGCCGCCTTCGGCGCCTTCGGCCTCGTCCAGGCCCGTTTCCGCCGCATCGACCCGCCCGATATCGACGATCTCGCGCCGGGGCGCCGCGGGCGACGTCCCTGAGGCCGTGCCCGACCGGCTCGGGGCTCACGCCGAGCGCCGCACCGGCCTTGCCGGATTCCCCGCCACGGTGGCGCCCGCCGGCACGTCCCGGGTGACGACGCTGCCCGCGCCGACGATCGCATCGTCGCCGACCGTGACCCCGGGCAGGATCAGCGCGCCCGCGCCGATCCAGCAATTGCGGCCGATCCGCACCGGCCGGCCGCCTTCGAGAAGCGCGCGGCGCAGGCCTGGGTCGCGGGGATGGTCGGCGGCCAGGATCTGCACCCCCGGCCCGATCTGCGTCAGCTCGCCGATCTCGACCGGCGCGATGTCGAGGATGACGCAGTTGAAGTTGAGGAAGGTGTTGCGGCCGATGCGGATGTTGTAGCCGAGGTCGCAGTAGAAGGGCGGGCGGATCACCACCCCGTCCGCCACGCTGCCCAGATGCGCGCGCAGCATCCGCAGCCGCTCCTCCGGAGGCAGCGCGGCGGGCGCGTTGTACCGGGCGAGCCACGCGCCCGTGCGGGCGATCTCTGCCGTCAGCTCCGGGTCGTCGGCGCGGTAGAGGTCACCCGCGAGCATCTTCTCCTTCTCGGTGCGCGCCATTGCGTCTCCTCCGGGGGGCACGGGAATCCGGCTTCGCATGCCCTGGGCGGGAAGGCCATGCCGCAGGGCGCGGTCCCGGCCCGCCGTTGCCTCCCTGGCCGATCCGCACTATCGGAGGGCCCGGAGCCCCGCAGCCGAAGGTCTGCCGATGAAAGCGCGCGTCACCGTCACCCTGAAGACCGGCGTCCTCGACCCGCAGGGCAAGGCCATCGAGGGGGCGCTGCGCTCGCTCGGCATCGCCGGCATCGCCAGCGTGCGCCAGGGCAAGTTCTTCGAGGTCGAGGTGGAGGGCACCGATCCGGCCGCCGCCGAGGCGACGGTCAAGGCCGCCTGCGACAAGCTCCTCGCCAACACGGTGGTCGAGAACTACCGGGTCGAGATCGCGCGATGAAGGCCGCCGTCGTCGTCTTCCCGGGCTCGAACCGCGAGGCGGACGTGGCCCGGGCCCTCCGGCTCGCGGGCGCCGAGGTGACCAAGGTCTGGCACGCCGACACGGCGCTGCCGGCGGGCACCGATCTCGCGGTCCTGCCCGGCGGCTTCTCCTACGGCGACTATCTGCGCTGCGGCGCCATCGCGGGGCGCGCCCACGCCATGGACGCGGTGCGCGCCCACGCGGCCCGGGGCGGCCTCGTGCTCGGCATCTGCAACGGCTTCCAGATCCTGTGCGAGTCGGGACTCCTGCCCGGCGTGCTGATGCGCAACGTCAACCGCCGCTTCATCTGCCACCGGCAGACCCTGCGGGTGGAGCGCACCGACACGGCCTTCACGCGCGCCTATGCGGAGAAGCAGGTCATCGACGTCTGCGTGGCGCATGGCGAAGGCAACTACTTCGCCGATCCCGAGATGATCGCCCGCATCGAGGGCGAGGGCCGGGTCGCCTTCCGCTACTGCGACGCGGCGGGCAACCTGACCGAGACGGCCAACCGCAACGGCTCGCTGAACTCCATCGCGGGGATCTATTCCGAGAACCGCAACGTGCTCGGCCTGATGCCGCACCCGGAGAACTTCGTCGAGGATCTGGTCGGCGGCACGGATGGGCGCGGGTTGTTCGAGAGCCTCGCCAAGGCCGCCTGACGCGTCGGGGGAGATGCGGGAACCGCCGATCCTCCGTTTGAGTCAAGACGGACCCTGACCTGCGATCAGTCCGGTTCGGTTGACCGCACCCCCGACTTCAGGATGAGGTCAAGAATGGGACGAGGCGTCTTGTAGCTTCCGGACGGCCCCTCTTCCGGACGACTGCAGCGTCAGCGGAAGGAGATCCGGAATCCAGCAAGGGACCTGCCGCGAAGCGGCTCGGCATTTCAGCAACGGCGCTGACAAGCGGGCGCTTGGCGATTTTATTGTCTTTGCCAACGGCCCAAGAGGCGGCCGATCGAAGAAGCATCCTCTCTCGTGCGGAAGCCCGGTTCCGGAACGCGCCGAGTTTCAGGTGCAGGGGCCGGCACCAAGCCGGCCGCGACCGGCCCCGGCAGGCCGGTCGCGGTGCAGAAGAAACGCCCTCAGTGGTTGTCGCGCGGCGGCCCCATGGTCTGGGCGACCTTCTGGAAGGCGTCGGAGCCCCGCAGGATCATGCCCTCGGAGAGCTGCTCCACCATCGCCCGCTGGATCGCCTGCCAGGGCGTCTGGCTTGCCGGGTAGGGATAGCCGCCCCGGGCGGCGAGGTCCTCGCGCCGCCGCGCCAGCTCCTCGTCCGAGAGCAGGATGTCCGCCTGCCGCTTGTTCAGGTCGATGCGGATACGGTCGCCGTTCTGCAGGAGCGCGAGCCCGCCGCCCGCCGCCGCCTCCGGCGAGGCGTTGAGGATCGAGGGCGTGCCCGAGGTGCCCGATTGCCGCCCGTCGCCGATGCAGGGCAGGGAGAGCACGCCCCGGCGGATCAGCGCGCCCGGCGGTTGCATGTTCACCACCTCGGCGGCGCCCGGATAGCCGATCGGGCCCGCCCCGCGCATGATCAGGATGGTGTTCTCGTCGATGTCGAGGGCGGGGTCGTCGATCCGGTGGTGATAGTCCTCCGGCCCGTCGAACACCACGACCCGCCCCTCGAAGGCATAGGGGTCGTTCGGGTTCGACAGGTAGCGGTCGTAGAACTCGCGGCTGATCACGCTCGTCTTCATGATCGCGGAATCGAACAGCGTGCCCTTGAGATTGAGGAAGCCCGCCCGCTCCCGCAGGGGTTCCGAATAGGGCTTGATGACCTCGCGGTCCCAGGTCCTGGCCTCGCGGCAGTTCTCGCCGATGGTGCGGCCGTTGCAGGTGAGCGCGTCCGCGTGGATCTTGCCCGCCTCGATCAGCTCGGCGATGACCGCCGGCAGGCCCCCCGCCCGGAAATATTCCTCGCCCAGATAGGCGCCGGCCGGCTGCATGTTGACCAGGAGCGGGATGTCGTAGCCGACGCGCTCCCAGTCGTCGCAGGTCAGGGGCACGCCGATCAGCTTGGCGATGGCGTTGATGTGGATCGGCGCGTTGGTCGAGCCGCCGATGGCGGTGTTGGCGACGATGGCGTTCTCGAAGGCCTCGCGGGTCAGGATGTCGGAAGGCTTCAGATCCTCCCACACCATCTCGACGATGCGCTGGCCGGTGGCATAGGCCGCCTGTCCCCGCTCGCGATAGGGGGCGGGGATCGCCGCCGAGCCCGGCAGCGCCATGCCGAGCGCCTCGGCGAGCGCATTCATGGTCGAGGCGGTGCCCATCGTGTTGCAATGGCCCGTGGAGGGGGCCGAGGAGGCCACGATGTCGAGGAATTGCTGGTAGTCGATGTCGCCCGCCGCGTGGCGCTCGCGCGCCTTCCAGACCACGGTGCCCGAGCCCGTGCGCTCGCCGCGGCTCCAGCCGTTCAGCATCGGCCCGACATTGAGCGAGATCGCCGGAATGTTCACGGTCGCGGCCGCCATCAGGCAGGCCGGCATGGTCTTG
Organism: Methylobacterium nodulans ORS 2060; assembly: GCF_000022085.1. Lineage (NCBI taxonomy): Bacteria > Pseudomonadati > Pseudomonadota > Alphaproteobacteria > Hyphomicrobiales > Methylobacteriaceae > Methylobacterium > Methylobacterium nodulans. The sequence continues at coordinate 1,765,604 of NC_011894.1, forward strand.
TCGCAGCCGGTGAGCAGCACCACCCCGTCGAGGGGATAGCCGTACAGCACCTCCACCAGCGACAGATAGGCGAGATTGCGGTCGAGGGCGGCGGTCGGGCGCTTGCCCGTCTCCTGGATCGGATGGCAGGGGAACTCGAAGGCGACGCCGCCCGCCGCCGTGATGCCGTCGCGCACGCGCTTGGCGAGTTCCATGTGGTGGCGGTTGCAGGGCGAGAGGTCGGAGCCGGTCTGCGCGATGCCGATCAGTGGCTTGCCCGCCTGCAGCTCGGCCTGGGTGAGGCCGTAATTCAGGTAGCGCTCCAGGTAGAGCGCAGTCATGCCCGGATTGTCGGGGTTGTCGAACCACAGTCGCGACCGCAGGCGGCTCGGGTCGATCCGGGGACGGGGCGTCGGGGCCATGCGGGCGTTCCTCCTTGGGAAGCGCTCCCCGCCGGAGTGGATACCGGTTCGGCAGGGAGCGCGTGACATCGAGACTTGAGACGGCCCGGCCGGGTCGGGCCGTCTCCCAGCGACGGGCCGGACTTTGGACCCGGGCGGTGCGGGAAGGCAACAGAGGCGAGCCGTTCCAGACTGGCCCGGCGCACGCGTCGTCGCAGGACGAAAGATTCCCACCAAGGGGTGTCCCCTCCCGCGCGACGGGGTGCTATGACGCCGGCGCATTTTCTCCCGTCAAGGCCGGATTCATGAGCGAGAAGACCACCAACCCGTTGATCCCGATCGGCATCGTGGTGTTGCTGCCGGTGATCGCCTGCCTCGTCCTGATGCTGGTCGACGAGGGCATCGAGCGCTCGCTCCTGTGGGCCGCCGTCAGAGTCGGGATCCTGCTCATCGTCATCGGCGGCGCGCTCTCCTTCGGCGCGAGCCGCCTCGCGGCCAAGAGCGGCCAGTAAGCGTCAGCGCGCGGCGATGCCGACCCTCGTTCCCGCCTTCGGGCGCATCGGGGAAGAGAACGCCTTCGCGGTGCTGGCGCGCGCCACGGCGCTCGCTCAGGCCGGGCGGGACGTGATCAACCTCGGCATCGGCCAGCCCGACATGCCGACCCCGCCCCACGTGGTGGAGGCGGCGGTCAAGGCTTTGCGCGACGGCCATCACGGCTACACGCCCGCCACCGGCATCCTGCCCCTGCGCGAGGCGGTTGCCCGCGACATCCGCCGCCGCCTCGACGTCGAGGTCTCCCCCGACAGCGTCATGATCGTGCCGGGCGGCAAGGTCACGATGTTCGCCGCGATCCTGATGTTCGGCGAGCCGGGGGCGGAGATCCTCTATCCGGATCCGGGCTTCCCGATCTACCGCTCGATGATCGAGTTCACGGGCGCGACGCCGGTGCCGATCCCGATCCGCGAGGCGAATGGCTTCGCGTTCTCGGCCGAGGAGACGCTGGCGCTGATCACGCCCCGCACGCGGCTCGTGATCCTCAACTCGCCCGCGAACCCCACCGGCGGCGTGACGCCGAAGGCCGAGATCGACCGGCTCGTTGCCGGGCTCGCCGCGCATCCCAACGTGGCTTTGCTGTCCGACGAGATCTACGGCACCATGACCTATGACGGCGAGCGGCACCACTCGCTGCTCGCCTATCCGGAGATCCGCGATCGGCTGATCTACCTCGACGGGGCCTCGAAGACCTACGCGATGACCGGCTGGCGTCTCGGCTGGTCGGTCTGGCCGGCCCCCTTCTACGAGGCGGCGCGCAAGCTCGCGGTGAACTCCTTCTCATGCGTCAACGCGGCGACGCAATGGGCCGGGATCGCGGCCCTCGACGGCCCGCAGGATGCGGTCGCTGCCATGATGGCCGAGTTCGACCGCCGCCGGCTCATCGTGGTCGAGGGCCTGAACCGGCTGCCGGGCATCTCCTGCATCACCCCGAAGGGCGCCTTCTACGCCTTCCCGAACATTGCCCGCACGGGCTGGAAGGCCAAGGCGCTCGCCTCCGCGCTGCTGGAGGAGGCCGGCGTCGCCACCATCGGCGGTCCGGATTTCGGCGTGCACGGCGAGGGCTATCTGCGGCTCTCCTATGCCAACTCGGCCGAGAACATCCTGCGGGCGCTGGAGCGGATGGGCGAGTTCCTGGCGCGCAACCCGCGCTGAGATCGCAAGGCGGCCGGCCCCCCGGGCCAAGCAATCTCGCAATCCCGCCGGAATGTCCTGCCTTTCCGTGCCGTTCTTTCATGTTGATCCGGGCGCGGGTCTCGGCATGTGATCCGGTTTCCGAACCGATCGTCCGGAAACCGGATCACATGCCGAGACTCGCGCGGTGCGGAGCAAAGCTCCGCGCCCCCTTGAGCGAAGCCGAAATCCGCATTGCCGCGCGATTGCGGCAGCAATCGCCGAGCAATCAATCGGATTTCGTCTGAGGACCTAGACTGAATGACCTAGGTCTTCCGCGCCACATAGTCAGCCTGCCGGTCGGTGGATTATGATCGCTTGCCGAGAGTTCGGGCGGTGGGTTCGGAGACTCGATTGCCGGATCCTTCCTCGCGGGGCCGCAGCAGGCCGGCGCGGCGATCCCATCCGCTCTGGCTGCGGCGCGTGTCGGCAGGTCTGACGGGGGCGCCGCGGGCATCAGCATTGGTGGGGCCGGTGCGACAGGGGCGGGCGCAGGGGGATCAGTGACCGATGACGGGGTCGAGGCAGGCTGCGGCGCTCGCGCCGGCGCTGATCTGGTTCGAGCGCTGGATGCAGGCCACGAAGCGCCTGCGCCGCCATCCATGGCTCGCCGATGCCTGCGGGGTCGTGGCCTTCGCCGGGGCGCTGGCGCTTCGCTTCGCGCTCGACGGGATCCTGTCCTCCGGCTTCCCCTACCTGACCTTCTTTCCGGCCGTCATCATCACGACCTTCGCGTGCGGTCCGCGTCCCGGCACCATCTGCGCGGTGCTGTCGGGGCTGGCCGCGTGGTACTTCTTCATGGCGCCGCGCTATTCGCTGGTGCTCACCGGCGAGAGCGCGCTCGCCCTCGTCCTCTACGCCTTCATCGTCGCGGTCGATATCGTCCTGATCGCGTCCATGCAGCGCGCCTCCGAGCGGCTGCGGCAGCAGCAGCGGCTCTCGAACCGCCTCATCGAGCAGCAGCGGGTCCTGTTCCAGGAACTCCAGCACCGCGTGGCCAACTCGATGCAGTTCGTGGCCGCTCTGCTTGCGCTGCAGAAGCGGCAGGCCGCGCATGATCCGCAGGCGGCCCTCAACGCCCTCGACGAGGCGCGCCTGCGGGTCGAGTTGATGGCGCGCATTCACCGGCGGCTCTACGATCCCGCGAGCCTCGAGCGTCCGATCGGGGCGTATCTGCAGGAGATCTGTTCGGATCTGCTCGATGCGACGGGCGCGCGGACCGTGATCTGCCGCGTCGAGATGCCGCCGGTCCGCCTGGACCTAAGCCGCCTGACGACCCTGTCGCTTCTCGTGGTCGAGGTCGTCACCAATGCGATCAAGCACGCCTTCCCGGACGGCGCGCGGGGCACGATCACGATCCGCCTGGAGCCCCTTGCGGCCGGACGTCTCCTCCTGACCATCACGGATGACGGACGCGGGTTGCCGGCCGATTTCGACCAGCAGGTCCGGGACCGCCTGGGCTTCCGCATCATCCAGAACCTCGCGGCGCAGCTTGGCGGGCAGGTCCGCTACGAGTCGAAGGGCGGGACGGTCGCGCGGCTGGAATTCCCCGTCTGAGCCGGTAACGGGCGGGTGTGCTGCCGGTCTCCGAAAACCAGCCTTCGCCGCCTCAGGCGCCGCGCCACCAGATCACGCCCATGATCACCACGATGGCGATGAATTGCAGCAGCACGCGCAGGCGCATCAGGCGCTGCGAGAGATTGGCGCTGCCACCCCGCAGCATGTTGACGAGGCCGAAGAGCAGCACGACGGCGACGGCGATGCAGGCGATGAGGACGACGGTATCGGCAGACATCGGGGGCTAGGTCCGGAAGCGAGGAGCGACGGCGCGCCGGTCGCGGCGGCGGCGTGTCGTGCTGGAACGAAGAGGCGCGAGCCCGCTCCCGCGCGGACGAGGGGCCGGCGCCTCTTACATGGGGATCGAGGGCCGGGCGAGCGACCTGTCGCATCCCCTCAATTCCGCCGCAGCAGCCGCTCGAAATAGTCCAGCTCCTCGCGGGCGCGGTTCGGGTCGCCGAGCTTGCGGCGCAGCTCCTCCAGGATGCGCCGCGCGCGTTCCATGCCGGATTCCTCAGCGGTCGGCACCCGCACGCGGCCATCGGAATAGTCGCGGCTGCGGGTGGGGCGGCCGAGGGGGTCGTTGTCGCGGGCGCCCTGGCGGCCCTGCTGGCCGGGCTGGCCGTTGCTCTGCTGGCCCTCGCCGGGCTGCTCGTTCTGACCCTCCTGGCCCATCTGCTGCATCTGCTGGGCCATGCCCTGCGTGCCGCGCTGGAGCCCTTCGAGGGCCCGGCCCTGCGCGTCGACCGCGCTGCCCTCCTGGCCCTGGCCGAGGGCCTGCTCGGCCTCGCGCATGGCCTGCTCGGCATCGGCGAGGCCCTGCTCGCCCTGCATCCCGAGCTCCTTCATCCGGCGCTGCAGCTCCTCCAGGCGCTCCCGCAGGGCCTGCTGGCGCTCGCCGAGGCCGCCCTGGCCCGGCTGCTGCCCCTTCTGCCCCTGCTCGCCCTCGCCGGGCTGCTGCCCCGGGCGCGGCTGCCCCTGACGGCCCCGCTGGCCCTGCTGCTGACGGTCGCCCGGCTGACCCGGCTGGGATTGCTGGCCGTTGCGGCCGAAGCGCCGCTCCTGCCCCTGCCGGAAGGTCTCGTCGCGCAGGCCCTGCTGCTCGCGGGCCATGTTCTCCAGCTCCTGCATCGAGCGGTTCATCTCGCGCATGGCCGGGTCGGACATCCGCGAGCCCGGCTGGGCCATCTGCAGGTTCTCCAGAATGCCCCGGAGCTGGTCGAGGAGGCGCTGCGCCTCGGCCACGTCGCCCCGCTTCATCGCCTCCTGCATCTGCTGGAGCATGCGGTCGAGGTCGTCGGGCGTCACGGTCCGGTCGGCCTGCTGCTGGCGGGAATCGCCGGATTGCGGGTTCTGCTGCTGGCGCTGGGCGAACTCCTTCAGGAACCGGTCCATCGCTTGGCGGAGGTCGTCCGTGAGCTTCTTGATCTCCTCCTCGGAGGCGCCGCGGTCGAGGGCCTCCTTCAGCCGGTCCTGGGCGGCGCGCAGGGCCTTCTCGGCGTCCGAGAGATCACCCTCCTCGATCTGCAGGGCCATGGCCCAGAGGAAGTCGGCCACCTCGACGAGCGCCTCGTCGGACTTCGCGGCCCTGAGGCGCCCGGCCGCTTCCCTGAGGCCGAGGAAGACGCCCCATTGCGGCGTGAAGCGCTCGGGCGCGATGAGGAGCGCGTCGAGCGAGGTCTGCACGCGGGCCCGCCCCCCGTCCGGATCGAGGACGAGGCGGCGGCGCTCCTCCGCCAGTGACCGGGCGAGGGGCTGCGTGAACACCCGGCCGGGAAGCGTGACGACGAGGGGCGCGCTGCGCCCCTCCTGACCCGCCTCGTCCTTGGCGACGAGGGTCATGGTCACCCGGGCGCCCGCCCAAGGGTTGTCGGTGAGGTCGATGAGCGTGCGGGTGTCGTTGCCGCCCTGCGGCTCGGCGGGCAGGCTGAGCGCGAGGCGCGGCGGCGGCACCAGCGTGCGGCTGCGGGTCAGCGGCTCCACCAGGCCTTCGGCCGAGGCGATGCCGTAATCGTCCTTCGCCCGATAGGCGATCGTGAAGGTGCCGCGCCCATTCGCCTCGGGCGGTCCCGCGAAGGCGATCTCCGGCGGCCTGTCGGGGATGGTCTCGACGGTGAGGCGGTGGCCGCGGGAGAGCCCGGTCTGCACCGTGAGATCGGCCGGCCCGCCCGTGAGGGTGAAGCGCTCCTCGCGCAGCTCAGGCCGGGGGGCGCTTGCGGGCGCGATGGGCTTGAGGCCGCTGCCGGGCGTCACGCTGGCATCCGCGGCGCCCGCGACGCGGATCACCAGGGTGGAGTTCACCGGCGCCCGCAGGTGCTGGTCCGCCTCCGCGATGGTGACGATCAGCGGCGGCAGGCGGGTGTAGAGCGGCGGATCGATCCAGCCGTCGATGCGGAAGGCCGGGCCCGGCGCGGGCGGCCCGCGCCAGTCGAAGGCGGCCGCGAGGCGCTCTCCCGCCTCCGGGCCGGCCACGAAGGCGCCCGCGACCGCGGCGATGAGCGCACCCGCGCGCAGGGCGTAGGGGTCGCGCCGGACCATGCCGGGCCGCGGTGCCGAGACCTTGAGGCGGTCGAGCGCCTGGGCGGCCCGGCGGCGGTGCAGCTCCCACAGCGCCCGCGTCGCGGGATCCTGCGTGCCGAGGGCGAGCGTGTCCTCCAGGGCGCGGGCCGGCCCGTGGCGCAGCCCCGCATCCCGGTCGATGCGGGCGAGCGCCTGCGGGCGGGTGAGCGGCCGCAGGCGCAGGAGCGGGAGCAGGGCGGCGAGGAGCGCGACGGCGAAGAGGCCGATTCCGGCCATGCGCCAGGACGGCGGCGCATCGAGCCAGAGCCCCAGCCAGGAGGCGGCGAGGAAGACCAGCAGAACGGCGAGCCCGCGCCACAGGATCGGCCAGGCCTGCTCCCAGGCGGTGACGCGGCCGGCCCGGACCACGAGCCGGTCGAGGCCCCTGCTCAGGTCACGCTGGTCGATCGGGGTCCGGTCGGTCGGGGTCCTGGCGGTCTCCGGCTCGGCCACGCTCATCCGCTGCTCCCGCTCGCTCGCACCCGCCGAACCTCCCGCGCCAGGCGAGGGGTCAAGGCTAGCACGCGGGCGGCCGGGGACCAGCGGGTCAAATCCGCTCAGGCGGCCGGCCCGCGGGCGGGGAGGAGACCGGCCCGTCCCGCAGGGTCTGCCGCACGGCGGCGAGGAGGGCGTGGTGTTCCGCCGCGAGGCGGCGCGCCTGCGCGACGGCGGCCTCGGCGCGGGCGGCGAGGGAGCGGTGATCGGAGATGGGGGGAGCGGACATGGCGGGCCTCGGCGACGACCCGGAGACCATGGCGGCAGGCTCCTCGCGCCTGCGTTTCGCGGATCCGTCGCATTTGAGCGATCGGGCCCGGGGACCGGCCCGCACCCGCTTCAGGACGCCGGAGCGCCCCGTGCGGGCTCGAGCCAGTCCGGCACCCGGTCGAGGCCGATCAGCTCCTCGTAGGTCTGGCGCGGGCGCACGACGGCATGGTCGGCGCCCCGCACCAGCACCTCGGGCACGAGGCGGCGGGTGTTGTAGGTGCCCGCCTGGACCGCGCCGTAGGCGCCTGCCGTCATCACGGCGATGAGATCGCCCGGCGCGACGGCCGGCATCTCGCGGCCGAGGGCGAGATAATCCCCACTCTCGCAGACCGGGCCGACCACGTCCGCGGTAAGGCGCGGCGCGTGCGGATCCGGCTGCGCCACCGGACGGATGGCATGATAGGCCTCGTAGAGCGTCGGGCGGATGAGGTCGTTCATCGCCGCATCGACGATCACGAAGGTCCGGCCCTCGCCCTGCTTCACGTAGACCACCCGGGTGACGAGGATGCCCGCATTGCCGGCGATCATCCGGCCGATCTCGAAGACCGGACGCAAGCCCAAGGGGCGGAAATGCGGGCGCAGCACCGCCGCGAAGGCGCTCGGGTCGGGCGGGGGGGCGTTGTCGTCCCGGTACGGGATGCCGAGCCCGCCGCCGAAATCGATGTGGTGGAGCCGGTGCCCCGCCGCCATCAGGTCGCGGGCGAGCTCGGCGAGCAGCGCCGCCGCGTTGTCGAACGGCGCCAGATCGGTGATCTGGCTGCCGATATGCATGTCGACGCCCGCCAGCCGCAGGCCCGGCAGGGTGGCCGCGCGGGCATAGACCTCCCGGGCCCGGGAGATCGGGATGCCGAACTTGTTCTCGGACTTGCCCGTCGAGATCTTGGCGTGGGTGCGTGCGTCGACGTCGGGATTGACCCGGATCGAGACCGGCGCATCGCGCCCGAGCCCCTGCGCCACCTCCGACAGGGCGGCGAGCTCCGGCTCGCTTTCAACGTTGAAGCAGAGGATGCCGGCCTGGAGCGCCGCTTCCATCTCGGCCTTCGTCTTGGCGACGCCCGAGAAGACGATGCGCTCGGCGGGCACGCCGGCCGCGAGGGCCCGGCGCAACTCGCCCTCCGACACGATGTCCATGCCCGCGCCGAGCCGCGCCAGCGTGGCGAGCACCGCCTGATTCGAATTCGCCTTCACGGCGTAGCAGACCAGGGGATCGTCGCCCGCGAAGGCCTCGGCGAAGACGCGGTAGTGCCGCTCCAGGGTGGCCGAGGCGTAGCAGTAGAAGGGCGTGCCGATCTCTCCGGCGAGCTGCGCGAGATCGACCTCCTCCGCGTGGAGCGTGCCGTTCCGGTAGGTGAAGTGGTGCATCGTGGTCTCGACCGGTTTGGTCGCCCCGCCTAGAGCGCTCCCCGCCGAAGTGGATGCCGGTTCGGCGTCAGGGAGCGCGAAAAATCAAAGACTGAAGAGCCGTGCCCGGTTCAACCGAAACGGGCACGGCTCTAGAGCATTTTCCGACGAAGCGGATGCCGGTTCGTCGCAGAAAATGCGGTCAACTCAAAGGCCTGGAGCAGAAGGCGTTCCACCGTGAACGGATTCTGCTCCAGCACGAATCGGCGGCCCGTCGCGTCCCCGGGCCGATCGGGGCCGGTTCCGATCGCCCCGCCGGCCTCGGTCACAGCAGCGGGTCGAGCGGGAAGGGACCCTGCGGGACGGTGTAGCGCTTGCGGGTGTTGCGCGAGGATTGCTTGGAGGGCTGAGCGATGCCGGGCGTGTCGAGCGTCGGCGGCAGGGCCGGATCCTCCTCCTCGGCGGCTCCCTCGCCGGCGCCGACCGTGCCGGGCAGGGCGGGACGGCTCGCGGCCGGGGCTGCCGCCTGGGGGGCTTCGAGCGGGCCGCGCCGGCCGCAGGCTCCGCAGAGCGCGATCAAGCCGAGGACGAGGAGGAGACGGAACAGGGGCATCCGGGATCCGAAGCGTGGCCGCGGCACCATAGCGGCGGACCGGCAGCGATGCGAGCCTGGTTTGTGCCGGAGCGGCGCATTCCCGGCGCGTCTCGCGGGGCGGAGCCGGCGATCCCGCGCCGCGCTGCCCGCCCGGCCCATCCGCATGCCTCCGCGTCGGGCGCATGCGATCCCGTGTCGATCTCGATAGAATCATGACGGGACGTGCTTCATATAAATGACGAAAATCATCTCAATTTGAAAGATTCCGTTTCCGGGTTTATTTGCACGTCGTGCCTGCCTATCGCGAGAGTCGATGGAGATGCTCGGCGAGCGATGGTCGAGGAAGCGGGGGCGGGTCCGAGACGCGACGGGAGGACCGAGCCTGCTGGACAGAAAAGGGGCAACGAAGCGGCGGAGCGGGGGACCCGCGCCGCAAACGTCACTCGCCATCGTGTTGCTGAACGGTTAAGCTTTGTGCCGTTCTCGTGGCGGCCCGCCACCGCGCTGAGAGGGAGACCCGTGAGCCTCTCGACGGTGCGCCTGCACCAGCTCCTCGTCGCTGCGGCCTTCCTGGTTCCGTGCGCGGTCCTCCTCGGGGCCGCGTGGTGGAACCGGGCCGAGGTGCTGCGGGAGGCCGACAACGCGATCCAGCGCACGGCCGCGGTGATGCACGAACACGCCTCGAAGGTGTTCGACACGGCCGAGCTGGCGATGGACCGGGTGGACGATTACGTCTTCGACCGGCCCTGGACGCAGATCGGCGCCCCGGCGACGAGCGCCTTCCTGTCCACCCTCAAGGCGCCGCTCGCCCAGGCGGTCGCCGTCTGGGTGGTGGATCCGCAGGGCGTGGTGCGGGCGAGCAGCCGTGAGGGCGACCTCGGCACCAGCCTGTCGGGCCGCGACATCTTTGCCGTCCATCGCCCGCGGGACATCGGCATCTATGTGAGCCCTTCCGTCCGCGAGGGCGACCAGCAGACCTTCGCGGTGAGCCGGCGCCGCTCGACCGAGGACGGGCGCTTCGACGGCGTCATCGTGATCGCCCTCGGCACCGGCTATTTCGGCCGCTTCTACGCGGAGGTCGCGGCGCCCACCGCCCACGAGGCGCTGCTGCTGCGCGCCGATGGGGCGGTGCTGGTGCGCGAGCCCGAGAGCGCCGGCGCCGAGCCGCGTCTCCCCGCCGCCGATCCGCTGATGCGCGCGATCCACGCGCGGCCCCAGGGCGGCTTCGCCACCGTGGCGCCGCCCGGCCTGCCCGAGGAGCGCACGGCCTGGCGCCGGGTCGGCGACTATCCCGTGCAGGTCGCCTATTCGCTCCAGACCCGGGTGGCCGAGGAGCGCTGGCACGAGAATCTGCAGCTCTACGGCGCGGTCGCCGCGGTCTCGGCGCTGACGCTCGTGCTGATGGCATGGCTCGCCCTGTGGCGTGCCCGCGCGGAGGAGGAGGCGCTGGCGCGCCTCACCCGCGAGACCGCCCAGCGCGCCGCGGCCGAGGAGCAGCTGCGCCAGAGCCAGAAGATGGAAGCGGTGGGCCAGCTCACCGGCGGCATCGCCCACGACTTCAACAACCTGCTCGCCGTCATCACGGGTTCGCTGGAGGTGCTGCAGCGGCGCCTCGCCCGGGGCGACACCGATGTGGGCCGCTTCATCGACGGGGCCCTGGACGGAGCCGACCGAGCGGCGAAGCTGACGCACCGGCTCCTCGCTTTCGCCCGCCAGCAGCCCCTGGAGCCCCGCCCCACCGACCCGAACGGGCTCATCACCGGCATGGTCGATCTGCTGCGGCGCACGCTCGGCGAGACGGTCACGGTCGAGACGCGCCTCGCCGCCGGGGCGCCGCCCATCTTCGTCGACCAGAACCAGCTCGAGAACGCGATCCTCAACCTCGCGGTCAATGCCCGCGACGCGATGCCGGGCGGCGGACGCCTGACGCTGGAGACCGCCCGCGACACGACCGAGGACGGCCGGCCCGCCGTCGCCATCACGGTGCGCGACACCGGCACGGGCATGTCGCCCGAGGTGGCGGCCCGCGCCTTCGAGCCGTTCTTCACCACGAAGCCGCAGGGCCGCGGCACCGGGCTCGGCCTCAGCCAGGTCTACGGCTTCGTGACGCAGTCCGGGGGGCGGGTGCGGATCGACAGCGCGCCCGGGCTCGGCACCGCGATCGTGCTGGTGCTGCCCGTCTATGACGGCGAGGCGCCCGTGGAGGGGACCGGGCGCGGGCGCCTCGCCGGGCCGGCGCCCGAGGGCAAGGCCCGCACGGTACTGGTGGTCGAGGACGATGCGATGGTTCGCCGCGCCAGCGCCGAGACGATCGGCGAACTCGGCTACCAGACCCTGACGGCGGCGGACGGCCAGGCCGCGCTCGCCTGCCTGGAGACGAACCGGGACGTCGCCGTGCTGTTCACCGACGTGGTGATGCCCGGCCTCGACGGGCCGACCCTCGCGGCCGAGGCCCGGCGGCGGCGTCCCGGGCTGAAGGTGGTGTTCGCCACTGGCCACGGCCGGGACGAGGGGCGGAACGGGCCGCTGCCGGGGCCCGGCGAAACGGTCCTGCGCAAGCCGTTCACGATCGAGGATCTGGCGGCGGCGCTGCAGGCCGTGTCCCGCGAGGAAGCCTCCGCCTGAAGGACCGGCGCTCTGCTGGCCCGGCTCCGCACCGATCATCCCAACGGTCATCGAAAATGACCGTTGGGATCAGTTGCCACCGGCCGGGCCGACCCTGGCGGATGGAACCGCGGCTGACTGAGCGCCCCTCCGATGGCACCCTCAACTGCCCTCATGCTGAGGTGCTGGCGATCGAAGATCGCACGGAGCCTCTGGCCGGCATCAGCCGGCACGCACGCCGGACCGCTGGTCCGAGGCTCGGGGGGATGGGATCACCGCTCAGGCGTGCTTCGAGGCAGCCTGCGCGATCTGCGATCGCCCGCGCCTCAGCATGAGGAGCGGGGCGGATTCCACGCAGGTCATTCCAACGGTCATTTCCAATGACCGTTGGTATCAGTTCCGGATGGTCTTGCTCTGCTTCTGGCTGTCTTCGTATGCGTCGATCGCCCGTTTGCAGTTGACCGAGATCTTCTTCATGTTCTTTTCGAAGCAGCGATCGACTTCCGGGCTTTCGGGAGGAAGATTGCCGCAATAGGTCAGATAGTCGCCCGTGCAGTACTTCTTGAGGATGGGGTCGTCGCGCTGCGCCGTGGCCGGGCCGGCGGTCAACGCGGCGCCGGCGAGCAGAAGGGCAAACGACGTCAGCTTGACCGTCATGGTGAAGAGCCTCGCAGCTTGTGAGGGAATGGCGCGGAGATGGCCTGAAACGGCCGGTCTGACAAGAGCAAGGCGACGGGCAAGGGCGACGCAGCCCTACCCGGTCGAGCGCGCCGCGGCCGGCGAGGGCAGCGGGGTGGCCGGGGGAAGGCGCGGCTCGGGCCGGCTGCCCGCGGGCCGCGCCTGGGCCATGAGCGCCTCCGCCACCTCGACGATCCGCCGTTCGAGGGCGGCGTTCTCGGCCTGCAGGCGCTCGCTCGGCGGATGGCGCGCCTCGGCCTCCGCCAAGGCCCGGCGTGCACCCGCGAGCCCTTCGAGGGTGGCCGCATGGGCAGGCCGCAACTCGGCGAGTTCCTGCTCGACGGCGACGTGGCGGGCGGTCAGGTCGGCCAGCGCATCTTCGAGCGCCTGGATCTGGGCGTGGGCACCAGCCGCCACGCTCTCGCTGACGCTCACCAGGTTCTCGCGGGCCTCGCGCGCCTGCTCCTCGGCCAAGCCGCAGGCGGTCTCGGCCTCGGTGAGCGCCCGGCGCGCCTCCTCGAGGGCGGTGCGGGTGGCCTCGAGGTCGGCGAGCGCCCGCTGGTGCGGGCCTTCGAGGGCGCGCAGCGCCTCCTCGGCCGCCGCCCGGGCGACGCGCAGCTCGTCGCGCTCCGCCTCGACGGAGGCGAGCCGGGCCCGGGTTCCCGCGAGGTCCCGCTCCAGCACGGCGAGGCGGGCGTCGCGCTGCTCCAGTTCGGTGGCGAGCGTCCCGATCCGCACCGCGCGCCGGCCGAACTCCTCCATCTCCTCCCGCCGTTCGGCCCGCGCCTCCTCGACCTTGCGCTCGAGCTGACGCTGGAGCACGGCGAACTCGGCCCGCAGATGATCCTTCTCGGCGGTGAGCTCGGCGATGGACATGGGGAACTGGGCCTCGAGCCGCCGCCGCGCCAGCCGCTCGGCCCGGGCGTTGAGGGAGGGCAGGACGACCAGCGCGCACAGGCCCGCGCTGAGGACACCCAGCGCGAAGATCATTACGGATTCGATCACGCGGGCAACACTCTCATCGGGGCGCTTGGGGATCGGGGCCGGATCGACCGGACCCTGCCACGGGACCGGTGCCGGGGCCAAGGCCCGATCCGCGGCTGGACTCGACCTTAAGCAAGCGCCGAGGTCAGAATGGGTTCCAGGTCGGCTCGTCCGTGAACTTCAGGTAGCCGACATTGATTCCCAGCCGGGCGCCGACCCCGGTGCGGATCGGCACCACCACGATGTTGTCGGCCGCCGCCGCCGCCATGCTGACGCCGCCGACCACGTAGGCCGAGCCGTCCATCCCGACGAAGCGGCGGAAGAGGCCGCGCACCGAGGGCAGGTTGTAGACGAGCATCATGGTGCGGGCGCCGTCGCCGCCGACGTCGAAGCCGAGCGACGGGCCCTGCCAGAAGACGCGGCGCTGGCCGGCATTGCGGGTGTAGAGCGTGCCCTCGCCGTAGCGCACCCCGCCGATCACGGCGCCCGAGGCCTCCTGCCCGAGGATGTAGCCGTTCGGCTCGCCCCAGCGCCGGGCCGCCTCCTGGACGGCCAGCGCCAGCCCGCGCGAGGTCGCGCCGAAGAAACGATGGCCGGAATCGAGGATCTCCCGGGAATCGAAGGTCTCCGGGTTCGCATTCTGGGCCGCCGCCGGGCCGAGGCCGCAGACCAGGGATGCCGCCGCACAGAGGAGCGCGCGGCGGGTCGGGCGACGCACGGGATCCGGTCCGGATGAGGCGAAGAGCATCTGTTAGCATCCCGGCGCTAAGCATCGTCCCGCGACCGGTTTCACGGACGCGAGCGATACGAAAAACCAACGCTCCCCGGCTCGGTCGCGGTGGGCCGCGAGACTCCTCCGGGAGGGGCCAGGATGAACGGAATATGGTCAATATCGGGTTAACGCGGCGCGGCCTGCTGTCGCTGGCCGTCGCCGGTCCGCTCGCGGTGGGTCCCGAGGGGGCGGGCCCGCACTCGCCGCTCCCGCCCCTCTTCGCCGTCGATCCCCTGTCGGGCCTGGCGCTCCGCGGCTACGACCCGGTCTCCTACGCGCTCGGCGAGTGGCCGGTGCCGGGTCGCGCCGCCTACGAGCTGGCCTGGGCCGGCCTCGCGTGGCGCTTCGCCGGCCCTGCCAACCGGGCGGCCTTCGCCCGCGACCCGGAGATCTATGCGCCTCGCCTCGGCGGCTACGACCCGGTCGGGATCGCCGAGGGCCGATTCGTGGATGCCGATCCGCTCGTGGCGCTGCATCGGAGCGGCCGCCTCTACCTGTTCCGCAACGAGGCGCGCCGCGCGGCGGCCGATGCCGTCGTGATCGCTGCCGCGGAGGCGCGGTGGCCGGCCCTCCAGCGCCGGCTCGAGAGCTGAGCGGGGGGCAGGACCCGCCGGCGCCGGCGGGTCCTCGTCGGCCGCCTCAGGCCGAGGGCAGGGCCACGCGATGCGCGTAGGCCGGGTCGCCCAGCGCCGCGAAGGGCCCGTTGCGGTAGCCCTGCGCCCTGCGGCCGTACAGGAAGGGGCGCCCGGCAAAGTCGACGAGGCAGCCGCCGGCCTGCGTGAGGATATGGTCGCCCGCCGCGGTGTCCCATTCCATCGTGGGGCCGCTGCGCAGGTAGAGATCGGCGTCCCCCGCCGCGATCAGCCCGAACTTCAACGCCGAGGAGACCGGTCGCCGCTGCCCGATCGGCAGCCGCGCGAGGCAGGCCTCGTCGGCCGGATTGCCGTGCAGGCGGCTCACCAGGGCGGTCATGCCCTCGCGCGGCGTCGGGCGCACGGCGATCGCGACGGCCGGTCCGGGCCGGCCGTCCGCGATCGGAGCCTCGAAGGCGCCGACGCCCGCGCGCCAGACGCGGCCGAGCGCGGGCGCCGCCAGCGCCGCCGCGACCGGGCGGCCCGAGGCGATCAGCGCGATGTTGACGCTGTACTCGCCGGTGCCCCGCAGGAAGTCGCGGGTTCCGTCGAGGGGATCGACCAGGAAGAACAGGGAGGCGCCGCCACAGGTGCCGGCGGTCTCCTCGGCGACGACCGGGATCTCGGGCCAGCG
The DNA here is from genome assembly GCF_000022085.1 of Methylobacterium nodulans ORS 2060. NCBI lineage: Bacteria > Pseudomonadati > Pseudomonadota > Alphaproteobacteria > Hyphomicrobiales > Methylobacteriaceae > Methylobacterium > Methylobacterium nodulans. Next base: position 1,780,830 of record NC_011894.1, read on the forward strand.
CGCGCGCAAAGCCGCGAGGATGCTGGCTTCCGCGGCGAGATCCGCGTCCGTGGTCGGCGACCCGTCCTCCTTGAAGCGGTGTGGGCAGGGGCCGGTCTCGTAGCGGCGCAGGATCACCCCGGCGGCGCAGGCAATCTCGGCCAGGATGGCGGCGATCGCGTCGCGCTCGGCGGCATCCGGAACGCGGTCTTGGGAGAGCATCACGGGCATGCATCCCTCATGCCCCGGGCCCGCCCGATTGTCGATGGAGGCCCGCATGCGGGTGGTGACCGACCAGTCGCGGCGGCCGGTCCTGATCCCCCGGTCCCCGCGCTTTCCAAACCACCGCGGTGCCGCTATCCGTGCCGCTCCAGAGCCGGCGATTCACGCGTCGGATGTCTCCCGGACCGGGCCCCGGAGTCCCCTGATGATCACCGTCACCCTCGATGCTCTCGACCTCTCCGCGCTGCTCTGTTCCCGGGTCTGCCACGACGTGATCAGCCCGGTGGGCGCCATCGTGAACGGCCTGGAGGTGCTGGAGGACGAGAACGACGCAGGGATGCGCGACTTCGCCATCGACCTCATCCGCAAGAGCGCCAGGCAGGCCTCCGCGCGGCTGCAATTCGCCCGGATCGCCTTCGGGGCGGCGGGCTCGGTCGGGGCGACCATCGACCTTGCGGATGCGGAGGGCGTCGCCCGCGGCCTGTTCGGGGACGAGAAGACCAAGCTCACCTGGAGCGCACCGCGCGCCCTCTTCCCGAAGAACAAGGTCAAGCTTCTCCTCAACCTCGTGATCATCGCCGTGACCGCCATCCCGCGGGGCGGTGTCATCGATGTCGCGGTGACGGGCGAGGCCGAGGCGCCGGTCTTCGTGCTCACCTGCAAGGGCAGCCATGCCCGCATTCCGGCCCATGTCGAGGCGCTGATGGCCGGCACGCCCGAGAGCGGCACCGTCGATGCCCATGGTGTCCAGCCCTACTATGCCGGGCTCGTGGCGCGGGCCGCCGGCATGCAGGTCGGCTTCGCCATCGACGGCGACACCGTGACGATCCGCGCCGAGCCCGCGGCGGTCTGAATAGAAACTGAGGTGGGTGGAAGCCGCTCCGCTCCTCATGCTGAGGGTGCCATCGGGGGGCCTTGAGGCGGCGCCCTCTCGGCGCCACGGCGTCGCGGCCTCGGCGGGATTGCCGCCTGTAGCGGAGCGGATTCTCCTGCGCCTCGGCCCGATTCCGCAAGTGCGGCAGGCCGCGGCAACGGATCATCAACGCTCCGATGTCAGTCTCGCTCGGCGCAGAGGTCCTGCGACACCGACGAGTTGCCGAAATGGACGATTTGCTGCGTGAGTTTCTGACCGAGACGGGTGAACACCTGGATACGGTCGATCTGGAGCTCGTCCGCTTCGAACAGGATCCGAACAACCAGACGATCCTGCGCAATATTTTCCGGCTCGTTCACACCATCAAGGGAACCTGCGGGTTCCTCGGCCTGCCGCGCCTCGAGGCGCTGGCGCATGCCGCCGAGACCCTGATGGGCAAGTTCCGTGACGGCATGACCGTGACGAGAGAGGCGGTGACCCTCATCCTGCAGACGCTCGATCGCATCAAGGTGATCGTGGCGGAGCTGGAGCGCACGGCGGCCGAGCCGGCGGGAGCCGACGAGGATCTGATCGGCGCGCTTGAGCGCATGTCCGAGGGCGAGATTCCCGCACCGGCCGAGCCCTCCTCGCCTGCGGTGACCACCGGCACGCTGGTGCCGCAGACGCTGGAGCGGGCCTTGAAGCCCGGCGAGGTCTCGCTCGATGATCTGGAGCGGGCTTTTCGCGAGGCGCCCGGTCCTGCTCCGGAACTGAGGCCCGAGCCCGCCAAGCCCGCCGCCAAGGCCGAGCCGCAGCCCGAGGGCGAGGGCGCCGCGATCAGCAAGGTGCAGACGATCCGCGTGAACGTCGACACCCTCGAGCATCTGATGACGATGGTCTCGGAGCTGGTGCTGACCCGCAACCAGCTCCTCGAGATCGCCCGCCACCACGAGGACAACAGCTACAAGGTGCCGCTGCAGCGGCTCTCCAACGTTACGGCCGAGCTGCAGGAAGGGGTCATGAAGACCCGCATGCAGCCGATCGGCTCGGCGTGGCAGAAGCTGCCGCGGGTCGTGCGCGACCTCTCATCCGAACTCGGCAGGAAGATCGACCTCGTGATGCAGGGCGCCGAGACGGAGCTCGACCGTCAGGTGCTGGAGGTCATCAAGGATCCGCTCACCCACATGGTGCGCAATTCCGCCGACCACGGCATCGAGTCGGCGGCCGAGCGCAAGGCCGCGGGCAAGCCCGAGAAGGGCACGATCCGCCTCAGCGCCTTCCATGAGGGCGGCACCATCACCATCGAGATCGCCGACGACGGCAAGGGGCTCGATCTCGCCGCGATCCGCCGCAAGGCGGTGGAGCGCGGCATCGCCACCGAGGCGGAAGTCGAGCGCATGAACGACGCGCAGGTCGCGAAGTTCATCTTCCACCCCGGCTTCTCGACCGCCAAGGCCATCACCTCGGTCTCGGGCCGCGGCGTCGGCATGGATGTCGTCAAGACGAATATCGAGCTGATCGGCGGCACCGTCGACATCCGCACCCAGTTCGGCCAGGGCACCACCTTCACGATCAAGATCCCGCTGACGCTCGCCATCGTGGCGGCCCTGATCGTGTCGGCGCGCAACCACCGCTTCGCGATCCCTCAGGTCTCGGTGCTCGAACTCGTGCGGGTGCAGCCGGGCAGCGACCACACGGTCGAGCGCATCAACGGCTCGCCGGTGCTGCGCCTGCGCGACCGGCTTTTGCCGATCGTGCCCATCGCGGGGCTGCTCGGCCTCGACACGGACGCGGCGGCCGTCTCCTCCGACGAGGGCTTCGTGGTGGTGAGCCAGGTCGGGCGGCAGCGTTTCGGCATCCTGGTCGACGGTGTCTTCCACACGGAAGAGATCGTCGTGAAGCCGATGTCGACGAAGCTGCGGCACATCCCGCTCTACTCGGGCAACACGATCCTGGGCGACGGCGCCGTCGTCCTCATCATCGACCCCAACGGCGTCGCCCGCATGCTCGGCGCCGCCAGCGGCCAGCCCGGCGAGGCGGATGCGGAGGTCGAGGAGGTGGCGGCCGCCGACCAGACCGTGACGCTGCTCGTCTTCAAGGGCGGCGGCGACGCCCTCAAGGCGGTGCCGCTCTCGCTGGTCACGCGCCTCGAAGAGGTCGATGCCGCCAAGGTCGAATGGGTGGGCGGGCGTCCGCTGATCCAGTATCGCGGGCGGCTGATGCCCCTCGTGCCGGTCGATCCCGATCAGGTGCTGCGGCGCGAGGGGTCGCAGGCACTGGTGGTGTTCTCGGACGGCGAGCGCTCGATGGGCCTCGCGGTCGACGAGATCGTCGACATCGTCGACGAGGTGCTCGACGTGGAACTCGCGGCGGAGCGCTCCGATCTGATCGGGTCGGCGGTGGTGCGTGGGCGGGCGACCGAGATCGTCAACATCGCCCATTACCTGCCGCTCGCCCATGACGATTGGGCGCGCGCGCCGCGGCGCAGGGAGCCTCAGGTCCCGCGGCTGCTGCTCGTCGACGATTCGGACTTCTTCCGCGAGATGCTCACGCCCGTGCTCAAGGCGGCGGGCTACAGGGTGACGACCGCCGCGAGCGCCGAGGAGGCGCTGGCGATCCTCTCGGGCGAGACCCGCATCGACATCGTGGTGAGCGACCTCGACATGCCGGGCCGCTCCGGCTTCGACCTCGTCGAGGCCATGCGCGTGGCCTCGCCGCGCATCGCGGCGCTGCCGGTGATCGCGCTGGCGGCGAGCGTCGCCCCCGAGGTGATCGAGCGCGCCCGGGCGCTCGGCGTCGCCGATTTCGTGGCCAAGTTCGACCGCAGCGGCCTGGTGGCCGCGCTCAACGAGATCTCCGCTCCCTCCCTCGATGCGGCGGCCTGACCTCCGCCCAGGCTTGCCCCGAGGACTTGCCCCAAGGATCCGAGCGACGCCCATGATGGCCGCCAACAGCAATGTCGCCCGTCCGGGCGAGACCGCCGCCGCCCCGGTCGGGGAGACCATCGACTACGTCACCGTCAGCCTCGGCGACGAGACGTTCGGGCTGCCCATCGACCGGGTGCACGACGTCTTCATCGCCACGAACCTCACCGACGTCCCCCTCGCGCCGCCGGAGATCAAGGGCCTCTTGAACCTGCGCGGCCGGGTCGTGACGGCGATCTGCCTGCGCCGGCGCCTCGGCCTGCCCGACCGCGACTCGGAGGGCCGCAACATGGCGGTGGGCCTCGAACTCGGCGGCGAGGCCTACGGGCTCCTCGTCGATCAGGTCGGCGAGGTGATGAAGCTCTCGGCCGACACCTACGGCCCGAACCCGGTGCACATGGATGCGCGCTGGCGCAACGTCTCACGCGGCGTGCACCGCCTCGACGGGCGGCTCCTGATCGTCCTCGACGTCGATGCCGTGCTGGCCTTCGGCGACGAGCGGACGACCGCCTCGGCGGCCTGAGGGGAGGAGACGCGATGAGAACCTGCCTGATCGTCGACGATTCCGCCGTCATCCGGAAGGTGGCCCGGCGCATCCTGGAAGGGATCGGGTTCCGCGTCGCGGAGGCGGAGGACGGCACTGACGCGCTGGACCTGTGCCGCGAGGCGATGCCCGACGCGATCCTGCTCGATTGGCGCATGCCCCAGATGGACGGCTACGAGTTCCTGCGCGAGCTTCGGCGCCTGCCCGACGGAAGCCGGCCCAAGGTGGTGTTCTGCACCACCGAGAACGACGTCGCCTCCATCGCCCGTGCCCTGCATGCGGGCGCCGACGAGTACATCATGAAGCCCTTCGACAAGGACATCATGACCGCCAAGCTCCAGGAGGTCGGCCTGGCCTGACCGGCCCCCGGCGCCTGCGGCATGCGCCCGCCGGACCGGGACGGGCGGCCTGTCCGTCCTCGAAGAAACGCTCCCGAGACGCCCCGAGGCCCTTATCACCATGGTCGCTGCCGCTGCGCCGTCCCACACCCCGCCCGCTGCATCGCGCATCAAGGTACTGGTGGCGGACGATTCCGCGGTGGTGCGCGGCCTCGTCTCGCGCTGGCTGGAGGAGGCGGGCTGCGAGGTGGTGGCGACGGCCTCGAACGGCCGGATCGCCGTCGAGACCCTCGATCGCGTCAGCCCGGACATCGTTCTGCTCGACATCGAGATGCCGGAACTCGACGGCACCCAGGCGCTGCCGCGGATGCTTGCCAAGCGGCCGGGCCTCCAGGTCGTCATGATGTCGACCCTGACGCAGCGCAATGCCGAGATCTCCCTGCGCTGCCTCGCGCTCGGCGCCATCGACTACCTGCCCAAGCCCGAAGGCAATCGCGGCGTCACCACGACGGCGAGCTTCCGCGAGGACCTGATCCAGAAGATCCGCATGCTCGGTGCCGCCCTGCGGGCGGGTTGCGCCACCGGCGCCGGGCCCCTGCGGCGCAGCCTGCCCGAGCGGCCCGGCCTCGCGGAGCGGGCGGTCCCGGCGCCGGCGGCGCGCCCGGCGGCCCCGGTGACGCTGCGCCCCCGGATCGCCCGCGCGGCGCCGCGAATCCTCCTCGTCGGGGCCTCGACGGGCGGGCCGCGGGCGGTGGGCGAGGTGCTCGAAGGGATCGGCGCCACGGCCCTGCGGCGGCTGCCGATCCTCATCGTCCAGCACATGCCCCCGGTCTTCACCGGCGTTTTCGCCGAGCATCTCGGCACCCGCACGGGGCTTCCGGCGGCCGAGGGCAGGCACGGGGAGGGGCTTCGCCCCGGCACCATCACCGTCGCCCCGGGCGGGCGCCACATGGGCCTGTCGGGCCACGGCTCCGACATCGCGATCCGCCTCGACGACGGGCCGCCGGTGAATTTCTGCCGGCCCGCCGTGGACGTGCTGTTCCGCGATGCCGCGGCGCTGTTCGGGGCGGCGACCCTGTCGGTGGTGCTCACCGGGATGGGGTCGGACGGGACGCACGGCGCCAAGGCGCTGATCGAGGCCGGCGGCACCATGCTGGTGCAGGACGAGGCGTCCTCGACGGTCTGGGGCATGCCCGGCAGCATCGCCAAGGCCGGCTATGCCCACGAGATCCTGGCCCTGCCCGCGATCGGACCCGCCCTCCGGGCCCAGATCACCGGCGGACAGGCCTGATGCCCTCCTTGCGTGGCGGTGCCGGGAAGGGCGGAGAGCGATGACCGAGACCGAGTTCGAGTTCCTGCGCTTCTATCTCAAGCAGCGCTCCGGCCTCGCCCTGACCCCCGAGAAGCGTTACCTGATCGAGAGCCGCCTCACGCCGGTCTGCCGGCGCTTCGGCATCGCCACGCTCACCGAGCTCGTGGGCACCCTCCGCCTCGCGCGCGAGAGCGCGATCGGGACGGCGGTGGTCGAGGCGATGACCACCAACGAGACCTTCTTCTTCCGCGACCGGGCGCCCTTCGACCTGTTCCGGGACGTGCTGCTGCCGCAGGCGCTCGCCGCCCGCGCCGCGACGCGGCGCCTGCGCATCTGGTGTGCGGCGGCCTCCACCGGTCAGGAACCCTACTCGCTGGCGATGCTCCTGAGCGAGGCCGCCGCCCGGCTCGCGGGATGGCGCATCGACCTCATCGGCACCGATCTCTCGACCGAGGTGCTGGAGAAGGCGCGGCTCGGCCTCTACAACCAGTTCGAGGTCCAGCGCGGCCTTCCGGTCCAACTCATGCTCAAGCACTTCGAGCAGGTGGGCGAGCAGTGGCGGATCAGCGCCGCCCTGCGGCAGATGGTGGATTTCCGGCCGCTCAACCTGCTCGACCGGTTCGATCAGCTCGGCACCTTCGACATCGTGTATTGCCGCAACGTGCTGATCTATTTCGACGCGCCGACGAAGGCGGACGTGCTCGGGCGGATCGCCGCCCAGCTCGCCCCGGACGGGGCGGTGCTGCTCGGCGCCGCCGAGACGGTGATCGGCATCACGGACGCGCTCAGCCCCGATCCCAAGCATCGCGGCCTCTATCGCCACGGCGCCGGCAAGGCCGCTTTGGCGCCGCCCGCGCTGCAGAGCATGCCGCGCCTGGCCATGCGCTGAAGTAGCCCCGCCGCGTTTCGACGCAGCCGAGCGCGACCATTCCTGTTGCCCCGCCGGCGTGGTCTGCTACACGGGCAGTCCTGACCGCCAGCGCGCCCGGAGGCTTCCGGAACCCGTCTGGGCTGCGCGGTGGAAGGGCCGGCGATGACGGGATGGGGCGGACCAGTTCTCTGCAACCCATTCCTGTGAGGCTCAGTGGGCCGAGTAGTCGCAGGAGCGTCAGTGGTTCGGGGAACAGGAACCGCGACCCTGGCGCATGGCCCACCAGGATTCACCCGCATGAGCCGGCGCGGCGATCGGGAGACGCCGGCATCCGCCTTTGCGAAGCAATCTGCCGGATCCTGTATGGCACCCTTGTTAACGGGTGCGGCCTAGGGTCGGCGGGTCGAATTCCCCAGGCGAGTGTCCGGCCATGTGGCGCCTCTTGACCGGCGGCATCAAGGCGATCCTGTCGATCGCGGCGCTCGCGGTCGCGGCCCAATGGGCCGCCCGGCCCGAGGCATCGAAGACCCCCGCCTTGGCCTCCGCGATGCGCGATCCGGCGACCACGGGCGCGATCGTCGCGCGCAAGAAGCCCGCCAGCCCGGACCAGCGGGGTCTGCAGCAGCTGATGTCGGAGAATGTGGGCGGCGCGCGATAGGCGGCCTGCTCCCTGGCGGCGCGTGAACGACAAAGGCCGGAGACGGGCTGACCCGTCTCCGGCCTGAGATGATCGCGCGAGGGGAGGGGACGCGCTCAGCCCTTGGCCGCCGCCGCGACCTCGCTGGCGAAGTCCGGACCCTCTTCCTTCTCGATGCCCTCGCCGAGGGCGTAGCGCACGAAGCCCGCGAGCTTCACCGGGCCGCCGGCCTTGCCCTCGGCCTCCTTGAGCACCTGGGACACCGTCTTCGAGGTGTCGTGCACGAAGGGCTGCTCCAGGAGGGTGACCTCCTTGTAGTAGCTCTTCAGGCCGCTCTCGACGATCTTGGCAAGCACGTGGTCCGGCTTGCCGGCATTCTTCTCGCGCAGGATGTTGCTCTCGCGCTCGATCGTGGCCTGGTCGATGCCCGTGGCGTCGAGGGCGAGCGGGTTCGTCGCCGCCACATGCATGGCGATCTGGCGGCCGAGCGTGCTCAGGAAGCCGACATCGCCGTCCGACTCAAGCGCCACGAGCACGCCGATCTTGCCGAGGCCCTCGCTCACCTGGCTGTGCACGTAGGTGGCGATCACGCCCTTCTCGACCGTGAGCTTCGCCGTGCGGCGCAGGGTCATGTTCTCGCCGATCGTGGCGATGAGTTCCTGCAGGCGGTCCTTCACGGTCGTCTGCGAGCCCGGGAAATGCGCGGCCTCCAGCGCCTCGACGCCGCCCTCGGCGTTGAGCGCGACCTTGGCGGCCTCGCGCACGAAGGCCTGGAAGCTGTCGTTGCGGGCGACGAAGTCGGTCTCGGAATTCACCTCGACCACCGCCGCGTGACGGCCGGCGGATTCGACGGCGACGAGGCCCTCGGCGGCGACGCGGCCGGCCTTCTTGGCGGCCTTGGCGAGGCCCTTCTTGCGCAGCCAGTCCACGGCGGCCTCGATGTCGCCCGCCGTCTCGTTCAGGGCGGACTTGCAGTCCATCATGCCCGCGCCGGTCTTCTCGCGCAGGTCCTTGACCATCGCAGCCGTGATGTTGGCCATGGGACGTCCTTTCCACTCAACCGGATAAAGGGAGCCCGGCGCTGCACCAGCGCCGGGCTGAACTTGTCGTTACGCTGTCGGGGGCGCCCCGGGGCGCCCGGCCTCACGCTGCGCCGGCGGCTTACGCCGCCGCGGCGGCCTCGACGAAGGCGCGCGCCTGGTTGATCCAGCCGTCGCGCTCGATGCGGCCGTTGAGCTTCAGCTCGGAATCGACCTTCGCCACGTCCTCCGGCGCCATCGCGGCAATCTGCCAGTAATGGTAGATGCCGGCGTCGTTCAGCTTCTGGACGAGCTGCGGGCCGACGCCCGTGAGCTTGGTCAGGTCGTCGGGCGCGCCGCGCGGGGCGGCGAGCAGCTCGAAGGGCTCGCCCACATAGGGCTCCGCGATGTCGAGATGGGCCACCTCGGGCTCGTTGAGGTTGGCGGGCAGTTCCTCGGCCAGCGGTTCCTCCGAGGCGCCGAGATCCATGCCGAGCGCACCCTGGCCGCGGGAGATGCCGTCGATCGCCGCCCGGGCGATGAGGTCGCAATAGAGCGCGATGGCGCGGCCCGCATCGTCGTTGGCCGGGACCACGTAGGTGATGCCGTCCGGGTCGGAATTGGTGTCGACGATGGCCGCCACCGGGATCCCGAGGCGCTTGGCCTCCTTGATCGCCAGCTGCTCCTTGTTGGTGTCGATCACGAACAGCAGGTCGGGCACGCCGCCCATGTCCTTGATGCCGCCGAGCGCCTTTTCGAGCTTGTCCTTCTCGCGGGACAGCATCAGGCGCTCCTTCTTGGTGAGGCCCTGGCCGCCGCCGGCGAGGATCTCGTCGACCTTGCGCAGGCGCTGGATCGAGCCCGAGATGGTCTTCCAGTTGGTGAGCGTGCCGCCGAGCCAGCGGGAGTTCACGAAGTACTGGGCCGAGCGCCGGGCCGATTCCGCCACCACGTCCGCGGCCTGCCGCTTGGTGCCGACGAACAGCACGCGGCCGCCCTTGGCGACGGTGTCGCTCACCGCCTGCAGCGCCTGGTACAGCGCCGGCACGGTCTGGGCGAGGTCGATGATGTGGATGTTGTTGCGGGTGCCGAAGATGTAGGACTGCATCTTCGGGTTCCAGCGGTGCGCCTGGTGACCGAAATGCGCGCCGGCCTCGAGGAGCTGACGCATCGAGAAATCGGGAAGGGCCATGTCTTAAGTTCTCTCCGGTTCTATCCGCCGCGGAGGAAGCGACCGGCCGCGCGGCCAGCCACCGGAAACGCCTCATTCAGGCATGAGGCCGGCTCCGCGTGTGGGATGGCGGGCGCTTTATCGGATTGCACCCCGAAAGGCAAGGCGAACCCCCTTGATCCGCCGGGCGGGCCGCTTGAGCGTGGCAGCGCCTCCGAATCGGGGGCGGCCGGAGACCGACCGCATGACCACGGACCGCGTGACGCTCTACCATTCGCCGAACACCCGCTCGTCGAGCGCGCTCCTGCTCCTGGAGGAGCTCGGCGCGCCCTACGATCTCCACGTGCTCGACATGAGGGCGGGCGAGAACCGGCAGCCCGCCTATCTGGCGGTGAACCCGATGGGCAAGGTGCCGGCGATCCGCCACGGCGAGGCCCTGGTCACCGAGCAGCCCGCCATCTTCATCTATCTCGCCGACCTCTTCCCCGAGGCCGGCCTCGCCCCGCCGCTCGGCGACCCGCTGCGCGGCCCCTACCTGCGCTGGATGGTCTATTACGGCAGCTGCTTCGAGCCCGCGGTGGTGGACAAGGCGCGCGAGCTCGATGCCGGGCCGCAGGCCATGTCGCCCTATGGCAGCTTCGAGGCGGTGATGGGCGTCGTGAACGACCAGCTCCGCCGCGGGCCGTATCTGCTGGGCGAGCGCTTCAGCGCCGCCGACGTGCTGTGGGGCATGGCCCTCGCCTGGACCACCATGTTCAAGCTGGTGCCCGAGACGCCCGAGATCGCCGCCTATATCGCCCGCCACACGGAGCGTCCGGCGGTGGCGCGGGTGCGCGAGCGGGACGCGGCGCTCGCGGCCGGTCAGAGCGCGGCCGCCTGAGCGGCCGACGGTCGGGATGCGGTCCCCTCTCCTGAACAGGAGAGGGGGGAATGCCTCCTGGGGCGTCGCCCCCGTCAGGCGCGCTGTGCTGCCGCCGGCAGGAGGTCGCCCTCCGCCTGCGCGGAGGCGGTCCCGGCGGCGAGCACCTTGCCGCGGGGGCCGACCCAGCGGCCGACCCACTGGCGCGACCACAGGGTCAGGCAGCCGAGGACCACGGCGGTGAAGACGGCGTAGCCCACGAAACCCGCCGCGAAGCCGCCGGTGAACTGCTTGGACAGGCCCATCGCGTTCGGCAGGATCGCCCCGCCGAGCGCCCCGATCTCCCCGATCATCGAGCCCGCCACCGCCGTGTTGCTCGGCCAGCGCAGCGGTACCAGCTGGAACAGCGCCCCGTTGCCTGCACCCAAAGCCGCGAAGCAGACCATGAACAGGATCGTGGTCAGCAGCAGCGGCGGCGTGGCGGTCAGCAGCAGGAACGAGCCCACGGCCGCCAGCAGCACCACGGTGAGAACCAGGATTCCGCCGAGCCGGTCGGCGAAGTAGCCGCCCACCACCCGGATTCCTGAGCCCATCAGCGCCGCCAGCATGGTCAGCCGCCCCGCCTCGACCTTGGTCACGGCGAACTGCTCGTAGAAGAAGGTCGGCAGGAAGTTCGACAGGCCGATGAAGCCGCCGAAGGTGATCACGTAGATCAGGTTGAAGGCCCAGCCGTCCTTCTCGAACAGGCAGGAGATGTGCTCCCGGAAGCTCTGGTGCTCGCGGTCCGGCGGCTCCTTGGCGAAGATGATCATGACCAGCAGCGGCAGGATCATGACGACGCCGGCAAAGCCGTAGACCGCCTGCCAGCCATAGGCCTGGGCGAGCGGCGGAGCGAACAGCACGGCGAGCACCGTGCCGGAATTGCCCGCGCCCGCGATGCCCATGGCCAGCCCCTTGTGCTGCGCGGGAAACCAGCCGGAGCCGAGCGAGAGGGCGACGCCGAAGGAGGCGCCGGCGATGCCGAGCAGGACGCCCATGGCGAGCACGTCGCCATAGCTGCTGACGACGAAGAAGCCGTAGGCCATCGCCAGGATGATGAGGGCCATCTCGGTGATGGCGGCGTTCTTGCGGCCGATATACTGGGCGAGCACGCCCAGCGGAAACCGCATGATGGCGCCGGCGAGGATCGGCAGGGAGATCATGAACCCGGTCTGGGCCGGGGTGAGCCGATAGGTCTCGGTGATGAACGGGCCCATGGCGCCGTTCAGCACCCAGATCGCGAAGCAGAAGTCGAAATACAGGAAGGCGGCAAACAGCGTCGGGGGATGCCCCGATTTCATCACGGTCTTGAAACTGGCCATGGGTTGAGCCTCACGCAAGAAGCCCCCGCGGGGGGTGGTGTCGCGCTTCAGGAATGAGGGTGCGGGAGACCGGCCTTACGATGCCGCCCCGTCACCCTGTCGATCGGACAACCCTGTCCAAGGCTCGGGCATCTTTGCCCCGGCCGTGACCGGCCAGCCTGTACGGCCTTCTGGCAGGAAACATGCCAGTCCGTTCCCGCGAGCGCGCTGCCCCGCGCGGCGCTTGAGAGCGCACTGAGCGGGCAGGTCTCTGCTCAACAGTGAGGCAGATGCGCGGCTGCTCAGCCCGCGAGCAGCGCCACGCGCGCGAGCGCCGCGGCGAAGCCCGCGAGCGGCACCGTGATGGTCTCGGCCTCGCCGTTCGGCTTGGTGCCGGTGATCCGCAGGGCCACGGCGGTCTTCATGGCATCGGTGGCGATGGTCGGGAAGCTGATCGGCACCACGCACCCCGCCGCCACGCAGGTGCTGAAGGGCGCGCCCTTGCCGAGCGTCGCGTCGTCGAGCTTGAAGGTGACGCCGGGCTCGAGCGCGAGCCCGAGCGGCATCAGGATCACCCCCTCGCTGCGGCCGTTCTCGGGCGGGCGCAGTTCGATGCTGAAGCGGCGCCGGCCGGTCTGCGCCTCGCCCTGGGCCTGCGACAGCGCGCAGCGCCGGGCCGCGCTCTCGCGGGTGCAGTTGATCGTCCAGTCGCCATAGACTTCGCTCACCGCGCTCGCCCCCGGCGGCCAGCCGGACGGGGCCGCCGCGGGCGCGCTCGCCGGCGCCGGCTTGCGCGGGGCCGGCGCGGGCCGGCGGGCCGGCTTTGCGGGCGCGGGCGCGGGAGCCGGCTCCGGCGCCTCCCCCTCCTGGCCGAGCACGGGCGCCCCGGCGAGCGCAAGGGCGAGCGTCAGGGCAAGGCGGGTCGAACGGCGAGACGGCATGCGGATTCCTCGGGCGGCCCTGCGGCGGAGGGCCGTGACGGGCTCCCTCTAGTGCGGCCGGCGCCATAAGGGAAGCCTCGGACCGAGCCTGTATGTTACTGATATGACTTGGAGTTATTCTATGGACTCATTCAAGGCTCGAACCCCGTCCGGCCGCTGACGTTCGAGTGCGGCCTTTCATCCGCCCCATCATCGTGAATCCGCAATCTTCACGGACGGCGCAGACGGATCCGGTGCGTCACACCTCCCGTCAGGGTTGAGCCGCATGAGGTATGCGCGTGGTTCCGGTCCGCCTGGCGCGAAAACTGACGCTGCAGCTCGGGCGCGTGCAGGGTGCCCACCCGGTGGTCGAGGCGATCCGACGCCGCAGCACGGGACTCGGGGTGCAGGAGGTCGTCGACTTCGACGGCGATCTGCGGATGGCGCTCGACCTGCGCGAGCAGACCGCCAGCGAGATCTTCTGGTTCGGCTATCACAGCCGGGCGGTCGTGCGCTGCCTCGACCGGCTGCTGCAGCCCGGACAGGTGCTGTTCGACATCGGCGCCCGCTTCGGCGAGATCACCCTGGTGGCGGCCAAGCGCGTGGGCCGGTCCGGAGCCGTCTACGCCTTCGAGGCGCTGGAGACCACGCATCGCAAGCTCGCCGCCAACGTCGCGGCGAACCGCCTGGAGCAGGTCCGGCGCATCCCCTGCGGCGTCGATGCGGTGCCCGGCACCCGGATGGTCGATGCGCGCGCGGGCCGCTACATCGGCGGCACCCTCGCGGAGGGGCGCGGCGGCGCCGGGCGCCTGACCGCCCAGGTGCAGCTCACCACGATCGACGCGGTGGTCGGCCATTACCGCCTGGAGCGCCTCGACGGCATCCGCCTCGACCTGGAAGGGGCCGGGCTGCCGGCCCTGCGGGGTGCTGCGGCGGCGCTGCGACGCTTCGCACCCTGGCTGCTCATCGAGCTCTCCCGCGCGGAGCCGGGCATCGCCCCCGGGGAACTCGCGGAGGTCCTGTGCGGCTACCGCCTGCATCGCATCGGGCCGGATGGGGCGATCGTGCCCCTGGACCGGCGCGACTTCGGCGAGCGCGAGGTGCTCCTCGGCCTGCCGGCGAGGCGGGGCTGATCCGCCGCGCAACGGGCACGCAATCTTCGACGGAATACGGCGGCAACGCTTCCCCGGCATGGTTAACGCCAGACTTCGAGGGCGACCGGAACGCCCCTCAGCGTCGGAGATTCGTCATGCGGTCGATCGTCATCGCCCTCTCGCTCGCCGCCCTCGCTTCCGCGGCGACGCTCGCCTTCGCCCGCACCGGCGCGGAGCGGATGCGGCCCGCCGGCACGCTCACCTGCACCACCAACCCGCATGTCGGCCTCGTCTTCGGCACCACCCGCGCGGCAACCTGCACGGTCGTCGGCGAGGCGGATGGAAGGCCGCAGGATTATGGCGCGCTCTTTCCCCGCGCCGGGCGCGACAGGGACGTAACCCGCAGCGAGACGCTGGCGTGGCGCATCCACACAGCCGACGGCGCCCTGCGGCCCGGGGAGCTGGAAGGGCTGTTCTCCGGCGATCCCGCCGCCACCCTGCCGGCCTTCCGGGCCGAGCGCCGGGCGATCCGTCTGGAGCCGATCCGCCCCGCAGCCGATGCCGGCCTCAACTTCGCCGAGGGGACGCCGCGCCTCCTCCTCGGCGCCGTACGGGCCTCCTACTGATCGATATCCTCGTGCCAGGTGCGGCCGTCGCGCTCGATCAGCGCGATGGCCGCCGTCGGTCCCCAGGTGCCGGCCGGGTAGGGGCGCGGCGGCTCGGGCCGGTCCGCCCAGGCCTGGAGAACGCCGTCCGCCCAAGCCCAGGCCGCCTCGACCTCGTCGCGGCGCATGAACAGCGTGGCGTTGCCCCGCACCACATCCATCAGCAGGCGCTCGTAGGCGTCAGGATAGCGCTGGTTGAAGGTCTGCTCGAAGCTGATGTCGAGGCCCGTCGCCCGCAGGCGCATGCCGCCCGGGCCCGGTTCCTTGGTCATGATCTCGAGCTTGATGCCCTCCTCGGGCTGGAGCCGGATCACCAGCCGGTTCGGCTCGCGGGCGAATGATTCGGGCGGGAAGATGCTGAAGGGCGAGGAGCGGAACTGCACCACGATCTCGGACATCTTCTGCGGCAGCCGCTTGCCCGTGCGCAGGTAGAACGGCACCCCGGCCCAGCGCGGCATCATCAGGTCGAGCTTCAGCGCCACGAAGGTCTCGGTGAGGCTGCGCGTCTCCCCGCCGAGATCCGCGAGGTAGCCGGGCACCGGCTTGCCGTCGATCGCGCCCGCCACGTATTGGCCGCGCACGGTCAGGGACGGGACGTCGTGGGCCGGGATGGGCTTCAGCGCCCGCAGCACCTTCAGCTTTTCGTCGCGCACCGCGTCCGGGTCGAGGGAGAGGGGGCTCTCCATGGCGAGCAGGCAGAGGAGCTGCAGCATGTGGTTCTGCAGCATGTCGCGCAGCGCGCCCGAGCCGTCGTAATAGCCGCCCCGTCCCTCGACCCCCACCGTCTCCGCCACCGTGATCTGCACGTGGTCGATCACGTCGGCGTTCCACAGCCGCTCGAAGATCGTGTTGGCGAAGCGTAGCGCCAGCAGGTTCTGGACCGTCTCCTTGCCGAGATAGTGGTCGATGCGGAAGATCTGGTTCTCGGGGAAGACCTGCCCGACCTGGTCGTTGATGGCCTTCGCGGAGGCGAGGTCGTGGCCGATCGGCTTCTCCAGCACCACCCGCGACTTCGGGCCGATGAGGCCATGCGCGCTGAGGTTGCGGCAGATCGGGCCGTAGAGGTTCGGCGAGGTGGCGAGATAATAGGAGCGCACCTGGTCGGGCCGCTCGTCGAGGAGGCGGGCGAGGTCCGGCCAGCCCTCGTCCCCGAGCCCGTCGACGGCGACATAGGTGATGTGGGCGAGGAAGCCCTCCATGGTCGCCGGGTCGAGGTCGGCTGCCGGCACGTGCCGCCTGAGCGCCGCCTGCGCCATCTCCCGGTACTCCGAATCGGGGTGGTGGCTGCGCGCCGCCGCGATGATGCGGCTCGTCTCCGGGATCTGCCGGTCGCGGAAGCGGTAGTAGAGCGCCGGCAGGAGCTTGCGCATGGTCAGGTCGCCGGTCGCGCCGAACACGACGCCGTCGAAGGACGCGACGGGAATGATCTTGGGCATGCGGCCTGACATCTCCACGTTCCGATCGGGCGCCATGCAAGCGCACCGCCAACGCAGGGGGCGCCGCCCCCTGCAACCCCCGCCGAAGGGCCTGAAGCCCCTTCGGAATCCCCTCAATCCTTCATGTAGGCCGCGAAGGCGTCCTTGTGGTCCGGGTGCCAGCGCGACAGGGCGGGACGGTTGCGGATGATGTCCTCGACCGCCCAGCGCATGCGCTTCTCGTCCTGCGCCCGGGTCGTCTCGTTGTCGGGGCACAGGATGTAGAAGTCGCCTGCGGCGATTCCCTCGGCCATCTTCGCCACCGTCTGGTCGGGAGTCCAGGCGCCCGCCGGCTTCTCGGTCACGCCGCGGGCACGCGTCAGCCCCGTATAGACGAAGCCCGGGATCAGAAGATGGGCGGTGACGGGCACGCCGCGCTCCCGCAGCTCGTGGGCGAGCGCCTCGGTCACGACCTTCACGCCCGCCTTGCTGACATTGTAGGGCGTGTTGCCCGGCGGCGTGGTGATGCCCTGCTTGGAGCCCGTCACCACGATGGCGGCCGGCGCGCCGGCCTCGATCAGGCCCGGCACGAAGACCTGCAGCGTGTTGATGACGCCCCAGAGATTCGTGTCGAGGATGCGGTGCCAGGTGGCGTCGTCGGAGAAGAAGCGCCCGCCCGCCTCGATCCCCGCATTCGCCATCACGAACGACACCGGGCCGAGGGCGGCGGCGGCCGCGCGCAGTGACTCCACGGCCTCCCGGCGCGCCACGTCCGTCGGCACCGCCCGCACCCCGGCGCCCGCGGCGGCCACCTCCCGGGCCGCGGCGTCGAGCGCCTCGCCCGGAAGGTCGGCCAGCACCACGCTCATGCGGCGGCCGGCGCAGTAGCGGGCGGCGGCAAGGCCGATGCCGCTCGCGGATCCGGTGATGACGGCGACCCGGCCCGGCGCCAGGGCGGGATGATCGGTCATGCGTTCACCTCCTGCCTGAGAATGTGGCTTCGCCCGCGAGGTAGGGCGGCCGGATCGGCCGGACAAAGGGCGGCTGCTCCGGCGCCCATGCCCGCCAGGGTGGCATGGTTCTTGGAGATACCGGGGGCGGCCGGTCCTTCGCGCGCTGCAGGCGCACCGGGCATCCGAACCCGAGGTCCGCCGGGGAGACGACCATGCTGCGGGTAACGACCATGCAGGTCGGGCCGGACAGGCCCACTGCGACCGAGACCATGCTGGCCGATCTGCGGCTCGCGGCCGAGCGCGAGCTCGTGCCCCTCGTCCGGCGCATCGACGAGGAGGGGCTTTATCCCGAGGCGGCCCTGCGTGCCTTCGGGGCAGCCGGTGCCTACGCGGCGCATCTCCCGGCCGGCGGGCCGCACGGGGCCGCGGATCTGGGCGGCGCCATCCAGGCCGCCGCGGAGGCGGCCGAGCATTGCCTCTCCACCGCCTTCTGCATGGGATGCCAAGCGACGCTGGCCTGGATCATCGCCTGCTCGGACAACGCCACGCTCCGCGCCGGGCTCGGGCCGCAGGTGGCCTCCGGCGCCGTGCTCGGCGGTGCGGGCCTCGCGAACCCGATGAAGACCTATATGGGCCTGGAGCGCATCCGGCTCGAGGGCCTGCGCACGGCCGGCGGCTACCGGGTCAGCGGAACCCTGCCCTGGGTGGCCAATCTCGGGCCCGATCACGTCTTCGCCGCCGCTTTCGGCCGGCCGGAGGGGCGCTACGCCATGGCGGTCATGCGTTGCGGGGCCGAGGGCCTGCGGCTGACCGGGCCCGGCCGCTTCCTCGCGCTCGACGGCACGCGCAGCTTCGGCGTCGAATTCCGCGACGTCTTCGTTCCCGACGAGGATCTCCTGGCCGATCCGATCGAGGGCTATTTCAAGCGCATCCGCGCGGGCATCGTGCTGTTGCAGACCGGCATGGCGATCGGCCTCGTGCGCGCCTGCCTGCGCGTGATGCGCGAGGTCGCCCGCCCGCTCGCCGCCGCGAACCGTCACCTCGACGTGCAGCCCCGCGACGTCTCCGATCGGCTCGACGCGCTGGAGGAGGAGGTCGATCTGCTCGGCGCCGCGCCGTTCGAGACCGATCCGGCCCATTGGCGTCGCGTCCTCGAAGCGCGGCTCACCGCGAGCGAGCTTGCCCTCTGCGCCGCCCAGAACGCCCTGCTGCACAGCGGCGGCCAGGGCTTCGTGGCCGGCGCCGAGGCCCAGCGCCGCCTGCGCGAGGCCGCCTTCGTCGCCCTCCTCACCCCGGCCATCAAGCACCTCAAGCGGATGCTGGCCGAATTGCAGCATTGATCCGACGCATGGCAGTCCATGCCGGATCCGGTCGGCGCCGTCCGTGCGCGGTGCGCCCGACCCCCGTCCGACGCCCGGGCCATCGCGGCCGCACGGCGCCCGACCTCCTGTCCGCAAGGGAGACTCCGATGAAGCGTCAAGACCTCACCGAAAAACTGCTCGACATCAAGCGCGAGAAGGGCTGGACCTGGAAGTACATCCAGGAGCAGATCGGCGGCCTGTCGCCGATCCTCATCACTGCCGCCTGCCTCGGCCAGATGAAGCTGCCGAAGGCCCAGGCCCGGAAGGCCGCCGCCCTGTTCGGCCTGTCGGAGGCGGAGGAGCGGCTCCTCAACGAGGTGCCCTATCGCGGCTCGATCCCATCGATGCCGCCGACCGATCCGCTGATCTACCGCTTCTACGAGCTCGTCATGGTCTACGGCACCACCTGGAAGGAGCTGATCCAGGAGGAGTTCGGCGACGGCATCATGTCGGCGATCGACTTCAACATGGAGATGGAGCGCGAGCCCAACAACAAGGGCGACCGGGTGAAGCTGTCGATGTCGGGCAAGTTCCTGCCCTACAAGTACTACGGCAATGAGGAGGGCGTGCCGGATTACGGCTTCAAGGAAGCCTGAGACTCTCCGGGCCGGCCTCCCCGACGAGGGGAAGCCCGTCATGGACCACGCAGGCGAAGGTCAGGACGTCGACCGCCGCCGCCCCGCCGCGCAGGAGCGCCCGGGCGGCGGCGTTCGCGGTGGCGCCCGTGGTCATCACGTCATCGACGAGGAGGACGCGCCGGCCCTGGAGCCGGGGCTTCGCCGCGGGCGGCACCCGGAAGGCGCCCTGCAGGTTCTCGGCCCGCCCGGCGCGGGTGAGGCCGACCTGCGGGCGTGTGCGCTTCACGCGCGCGAGAAGGCCCGGCTCGACCGGCACCCCGCTTTCCCGCGCCGCATGGCGGGCGAGCAGCGCCGCCTGGTTGAAGCGGCGCCACCACAGGCGCCAGCGCCAGAGCGGCACCGGCACGACCACGTCGGCCTCCTTGAGGAGGCCGCTTCCCGCCCGCGCCATCATCCCGCCCAGCGCGGCGGCGAGGTCCAGCCGGTCCTCGTATTTGAGGCGATGCACGAGGCGCCGCGCCGCGTCGTCGTAGCGCACGGCCGCCCGCGCCCGGGCGAAGACCGGCGGATCGGCCATTGCTGCGGGCGAGAGCAGCCCCGGCACGCCGAGATCGACCGCGAAGGGGGTGCCGAGCCGCTCGCAATAGGGCGGCTCGATGAAGCGCATCCCGCGCCAGCAGGCCGGGCAGAGGGCATGCGGCGTGCCCGTTGCCGCCCCGCAGGCAATGCAGCTCGGCGGGTAGATCAGCCCGACAAGGGCCTCGAGAGCCGACAGGACGGGGCGGTGGAAGGACGGCATGGCCTCTGGCGCTCCGGGCGGCCTCCCGCCGCGACCGCCATCCTTCCCCAGCGGCACCCCGGCCGGCAAGGGTGCGCCGCACACGGAAGAAGCAAGGACCGGAGGCGCCCGAGCGCTTCCATCGGCGCCCCACAGCCTCTAAGCCCGCCGGCGGCCGCTTCCGGCGCAGACGCGCCATCGTCGCGGGCGGTCAGGAACGGGAGAGGCAGGGCGATGAGCTTTCTCAGGCGCCAGATGATGATCGCGCGGCAGCGGATCCCCGCGCCCATCCGGCCTGCCTTCAAGATCCTGAAGATGCTGGCGGTCAGGGGCGCGACCTCGCCGCAGATCCCCGCCCATCTGCTGGCGGATTGCCGGCTCCTCCCCTCGCGCAAGGATCTCGCCCGCTCGCTCGGGGGCGGCCGCATCGCGGAGATCGGGACCCAGCACGGCACCTTCGCCCGCTTCCTCCTGGACGAGGTCCGGCCGGAGCGCCTCCACGTCGTCGATCTCGACTTCAGTCACACGGACCGGTCGGTCCTGGAGGACGGCCGGGTGTGCGTGCACACCGGGTTCTCGGCGGAGATCCTGTCCTCCTTCGAGGACGACACCTTCGACTGGATCTACATCGACGCCGACCATTCCTACGAGGGCGTGCGGGCCGACGCCGAGGCGGCCCGCACCAAGGTCAAGGTCGGCGGCCACCTCGTCTTCAACGACTTCGCCCATGCCGACCCGTTCCTCGGCGTCTACGGGGTGCATCGGGCCGCGACCGAGTTCCTGGTCCGGCACCAATGGCCGGTCCGGTTCATGTCCTACGATCCCAACGCCCTCTACGACATCGCGATTCAGCGTCCGGCCTGAGGGCCGGGCCCTGGCGTGCCGTCTCTCGGCGCGCCATTTATGGGCGGCATGTCGACACCGCCGCCTCTCTTCGACGCCACCCTGATCCGCAAGCGCCTCGCCCGCGCGAAAGCGGCCGGATTCGCAGACTTCCTGGTCGCCCGCGCCTGCGAGGATCTGGGCGAGCGGCTCGGCACGGTGCTGCGCACCTTCGAGCAGGCGCTCGATTGCGGCACGCCGACGCCGCAGGCCGCCGCGTGGCTGCGGGAGAGCGGCCGCGCGGGCGACCTCGTCCGCCTTGCGCCGCTGCCCGAGCCGGCGCAGCCCGGCATCGCGCTCGCCGTGGGCGATGCCGAAGCGCTGCCCTTCGGCGAGGGCCGCTTCGACCTCGCCCTCTCGCTGCTCGCGCTCCAGCACGCCAACGACCTGCCGGGCGCCCTGATCCAGATCCGCCGGGCGCTCAAGCCCGACGGGCTGTTCGTCGGCTGCCTGATGGGCGGGCGCTCCCTCGCCGAGTTGCGGCAGGTGCTGGCGGAGGCCGAGAGCGAGATGGAGGGCGGGGTCAGCCCCCGCGTGGCGCCCTTCGCGGAGGTGCGCGACCTCGGCGGCCTGCTCCAGCGCGCGGGCTTCGCCCTGCCGGTGACGGATGTCGAGACGGTGCCGGTGCGCTACGCCACGCCCTTCGGGCTGATGCGCGACCTGCGGGCGATGGGCCTCACCAACGCCCTGCGGGAGCGCCGCGGCAGCTTGCGCCGCGCCACCCTGATGCGGGCCGCCGCGCTCTATGCCGAGCGCTTCGCCGATGCGGACGGGCGGGTGCGCGCCACCTTCGAGCTGATCTGGCTCTCGGGCTGGGTGCCGCACGAGAGCCAGCAGAAGCCCCTCAGGCCCGGCAGCGCAAAGATGCGCCTCGCCGATGCGCTGGGCACCACCGAGCACAGGAGTTGAGCATGAAGGAGCCCGGCCCCGACCACCCGATCGCCATCACGCCGAATCCCCACCGCATCCGCGTGGTGCTGGGCGGCGTCATCGTCGCCGAGACCACCCGTGCGCTGACGCTCAAGGAGGCCGGCCTGTCGCCCGTGCAGTACATTCCGCGCGAGGACGCGGAATGGGACCTGTTCGAGAAGACGAACCACACCACCCACTGCCCCTATAAGGGCGATGCGAGCTACTACTCGCTCACCGCAGGCGGCGTGGAGCAGACGAACGCGGCGTGGAGCTACGAGACGCCGTTCCCGGCGGTGGCCGCTATCAAGGATTATCTCGCCTTCTACCCGAACAAGGTCGATGCGATCGAGGAGTTCAAGGACTGAGCAGACTTGGCAGGGGCCCGCCAGGGCGAGCCTGCTCAGGGCCCGAGCAGGTCCACGAGCGCCGGCAGCAGCGGCAGGTCGGCTGGGGGCATCGGATAGGTCGCGAGGTCGCGCGGGCGCACCCATTTCAGCGCCTGCCCCTCGCGCGCCTGCACCAGCCCCTCCCAGCGGCGGCAGATGTAGAGCGGCATCAAGAGGTGGAAGCTCTCGTAGGCGTGGCTCGCGAAGGTGAGGGGGGCGAGGCAGGGCTCCTTCACGGCGATGCCGAGTTCCTCCGCGAGTTCGCGGATCAGCGTCTCCTCGGGCCGCTCGCCCGGCTCGATCTTGCCGCCCGGGAATTCCCACAGGCCCGCCAGCGCCTTGCCGGGCGGACGCTGCGCCAGCAGCACACGCCCGTCGGCATCCACGAGCGCGACGGCGACGACGAGGAGGAGCTTGAGCGGATCGGGCATGGGCCGCGGTTAGCGCGGCGGCGCGGGTTTGGAAAGGGTGCGGGTCGCCCGTCCGGCGGGGCGGGCGACCGCGGTCACGGCGCGATCACCCAGGTGACCTCGACGGTGGCGCTCACCTCGACCGTTCCGGCCTCCACCGGCACGCTCGGCCCCCGCGCCTTCGCCGCGAAGGCCCGGCCGGCATAGACCGGAGGCTCGCTGCGGGCGGGCGACACGATGGTCTCGATGCGGCCGAGGCGTAAGCCCGCCGCCTCCGCCAGGGTCTCCGCCTGCCGGATCGCATCCTTCACGGCGGCTTTGCGCACCTCGCTCTCGGCCTTGGCGGCGTCACGCAGCCCGAAGGTCACACCGCCGATCCGGTCGGCCCCGCCGTCGAGCGTGCGGCGCATCAGCTCGCCGAGGCGGCCGAGATCGGTCAGGCGGATCTGCACCGCATTGGTGGCCTGATACCCGTCCGGAACCTCCCGGACCGGCCCGTTCGGGTCGCGCACCGGGCGCGTCACCGGCCGCAGCGTCACCGCGGAGGTCGAGACCTCCGCGCCGAACTCCTTGGCGAAGGCGATGAGCTTGCGGGCGGCCTCGGAATTCTGGTCGAGGGCGGCGGCCGCGCTCGGGGCCCGCCGCTCCACGGCGATCTCGACGGAGGCGTGGTCCGGCGGCACCTCGGCGCTGGCGCGGCCGATCACGCTGATCCGCCCGGGATCCTCGGCCGCCGCCGGGCCGGCGAGCAGCAGGGCGAGCCCCGCCGCAGCGAGAAGCCATGCGGCGGGGAGCCGTGCGGCGAAGCCCCGCCTCACGAGCGATAATCCCCGTTGATCTCGACATAGGCCTTGGTGAGGTCGCAGGTCCAGACCCGGGCCGTGCCGGCGCCGAGGCCGAGATCGACGCGGATCGTCACCTCCTGCTCGCGCATCACGGCGCTCGCGGCCGCCTCGTCGTAGGCCGGGTCGCGCGCACCCTCGACGGCGACCCGCACGTCGCCGAACCAGATGGCGAGGCGGTCGCGCTCGGCGGGCTCGCCGGCCTTTCCGACCGCCATCACCACGCGGCCCCAATTCGCGTCCTCGCCCGCCACCGCGGTCTTCACGAGCGGCGAATTGGCGATCGAGAAGGCGATGCGGCGCGCGGAGGCGTCGTCTGCCGCCCCTTCGACCTGCACGGTCACGAATTTGCGCGCGCCCTCGCCGTCGCGGGCAACGAGCTGGGCGAGCTCGATCAGGAGGTCGTCGAGGGCTGCCGCGAAGGCGGGCAGGCGCGGATCGTCCGCCGCGGTCACGGGCGGGTTCCCGGCCTGGCCCGTCGCGAATATGAGCAGCGTGTCGGAGGTCGAGGTGTCGCCGTCGACGGTCACGCAGTTGAAGCTGCGCTCCGCACCGGCGCGGAGGAGCTGCTGCAGCACCGGTGCCTCGATCGCCGCATCCGTGAACACGAAGGAGAGCATCGTGGCCATGTCGGGGGCGATCATGCCGGCCCCCTTGGCCATGCCGTTGATCGTCACCTCGGTCTCGCCGAGGCGCAGGCGGCGGGTGGCGAGCTTCGGGAAGGTGTCGGTGGTCATGATGGCCCGGGCGGCCTCGGCCCAGCGGTCTGGTTCGGGGCCGGCGCGGCCCGCGCAATCCGCGAGCACGCCCCCGAACTTCGTCGCGTCGAGCGGCTCGCCGATCACGCCGGTCGAGGCGATGAAGACCTGGTCGGGGGTGCAGCCCGCCGCCGCCGCGGCGATCTCCGCCGTGAGCGCGACCGCCTGCCGGCCCTTCATCCCCGTGAAGGCGTTGGCGTTGCCGGAATTCACCACCACGGCTCGGGCCTCGCGGGCGCCCTCGCGGGCGCCGAGCTGCGCGCGGCACCAATCCACCGCCGCCGAGGGGCATTTCGAGCGGGTGAACACGCCCGCGGCTCGCGTGCCGGGATCGAGCAGCACGAAGAGGACGTCGGTGCGGTCCCTGTAGCGGATCCCCGCCTGGGCGGTGGCGAGGCGCACGCCGGCGATCGGCGGCAGATCGGGAAGCTGGGCCGGGGCGAGCGGCGAGACGGGATGGGACATGCGGAACTCCGGCATTCCGCCGACCCCTGGGCCGGCGTGGCGGTGTTGCCCCGGCGGGCGCTGCTTCGTCAACCGGCTGCGGCTGGTCAGAGGCAGGCCTCGCCGGAACAGGGGCCGACACTGGAAAGGTGATTCCCATCACTGAGATGACGATAGTCTCGTGACCGGAAAATTCTCATCTAGAGTTGAAAAAACTCACCTAGAGAGGCAATCTTTGGTCCGCGTGACGTTGCGTCCGATTCCTCCCGGAGGTCCGCTTGGCCCACCCGCAAGTGCTGCGAGACATGGCTCTGTTCGTCGAGGTGGCGAAGCGCAAGAGCTTCAGCCAGGCCGCCGCCGCGCTGGACGTGCCGATCTCCTCGCTGTCGCGCCGGATTACCCAGTTCGAGGCCTCGATCGGCCTGCGCCTTCTGGACCGCACCACCCGGAAGCTGGTGCTGACGCCTTACGGCGAGGCTTATTACGAGCAGGCGATTCGGCTCGTCGAGGAGGCACAGCGCTGCTTCGACGATCTGGTGGCGCAGGCGCGCGGCCCGAGCGGCCTGCTGCGGATCAGTGCGCCGCCGGAAGCCTGGGCTCTGCGGCACCTGCCGGATGTGATCGCGGCCTTCCTGCGGACACATGAGCACGTGCGCATCCATGTGGACCTGCGGATGCCGGGATCCGACCTCATGTCGGAGGGATGCGACCTCGCCATCGTGATGGAGGAGCCGCGGGAGACCGCGGTGATCGCGCGGCCGATCGGGCAGCTCAGCACCGGTCTGTTCGCTGCGCCGTCCTACCTCGCCCGGGCCGGCGCGCCGCGGCACCCGGACGACCTCGCGCATCAGCAGCACACGCTTCTCGTGGCGGCGAGCGGTTCGACCCCGCTCGTGCTGGCGCGGGCCGGCGAAAGCGTCACGGTGACAGCCGGCGGTGCCGTGTCCTGCAACAGCCTTCCGCTCGCCCAGCGCTTCGCGGCGGCGGGGCACGGCCTCGTGCTGCTGCCCGAGATCGATGCGGCCGCGGAGATGCCGGCCCTGCAGCGGGTGCTGCCGGACTGGAGCGGGCCGCCCGTCCCGGTCGCGATCGTCACGACCTCGCGCCTGATCCCGGCCAGGGCGCGCGCCTTCATCGATGTCGGCGGTCGCCATCTGGCGGCGCTGCTGTCGCTGCGCGGGTCCGACGGCGCCGAGGGCGAGGAGGCGGCGGACCTCTCGCCGCTCTACGCGTGGCAGGCCTGATCCGGTTTCGGGAGGCTCGGTTCGGAGACCGATCACCGAGGCCTCGCAGCGCGGAGCAGAGTTCCGCGCGGGCTTGAGCGGAGCCGCCACCTGCATGGCCAAGCCATCCTGTATGGCGACGCCATCCATCGGATGTCGGATGAGACTTCTGCCGCCGCCGCGCCTCTGCTAGCTCCCGTGACGGGGAGCGGACGGGATGGCGGACGAGAGTGCGGAATTCGATCGCCCGGCTGTCTCGCTCGCCGGGCTCTTCCCCTGTCTCGGCCCGGGCGAGGCGCTCGCCGTGGTGGCGCGGGCGGAGGCGGTGATCGCCGGGCTTCCGCCCGAGCGAAGATCCCTGCCGCCGGACGAGACCGCCCGGATCGCACGGTTCCTCCAGCCGCAGGATCGGCGCGAGCGCATGGCCGCGCACGGCCTCCTTCGCCACCTCCTCGGCGCGCATCTCGGCCGGGCGCCGGGCGGCATCGTGCTCACGCGCGACCGCTTCGGCCGGCCGTCTCTTGCGGAGGCGCCGGGCCTCGACCTGAATCTCAGCCACGGGGCCGGCTGGGTCGCCGTCGGGCTGGGGTGCGGCGGGCGGGTCGGCGTCGATGTCGAGGGGGCGAGCCGGCCCGTGGAGTGGGACGCCGTGGCGCGGCTGTTCCTGCATCCGGCGGAACTCGCGGCCTTCCGGGCGCTGCCATCCGCCGCGCGGCCTGCGCGCGCGCTCGAACTCTGGGCCGTGAAGGAGGCGTGCCTGAAGGCGAGCGGGGAGGGGCTGTCGGCCGCGCCCCAGACGGTGCGCCTCGCCCCCGAGGAGGAGGCGTGGTCGCTCGCGCATCGCGGCCTGCGGCTGCGGGCGTGGTCGCGCCTCCTCGATGACGGCGCCCGCTTCGCCTGGGCGGGCGAGGCGGGCCTGCGCTTCCGGGTCGTGCGGGCCAGCGCCTGAGGGCTCAGACGAAGGCGCTCATGCCGCCCGAATGCTGCTGCGGGAAGCGCTCGGCCAGGGCCCGGCGGAGCTTCTCGAGGGCACGGTTCTCGATCTGGCGCACCCGCTCCTTGGAGATGCCGAGCCGGTGCCCCAGGGCTTCGAGGGTCGCCTGATCCTCGGCCAGGCGCCGCTCGTGCAGGATGCGCAGCTCGCGCTCGGAGAGCACCGTGAGGGCCTGCCGCAGCCAGGTCAGCCGCCGCTCGCCGTCGACGGCGTCCGAGACGGCCTCGTCGGGCAGCGGCGACGTGTCGACCAGGAAGTCGACCCGCTCGGCCGATGCGTCGCCCTCATCCGTGATGGGGGCGTTCAGCGACATGTCGGGGCCCGAGAGCCGGGCATCCATCAGCGCCACGTCCTCGCGGGAGACGCCGATGGCCGTGGCGATGCGGCTGTGGATCTCGTCGCCGACGCGCTCGTCGGTCGACTGCATCAGCCGGGCGCGCAGGCGGCGCAGGTTGAAGAACAGGGCCTTCTGGGCCGAGGAGGTGCCGCCCCGGACGATCGACCAGTTGCGCAGGATGTAATCCTGGATCGAAGCGCGAATCCACCAAGTGGCATAGGTGGAGAACCGGACGTCCCGCTCCGGCTCGAAGCGGGCGGCGGCCTCCATCAGGCCGACATGTCCCTCCTGCACGAGGTCGGCCATGGGCAGGCCGTAATGCCGGAAGCGGCCCGCCAGGGCGATGACGAGGCGCATATGGGCCGAGATCAGGCGGTGCAGGGCCTGTTCGTCGCGTTCATCCTTCCAGCGGACCGCAAGGCCGCGCTCCTCTTCCCGCTCCAGGAAGGGCGCGTCCATCGCCATGCGCACGAACTGCCGACGTATCCCCGCGATTTCCGCCATCCCCGCCTCCGCCAGCACGCCCATGACCGCCCATGACGGGGTCGCACGATGGCGCGCGCATCCGATCGACGTCCTCACGGGCCTGCGACAACGGCCCATGCGTGGCATTGGTTCCGCACCGCAAAGGCGAAGACGGGAGAACCCGGGGCAGGTGTGGCTTTGATGCAACGAAAAAGCCCGGCGCGAGGCCGGGCTTTGCAAGAGGCGGGAACGGGGCGGATCAGGCCGCTTCGGCCTCGTCCTGGATGTCCTCGGCGTCGGGTTCGCCCTCGACCTCGGCGCTCTTTGCCCGCCGCGGCGACTTGGCGAGGCTCTGCTCGATGAGCTTGAGCGACTCCGTGTCCGTGATCTTGTTGACCGCGGCAATCTCGCGCACCACCCGGTCGAGGGCCGCCTCGTAGAGCTGGCGCTCGGAATAGGACTGCTCGGGCTGGGCCTCGGACCGGTAGAGGTCGCGCACCACCTCGGTCACCGCGATGAGGTCGCCCGAGTTGATCTTCGCCTCGTATTCCTGGGCGCGGCGCGACCACATGGTGCGCTTCACGCGGGCGCGACCGGTCAGCACGTCCAGCGCCTTCTTGACCAGCTCCGGCTCGGCGAGCTTGCGCATGCCGACCGCGTTCGCCTTGGCGGTCGGGACCCGAAGAACCATTTTGTCCTTCTCGAACGACACCACGAACAGCTCGAGCTTGTAGCCGGCAATCTCCTGCTCCTCGATGGCCGTGATGCGGCCGACGCCGTGGGCGGGGTACACGATCGCTTCGCCGGTCTTGAAGCCCTGCCGGGCAGCTGTCGTCTTCTTGGCGGTCGTCATGCGGGGGTGGCCTCCAGGTCGCCGTCCACGGTCTTCTCGCCGCGGGCGGGTCATTCGTCCGGGTCAGGGAGCCCGGCTGAAAATACATGCCAGTCGGACGCCCCGAAGACGCCCGCCAGTCCCTGTCAACCGATAGCTAAGGAACGTTCGAACAGACCGCGGACCGGGAAAAGCCCTCCACGGCTGACCTCATGCGGCAGGACCCCTTCGAGTAACAGCCCCGCTCAGCGGGCGCGTGCCGCATGTCGAACGTAAGCGACGGCGATCAGGACCCTAGCACGGAGAGCCCCGAAAATCAAAAAAATTCAGGCGCGCGGCGCGCATGGCAGCGCACCGTGCACCGTATCGCTTCAGGTTGTGGACGCCGCTTCCACGGCCGCGCGTCGGGGGCGGAAGACCGCTGCCCGCTTTAGTCCCCGGAGCCGGGATTGGGCGAGAAATGCGCCTCGTACTTGCCCGCGACCCCGTCCCACTCCTTGGCATCGGCCGGGGCGGGCTTCTTCTGGGTGATGTTGGGCCAGCTCTTGGCGAGGTCGGCGTTGAGCTTGAGCCACTTCTCCAGGCCCGGCTCGGTGTCGGGCTTGATCGCCTCGGCAGGGCATTCGGGCTCGCAGACGCCGCAATCGATGCACTCGTCGGGGTGGATGACGAGCATGTTCTCACCCTCGTAGAAGCAGTCGACCGGGCACACCTCCACGCAGTCCATGTACTTGCACTTGATGCAATTCTCGGTGACGACGTAGGTCATGAGCCGGTCGGTCCTTGAGGGGCGCTGGACGGGGCCTTGAGCCAGGGCCCTCGCGTGTTTCCGCCGGGCTCTAGACCCTGCCCGGGATGCTGGCAAGCGCCCGCAAGGCCGCAAGGATGTCTTGTCGCGCCGCGTCACCCGGGCGTCACGCCTTCCGCGACGTCGGCGTAGAGCAGGCGCGCCTCCGGCGCCGGGCCGCGGCGCTCGCCGAGGGCCAGCACCCGCACCGCCATGGTCGCGTGGGCCGCCGCGACGGTGATCACGTCACCGACCGCCACCGCCTTGGAGGCGGCCTCTGCCCGCTGGCCGTTCACCCGCACATGGCCGTCCGCGATGAGGCGCGCCGCGAGGCTGCGCGTCTTGGCGAAGCGGGCGAACCACAGCCACTTGTCGAGGCGCTGGCGATCCGCCCGCATCGCCGGCTCAGCGCTTGTCCCCGTCCCGCGCCTCCATCTGCGCCTTCAGGGCGAGCAGCTTGGCGAAGGGCGAATCCGGGTCGGGAGCCCGCTCGCGGCGGGGCGGGCGGTTGTCCTGCTGGCCACGATAGCTGTCGCGGCGCTCCTGCGGCGGGCGTCCGCCGCGCTCGCCCTCCGGCCCGCGGCCGTTCTGCGGTCCGCGCGGCGGGCGGCCCTCGGCGCGGGCGCCGTCCTGGCGCTCGCCCCAGCGCTGGCCGGGCCGTCCCTGCGGCCGCGGATGATCGCCGCCCGGATGGCGATCACGGCCCTGCTGGCGATCGCCACCCTGCTGGCCCTGGTCATCGCGGCGCGGGGGACGTCCCTCCGCGTGACGGGCCTGCGCCCCGGCCTGCGGGCGGCCGCGCCCCTGGTGACGGGCGGCATGGCCGCGCGGATGGCGGTGCATCCGCCAGACCTCGATGAGGATCGGCTCGGCGGGAGCGGCGGGCGCCTCCGCGGCCGGCTCCGCCGCGGGCTCGGCGGTGCTCGCCTGTGCCTCCGCAGCCTCGTGGGCCTCGTGGGCCGCATCCGGGGCCGCCTCGACGGTGTCCGGCTCCGCGGTCGCGACGGGTTCCGGCTCGCCGTGCTCCGGCTCGACGGGCGCCTCGGCCGTGACCGGCTCCGGCGCGGCCTCGGCGGCCGGGGCTTCCGGAGCGGCGGAGTCCTCGGGGGCGGATTCCTGGGGGGCGGATTCCTGGGGGGCGGCCGCGGCCTCGTGTGCCGCCTCGGCGGCGGGGAGCGCCTCGCCATCGGTGGGCGGCTCGGGGGCGTGTTCGGCCTCGGCGGGCGCCGCCTCGGCTGCAGCCGCCGCGTCGGGGGCGGAAGCGGCCGGCTGGACCGGCACGGTCGGGGCGGCTGGCCGCAGCGGCACCGTGATGGCGGGGCCGGCGCGGCGGTCCATCACGTAGCCGAGCGACTTCAGGATCGAGGCGAAATCCTCGCCCGAGCAGCCGACGAGCGAGGTCATGCCGACCGTGGCCACGAAGCCGTCGCGGTCGGCCGTGCCGGGCGGGGGCTCGCCCGGCGTCGTCCCCGGCACGTAGGCGATGGCCGGACGGATCAGGTCGGCGAGCCGCTCCAGGATGTCGACGCGCACGGCGCGCCCGCCGCAGACCCGGAAGCCCGCTGCCCGGTAGAGACCCTTGGCGATCTCGGCATCGACCGGCATGGAGGTGCGGCCGGAGCCGGCGAGATGTGCGATCTCGTCGAGGCCGCGCTGGTCGAGGCCGCCGTTCTGCAGCGCCCAGAGCTGCGCCGCGAGGGTGCGGGGCGCGGGCTTGAGGAGCGCCGGCATGTAGATGTGGTAGGCGCCGAAGCGCACGCCCCGCTTGCGCAGGGCCGCGCGGCCCTCCTGGTCGAGGCTGCGCATCTCGTTGAGGACGCGGGCGCGTTCGAGCACGCCGAGCGCCTCCGAGACCTGGAAGCCGATGCCGCGGGCAAGCCCGGTGAGGTCCTCGGCGGTCTCGAGTTCGAGGGCGGGGCCGAGCAGGCGCACGATATGCGCCTTCAGCCACGCGGAGAGGCGCCCCTCGACCTTGTCGCGGGCCGGGCCGGTGAGCTGCTCGTCCGCGAGGATGCGGAAGGCCGGTGCATAGAGCTTGTCGCCCGGCAAAAGCTTGGCGACGGGGTCGCCGGTCCAGCGGATCGTGCCGTCGTTCGACAGGACCAGGGCGGCATCCGCGGCCGCGGCGAACCGGTCGGCCCGGGCCTCGATCTCGCTCGCCAGCGCCTTCTCGGCGGCGCTCCGGAGGGTCTTGGCTTCCTGGCCCTCCGCGCCAGGGTCCGGCACGAACTGGAACCCGTGCAGGTGGCCGACATGCTGGCCTTCGACCGTCACGTCGCCGCCTGCGGTGATCTCAGCTTCCAACATGGTGTTCTCTCTCAGGCGCCGCATCAGGACGCTGGTGCGCCGGTCCACGAACCGGCTCGCCAGCCGCTCGTGGAGCGCATCGGACAGCCTGTCCTCTACCCGACGCGTCTCGCCCTGCCAATGCTCCGGGTCCTGAAGCCAGTCGGGGCGATTGGCCACGAAGGTCCAGGTCCGCACCTGGGCGATGCGCTGCGACAGGGTATCGATGTCGCCATCGATGCGGTCGACCATCGCCACGTGCTTGGCGAACCAGTCGGCCGGGATGCGCCCGGCCATGCCCCGCATCAGGAAGCGGTAGAGCTGGGCGATCAGATCCGCATGGGTCTGGATCGGGGTCTTGCGGTAGTCGGGCACGCCGCACACGGCCCAGAGCCGCTCCACCGCGCCGCCGCGTCCGGCGGCCACGTCGCGGATGTCGTCCTCGCGGGCCAGGAGATCGAGGGCGGCCTCGTCGTCGCCGCGCGGCGCGCGCACGAGGCCGCGCTCGCTCGGATGCTCGGCGAGGCTCGCCTGGAGCGCCGCCACCGAGGAGAAGTCGAGGTCGGGGTTGCGCCATTGCAGCAACCGCGTCGGCTCGAAGCTGTGGCTCTCCAGCGCCTCCACCATCTCGGGCTCGAAGGGCGGGCAGCGCCCGGTCGAGCCGAAGGTGCCGTCGCGCAGGTGGCGCCCGGCGCGGCCGGCGATCTGGGCCATCTCGGCCGGGGTGAGGCCGCGGAAGCGCGTCCCGTCGAACTTGCGGTTCGACGCGAAGGCGACGTGGTCGACGTCGAGATTGAGCCCCATGCCCACCGCATCCGTGGCCACGAGGTAGTCGACGTCGCCCGACTGGTAGAGCTCGACCTGCGCGTTGCGGGTGCGGGGCGAGAGGGCGCCGAGCACCACCGCGGCCCCGCCGCGCTGGCGGCGCAGCAGCTCGGCGATGGCGTAGACCTCCTCGGCCGAGAAGGCCACGACGGCGGTGCGGTGGGGCAGGCGCGAGATCCGCTTCTCGCCCGCGAAGCTGAGCCTGGAGAGGCGCGGCCGGGTGGTGATGTGGACGCCCGGAATGAGCGCCTGCACCAGCGGCGCTATGGTGGCCGAGCCGATGAGCAGCGTCTCCTCGCGCCCGCGCTGATGCAGCAGGCGGTCCGTGAAGGTGTGGCCCCGGTCCATGTCGGCTCCGAGCTGGACCTCGTCCACCGCCACGAAATCGACGCTGCGGTCGCGCGGCATCGCCTCGGCGGTGCAGATCCAGTAGCTCGGGCGGTCCGGCTTGATCTTCTCCTCGCCGGTGACGAGGGCCACGCGCTCGGAGCCGACCCGGTCGACGACCCGATGATAGACCTCGCGCGCGAGGAGCCGGAGCGGCAGGCCGATCATTCCGGTCGGGTGGGCGAGCATCCGCTCGATGGCGAGGTGGGTCTTGCCGGTGTTGGTCGGGCCGAGCACCGCCGTGACGCCGCGCGCACGGGCCTGCGGGGGAAGGGAGCGGCGGGTCATCAAGGTCGTGGCGGATCCTCGGGGCATTCGCCCGGCCTCGCGGGCGGAGCCGGGCGCACCGGCTTAAGCCGGTTTCAGGGCAGGTGCGCCGCGGTGTCCCGGCAGAACCTGCGGCACATCGGAAACCCGGCAGGCGAAGCGGTGGCGTGCCAGCGCAGGTCTGCTCAGCGGCTCCGGTCGCCGCGGCGGCGCGGGGCGCCGCGCGACGGTCCCTCGTCATATGGGGTGCCGCTGCTCGTCACGCCATCCGGGGTTCCATCGCTCCCGCCCGGGGCGGGCGCGTAGACGTCGATGCGCAGACGCGAGCGCTTGGTGCCCGAGAGGTCGGCGCAGAGCGTGTCGGGCACGGCGGTGAGCGGGCCGGCGCGGGCGGGGCGGCCCTCCGTCACCTGCGCGGACGAGACGGCGTCCCCGCCGCAACCGGTGCCGTTGGCGAGGGCGGGGAGGGGGAGCGCCAGGAGAGCGAGGGCCGCGACAGGGCCCGGCAGACGGTTGCGGGTGCTGATGCTCATCGCGTGTCTCCCGGCTCGTGCGGCCCGCCGGCCACGACATGGGACGGGACCGGACCCCCAGGGAGCGCCGCTTCCCTTCCGAAACCAAGCCCGGCCTCGCCGGTTGTCCCGCAGTTTCGCGATCCGCCGCCGCCCCGTCCGACCCCGCGCGGACGGCGCGCGACGGCCAACCGACGACGAGGAAGATCCATGCATCAGGGCAGCCATCGCGATCATGAGGGCGCGCAGAAACTCTTCAGCCTGATCAAGGACGTCAAGGTCGCCATGATGACGACCGTGGATTCCGACGGGCAGCTGCGCAGCCGGCCGATGTGGAGCCAGGAGGCCGACGACAAGGGCGACCTCTGGTTCTTTTCCAAGCTCGATGCGCCGGTCACCGGCGAGATCGGCCGCGATTCGCAGATCAATCTCGCCTATGCGGATCCCTCCAGCCAGACCTATGTCTCGGTTTCGGGCAGGGCGGAGATCGTGCGCGACAAGGCAATCATCGACGCCAAGTGGAACGAGAGCCTGAAGACCTGGTTCCCCAAGGGCAAGGATGATCCTGCCGTGGCGCTGATCCGGGTTCATCCGGAGAAGGGCGAGTACTGGGACAGCCCGAACGCCACCATGCTGCATCTCTACGGCTACGTGAAGGCGGCGGTCACGGGCGAGCCGCCCAAGACCGAGAAGAAGGCGGTCGACCTCGGCGCCCGGTGAGGCGCCTCCCGCCACATGCTTGACTTCCACGGCTGAACCGTGCGGGGTGATCAACCCCGCCCGGGCCTTCGCACCGGGTCACTCAGGCACGGGTGATGCTCGACCTCGCCACCAGGGTCTACAACCACACCTGGAAGATCGACCCGATCATCCGTTCGGTGCTCGACACCGATTTCTACAAGCTCCTGATGGCGCAGACGATCTTCCGCCGCCATCGGGACGTGGCCGTCACCTTCGGCATCCAGAACCGCACCAGCCGCGTCCGCCTCGCCGAACTCGTCGACGAGGGCGAGCTGCGCGAGCAGCTCGATCACTGCCGCTCCCTCCGGCTCAGCCGCGGCGAGTCCACCTGGCTGCGGGGCAACACCTTCTACGGCAAGCGGCAGATGTTCTCGCCGGACTTCATGGACTGGCTGGAGAACTTCCGCTTCCCCGAATACCTGCTGGAGAAGCAGGACGGCCAGTACGTCCTCACCTTCCACGGTCCCTGGATCGAGACCACGATGTGGGAGGTGCCCGCCCTCGCCATCCTCAACGAGCTGCGCTCCCGCGGCGTGCTCAAGGGCATGGGCAAGTTCGATCTCCAGATCCTCTACGCCCGGGCGATGACGCGGATCTGGGAGAAGATCGAGCGGCTGAAGGTGCTGCCTGGCCTCTCGATCGCGGATTTCGGCACGCGGCGGCGCCACGGCTTCCTGTGGCAGGACTGGTGCGTGGAGGCGATGATCGAGGGCCTCGGCCCTGCCTTCCTGGGCACCTCGAACTGCCTGATCGCCCTGCGCCACGACATCGAGGCGGTGGGCACCAACGCGCACGAGCTGCCGATGGTCTACGCGGCGCTCGCAGAGGACGACGAGGCGCTGGCCGCCGCGCCCTACGCCGTGCTCGCCGACTGGCAGCAGGATTATGGGGGCAACCTCCTGGTCCTCCTGCCCGACACCTACGGGACGACGGGCTTCCTCGCGAACGGCCCGGCCTGGATGGCCGACTGGACCGGCATCCGCATCGACTCGAAGGATCCGATCATCGGCGGCGAGGAGGCGATCGCGTGGTGGCGCGAGCAGGGGCGCAACCCCCGCGAGAAGCTCGCCATCTTCTCCGACGGCCTCGACATCGGCACGATCGAGACCATCCACCACCGTTTCCACGGGCGCCTGCGCATCGGCTACGGCTGGGGCACGCTGCTGACGAACGACTTCCGGGGACTGGCGCCGGACGGGCGCCTCGACCCGATCTCCATCGTCTGCAAGGTGATCTCGGCCAATGGCCGCCCGACCGTGAAGCTCTCCGACAATCCGACCAAGGCGCTCGGGCCGGAGGAGGAGGTGGAGCGCTACAAGCGCGTGTTCGCGGTCGGCGCGCAGGTGGCCCAGCCGCTGGTGGTGTGAAACGGCTTCCGGCTGCTTCCTTCCTCGTCTCGGAACAGATCAATCGGACACGGGCGCCGGAAGGGGTGGAGGAAAGAACCGGCCTCTCGGCGCGTCCATCTCCCGCTGCGGCACTCGCTTTTCGGCCTCCGGCCGGGGTCCCGGCCGGGATCCAATCGCGACCCTCGGTCGTTGCTGAGGGAAGTGAAACGGCCCGGCTTCGAGGCCGGATGCCCAAGGAGAAGCGGGCGAATGGCGCGCGGCAGTGGTGTGCGGTCTTCCCTCATTCCGGCTCTGCCGACGCGGATCCAGGCGGCCGAGACGCCCGACCGGGGCTTCGCCCTCCCGCTCCTCGTCGCCGCCATCATCGTGGCGGCCCTCTATTTCGGCCGCGAGATCCTGATCCCCATCGCCATCGCGGTGCTCCTGAGCTTCGTGCTCTGGCCGCTCGTCGGCCTGCTGCGCCGCCTGCCGATCGGGCGCACCGCCGCGATCGGGCTCGCGGTCGTCACCTGCATCGGCATCGTGGGGCTGCTCGCCGGCGTCATCGGCATGCAGGTCGCCGATCTCGGCACCGGCCTGCCGCGCTACCAGCGCACCATCGAGCGCAAGCTCGAGAACCTGAAGGAGGGCCCGGTCGGCTCCATCGCGGGCTACATGCGCAGCATCGGCCGCCACCTGCAGCAGGCCGGCAGCATGCCCGAGGACAAGGACAAGCCGCCGGTGCCGCGCGGCGCCACGTCCGAGCCCCGGGTGCAGAATCCCGACAAGCCGGTGCTGGTGGAGGTGCGCGAGCGCGATCTCGCGCCCGTCGAACTCGCCGAGCGCCTGCTCTCACCCGTCCTCGCGCCGCTCGCCACCACCGGCATCGTCTTCGTGGTGCTGATGTTCATCCTGGCCCAGCGGGAGGATCTGCGCGACCGCCTGATCCGGCTCGCCGGATCGAGCGACCTCCACCGCACCACGGTGGCGATGGACGACGCGGCGCGCCGCCTCAGCCGCTTCTTCCTGGTCCAGCTCGGGCTCAATGCCAGCTTCGGCGTGGCGATCGGGATCGGCCTCTGGCTCATCGGCGTGCCGAGCCCGATCCTGTGGGGCATCTTCTCGGCGCTGATGCGCTTCGTGCCCTATATCGGCGCCTTCCTGTCGGCCCTGCTGCCGCTGGCGCTCGCCGCGGCGGTCGATCCGGGCTGGAACATGGTGCTCGCCACCGCCGCCCTGTTCCTGGTCCTCGAACCCCTGGTGGGGCACGTCATCGAGCCCCTGCTGTACGGGCACTCGACCGGGCTCTCGCCCTTCGCGGTGCTGGTCTCGGCCCTGTTCTGGACCTGGCTGTGGGGACCGGTCGGGCTGCTGCTCTCGACGCCGCTCACCGTCTGCCTCGTGGTGCTCGGCCGCCACGTCGACCAGCTCGAATTCCTCGACGTGCTGTTCGGCGACCGGCCGGCCCTCACCCCCGTCGAGAATTTCTACCAGCGCATCCTCGCGGACGATCCCGACGAGGCGCAGGAACTCGCCGAGGCGATCCTCGCCGAATGCTCGCTCTCCTCCTACTACGACGACGTCGTGCTCAAGGGCCTGCAGCTCGCCGCCTCCGATGCGCGGCGCGGCGTGCTGACCGGGGAGCAGCTCGAGCGGATCCGCACCGCCATCGACGAGCTCGTCGCCGAACTCGCCGACCGGGAGGATGCGGCGCCGGCCAGCCAGCAGAGCCTCGCCGGGCGCCTTCTCGCCCGGCGCGACGCCGAGGTGCCTCCCTGCGACGCCAAGCCCGCCGTGGCGGACGCGCCCGACCCCGAGACGCTGCCCGCCCCCTGGCGGCAGAAGGGCGCCGTGCTCTGCGTCGCCGGGCGCGGGCCCCTCGACGAGGCGGCCTCGACGATGCTGTCGCAGCTCCTGGAGAAGAACGGGATCGGCACGCGGGTCGTGCCCTTCGGCGCGGTGTCGCGCGCTCAGATCGCCGCGCTCGATGCGGGCGAAGCGCGCATGGTGTGCATCTCCTACCTGGAGATCAGCGGCGCGCCGGCCCATCTGCGCTACCTCGTCCAGCGTGTGCGGCGGCGCCTGCCGCAGGCGCGGGTGCTCGTCGGCCTCTGGCCCGCCGACGACGCGGTGCTGGCCGACCCGGAGGCCCGCGCCTCGCTCGGCGCGGACGACTACGTCACCTCCCTGCGCGAGGGCGTCGAGGCCTGCCTGAAGGCGGCGCAGGCCGATCGGGCGCCGGCGAGCCCGCGCCTCGATGCCGTGGCCGAGTCGCCGCGCTCCGACGTCCTCCCGGCCGGTGCACCGGCCTGAGGGCTTGACGCCCGGGTCCCGGCGTTCTTTCGATCCGGTCGGACCGCAGAGCGCGCGTCTCGGGGGTATCAGGTGATGAGCGTCGTCGATTTCGCGCGGTTCGTGGACGAACTCGCCACCCAGTCGGGGCAGGCGATTCTGCCCTTCTTCCGCGCCGCCTTCATCACCGAGGACAAGGCGGTGGGCGCAAAGCCGTTCGACCCCGTGACGGAGGCCGACCGGGCGGGCGAGGCGGTGATGCGCCAGCTCATCTCCCGCACCTTCCCGAGCCACGGCATCCTGGGCGAGGAGTTCGGCACCGAGGGGGAGGGGGCCGAGTATGTCTGGGTGCTCGACCCGATCGACGGCACCCGCGGCTTCATCGCCGGCCTGCCGCTCTGGGGCACGCTCATCGGCCTCACCCGCGGCGGCACGCCCTGCTACGGGCTGATGCACCAGCCCTTCCTGGGCGAGCGCTTCTCGGGCGACGGCCAGACCGCCCAGTATCGCGGCCCGCACGGAACGCGCCGGCTGCTCACGCGCCGCCGCTCCTCCCTGTCCGAGGCGATCGCCGCCACGACCGACCCGCGCCTCTTCGGCGAGGGGAGGGAGCGCGAGGCCTATGGGCGCGTCGAGGCGGCGACCCGCCTCACGCGGTTCGGGACGGATTGCTACGCCTATTGCATGCTGGCGGCGGGCCAGATCGACCTCGTGATCGAGGCGGGGCTGAAGCCCTACGACATCGTGGCGCTGATCCCGATCGTGGAGGGCGCGGGCGGCGTCGTCACGACCTGGGACGGCGGCCCGGCCTCGGGCGGCGGCAACATCGTGGCGGCGGGCAGCAAGCGCCTGCACGAGGCGGCGCTGAAGCTCCTCAACGGCTGATACCAACGGTCATTTTCATGTGACCGTTGGTTCTGCTCTCGAATTTTCGCCAAGCCTCTCCATGAAGCTCTGGCTTGGTGCCGACAATGCGAGATGGGTCGACGGCCCGATGCGCGAGCATGCGCGTCAGCACCCGCTGCGGCAGCAGCCGGGGCCGTTGGGATGAGGCGGGGCGCCCCGCTACTCCGACGGCATCCGTTCAAGGGCGACCAGATCCGCCTCCCGCGCCGCCGGCACGGGCGTGCCCGGCACGAAGGCGTCGAAGGCCGCCCAGAACTGCTCGCGGATCGCGTCCTGCTCCATCAGGATCTCGTGGCGGGCGCCGCGCAGCGTGATCGTGTGCCCGGCCTTGAGGCGGGCGGCGAAGCGCTGGATCGCCGGGGTGCTGCAGACCGGGTCCTCCCCGGCCGCGATGACGAGCACCGGCAGCCGGATGCCGACGGGACAGCGCGGATCCTCCAGGCAGCGCATGGCCCGGAAGGCGGCGGCGAGCCAGGCGACGGTGGGATCGCCCACGGCCCCGGCGCCCACCGCCAGCGCCGCCGCGGCGTTGCGGGCGTAGCGCACCGGATCGGTCGTGAGGCGGTTGCCCGGAAACGGCTTCGTCGCGATGGAGACCGGGCTCCCGCCCGGCACGTAGCGCCGGCCGAGGCCGAGCCCATTGAGGAGCGCCGCCGCCCGCATCGCCGCGCGGGGACGGCGCACCATCGCGATGCCGAGCATCGGCGCGACCGTCACCAGGCGCGAGAAGGGCAGCCCTTCCTCCCGTGCCGCGATCAGGCACACCGCTCCGCCCATCGAATGCGCGAGCCCGAACACGGGCTGCGGCATGAGCGGCTCCAGCACATGGTCGGCGATGGCGTCGAGGTCGAGCCGGTACTCCTCGAAATCACCGACATGGCCCTTGTGCGCATCCTCGACGGTGCGGTCCGAACCGCCCTGGCCCCGCCAGTCGAAGGCCGCGACGGCGAAGCCGCGGGCCCGCAGGTCGCCGATGGTCTCGTAGTACTTCTCGATGAACTCCGCCCGGCCCTGGATGAGGCAGACGGTGCCCTTGGCGGTGCGGGTGGTCGGCGCCCAGGTCGCGGCGCGCAGCGTCAGGCCGTCCCTGGTCGGCACGGCCAGCGTGCGGGCGCCCGGCGGGATCGGATTGTCCGGGGTGGCAATGAGCGGGACGGTCACGGACGCACCCTCGGGCGAGTGAACGGCAACGGTTCGAGACCACCCCGTCCGCCCGGCGAAATCAAGCGCCTGCGCGCCTCGTCCCACGATTCCGGGCCTTGAACGGGCCAGGACCGCCTCCGATATCAGCGGGGCGCCGGCCATCAGGCGGCGCAAGCACCCAGGCAGTCCGGCCTCTCAGGCGGACCCGAGACCACATATTGCTTCGGACGGAGAATATGTCATGCGTCAGTTCGACCTTGCTCCCCTCTATCGCTCGACCGTCGGCTTCGACCGGCTGTTCTCGGCTCTCGACCAGTTCGTGAGCGCGGAGGCCGCCCCGACCTACCCGCCCTACAACATCGAGCGCACCGGCGAGAACGCCTACCGCATCACGGTCGCGGTTGCCGGCTTCACGGACCAGGATCTGTCGATCGAAGTCCGCGAGAACGCGCTGACGATCAAGGGCGAGCGCAAGGCCGCCGAGGCCCGCAAGAGCGAGTTCCTGCATCAGGGCATCGCAGCGCGCAGCTTCGAGCGCCGCTTCCAGCTCGCGGACTATGTCCAGGTGACGGGCGCGGCCCTGGAGAACGGCCTGCTCCACGTCGATCTCGTGCGCGAGATCCCGGAGGCCAAGAAGCCGCGCCAGATCCAGATCGCCACGGGCAGCGCCCCGCGGTCGATCGAGGGCACGGTCCAACAGGCCGCGTAAGCGACAAGACCTGATCCCAGAGCGGAGCGCCCCGGCGAGAGCCGGGGCGTTTTCGCAGGCGGGGGGCCGATCGGCCCGGGGGGCAGGCGCCGCCTCAACCGGGCCGAGGGGACGGCATCTCGTCACCCAGTTCGCAGCAAGCCGTTGGACTCGGCTTTCGGTTGATCTGTTGCGAGACGAGTCAGCGCAGGGAACCCCTCTCCCGTGCCCTCTTGTCTCCGAACGGATCAACCGGAGACCGTATCAGTTCGCTACCGGCTACGCCGACCCTGGGGGATGAAACCGCGGCTGACTGAGCGCCCCTCCGATGGCACCCTCAACGGCCCTCATGCTGAGGTGCAGCCGCAGGCTGCCTCGAAGCACGCCTGACCGCTGGTCCGAGGCTCGGGTGGCTGGGAGCACCGGTCCGGGGTGCTTCGAGGCTGCGCGATCTGCGATCGCCCAGCACCTCAGCATGAGGGCCGGGGCTGCTGCCACGCAGGTCAAGTTCTATTTAGAGATCCCCGAAGGCGAGCTGGGCCTGCGCCTTCGGCTTGCGGGCGGCCGCGGCCTTCTCCTTCGGCTTGCGCGCGCGTTTCACGTCGGTCCCGCGGATCCGCGCCTTGCCCTTGTCACGGGCGACCGCCTCCGGAGCATGCTGGTCGCCCGAGAGCCACTTGCCGCGCTTGATCACCTCGTTCACCCGGCCCTGGTTGACCCCGAGCTTGAAGGCGATCTCCTGCTGGGTCATGTCCGTGGAGCCGTGAAGCTCCAGGATCATCCGGGCGAGTTCCGGGGTCATCTTCTTGCCCACGATGCGCCGGCCCGGCTTCACCGTCCGGTTCGCCCGGTCGCGCTCGCGCAGCCGCTCCAGGATGGCGAGCGCCATGAGCATCCCGTGCTCGCGCAGGGCTTCCTCGAATTCCTTCAGCGTCGTCATCGGTGAACCCTCGGATCTGCTGATCGGAGCAACGGTTCCGCTTGCGCGCGGTTTCTGGCGGGACCGGGGCGCATTCACGGTTTGTGCGCGCCGCCTTCCCCGGATGCAACCGCATGCGCCCGTCATCCACTGCTCTCGCGTAGACCTCTCGCGTAGACTTGGGCCGCAGGATCGCGCATGCGGGGGCGTTCACGGGAGGAACACGATGGTTCTGGAAATCGCGCAGTTCGAGGTGAAGCCCGGCCACGAGGCCGCCTTCGAGGACGGCGTCGCCGAGGCGACCGCCCTGTTCCAGCGCGCGAAGGGCTGCCGCGGGATGAAGCTCCACCGCTCGATCGAGCACCCGACACGCTACCGGCTGATGGTCGAGTGGGAGACCCTGGAGAACCACACGGTGGATTTCCGCGGCTCCGCCGACTTCCAGGCCTGGCGCGCCCTCGTCTCCGAGCATTTCGCGGCGCCGCCCGCCGTCGAGCACACGACCGTCACCGCCGCGGGCTTCTGAACGGAGCGCGCCCTCGGCCGTTGGTCTCGCCGGAGGCGCACATGAGCACAGACCGCGATGCACCGGAACGGAGCGAGCCCCGCCGCGAGGGGCTCGCCGACGACAGCCTCTCCACAAGCCGCCGGCCCGCCGGACGCCCCGAGGGCGCCGAGCGGAGCGAGCCGGACCACCCGGCCGGTACGCCGCAGGGCGAGCGGATCGCGGATGAGCAGATCCCGAAGGACTAGTCCGCCGCAGGTGACAGGGCCGGGGCTTGCGGCTACTCGCGAGGACTCGTGATGGTTCTCCGACGGCAAGACATGGTCCACCGCCCCCTGCGCATCGGCACCCGCGGCAGCCCGATGGCGCTCGCCCAGACCGGCATGGTCCGCGACCGCATCGCCGCCGCGCATCCTCACCTCGCCGAACCCGGCGCGATGGAACTCGTCGTGGTCAACACGGTGGCGGACAAGGTCCTCGACCGGCCGCTCTCGGCCATCGGCGGCAAGGGGCTGTTCACCAAGGAACTCGAACAGGCGCTGTTCGCCGGCGAGATCGACCTCGCCGTCCACTCGATGAAGGACGTCGAGACCTGGCTGCCGGACGGGCTCGTCATCGCCAGCATCCTTGAGCGGGACGACCCGCGCGATGCCTTCCTGTCGCTCAAGGCGCGGAGCCTCGCCGAGCTGCCGGCCGGCAGCCGCGTCGGCACCTCGTCCCTGCGGCGGGGCGCGCAGGTGCTGATGCGCCGGCCGGACCTGCAGATCGTGCCGCTGCGCGGCAACGCCAACACCCGCATCCGCAGGCTGGAGGAGGGGGCCTGCGATGCGACGCTGCTCGCCATTGCGGGGCTGGAGCGGCTCGGCCTCGCCCATCTGGCGCAGGAGGTGATGGGCACCGA
Source organism: Methylobacterium nodulans ORS 2060 (assembly GCF_000022085.1). Classification (NCBI taxonomy): domain Bacteria; kingdom Pseudomonadati; phylum Pseudomonadota; class Alphaproteobacteria; order Hyphomicrobiales; family Methylobacteriaceae; genus Methylobacterium; species Methylobacterium nodulans. The sequence continues at coordinate 1,823,635 of NC_011894.1, forward strand.
CACGATGCTGCCCGCGGTGGCGCAGGGCGCGCTCGGCATCGAGTGCCGCGCGGCCGATCAGGAGCTCATCGACCTCCTCCAGGCGGTGGCCTGTCCCCGCACCACCACGGCGCTCGCCGCCGAGCGCGGGCTCCTCGCCGAGCTCGACGGTTCCTGCCGCACGCCGATCGCGGCGCTGGCCGAGATCGAGGGCGACCGGCTCACCCTTAACGGCCTTCTGTTCCTGCCCGATGGCAGCGCGCATTGGGCGACGACGCGCAGCGGCCCGGCCGCCGAGGCCGCCGCCATCGGCAAGGAGGCCGGGGCGGACCTGAAGGCGCAGGCGGGCGAGACCTATCGCAAGCACCTGCAATAGGCCGCCCGGCTCGTCCGGAGATCTCACTCCAATCGCACCACCACACTGTCGCTCGCGCCCGTCGCGTCCATGACGGAGATGCGCGCGAAGCCGGCCCCGTCCGGCTGCCATTCGGCCTGGCGGCGCGACGCTTCGGGCAGCGGCAGGCTGTTGACCATCCAGGTGAGCGGCAGCGTGCCGCCGAGCGCCTTGAGGGCGAGCCCAGCGGGCGCGCCTTCGCCGAGGCCGACATCGACCCGGGCGCCGTCCGGCGGATAGGCGATGCGCAACGGGGCGCCGGGCGCCTCGCCGGCCACCTTCGGGGCGTCGCGGCGGATGTGGCGCAGGGGCGGCGGCAGGCCCGCCGTAGTGGTGACGAGCGCGTCGCGGGGAGCGGCGACCGGCTCCGGCTCGCCGCCGTAGCGGGCGAAGGCATCGAACAGGATCGGCGCTGCGGCGAGACGCCCGACGAGGCCCGGCACGCTCGCCCCGTCCGGCCGCCCGACCCAGACCGCGACGGTGATGCGCCGGTCGAATCCCACCGCCCAGGCGTCGCGGTAGCCGTAGGAGGTGCCGGTCTTGTAGGCGATGCGGTTCGGCAGCGCGTTCTCCGGCGGCGGCGTGCCGCGCAAGGTATCCGCCACGTACCAGGCGGCCACGCCCTCGGCGATGCGGGGCAGGTCGCGCGGGGGCGGCGGGTCGGCGTCGCGCCGCCGCACGAGATCCGGCACGAGCCCGCCGCGGGCCAGCCCCGCATAGAGGCGCGCGAGGTCGGCAAGCGTGATCCCGAGGCCGCCGAGCGCCACCGGCAGGCCGGGCGCCGCGTCCCGGGGGAGCGCGATCGCCGCCCCGCCGGCCCGCAGCCGGGCGATGAAGCGCGCGGGGCCGACCAGGTCCAGAAGCTCGACGGCCGGCACGTTGAGGGACATCTGCAGGGCGCGCCGGGCCGTCACCGTGCCCTGGAACGTCTGGTCGAAATTCTCGGGCGCGTAGGAGGCGCCGAAGCGCGAGGGCCGGTCCTCGATCAGCGTTTCGGGATGGGCGAGCCCGCTCTCGAAGGCGAGCGCGTAGACGAAGGGCTTGAGCGCCGAGCCCGGCGAGCGCAGCGCGCCCGCCATGTCGATCGCCCCCGACCGGGAGGCATCGAGATAGCCGGCGCTGCCGACATGAGCCCGCACCTCGCCGGTGGGGTTGTCGATCACCAGGATCGCCGTCGAGAGGCCCGGGCCGAGGGCGGCGATCCGCTCCGCGGCGAGCGCCTCCAGGCTCGCCTGAAGCCGCGCCTCGATGGTGAGGCGATGGACCGGACGGGCGGGCGCCTGCGCCAGGGCGGCCTCTGCCGCATGGGCGGCCAGCATCGGGAAGGGGCGGCGCTGCCGCGGCACCGGCTCGGCCTTGGCCGCCTCGGCCTCGTCCCGCCGCACCACGCCGCGCGCTGCCGCGCGATCGAGGACGCGGTCGCGGGCGCGCTTGGCGGCCTCGGGAAAGCGGTCGGGCCGGCGGGTCTCGGGGGCCTGGGGCAGGGCGACGAGGAGCGCCGCCTCCGCCAGCGACAGCCGCCCCGGCTCGTGGCCGAAATAGGCGAGGCTCGCCGCCCGCGCGCCCTCGACCGGTCCGCCATAGGGGGCGAGGGCGAGGTAGAGCCGCAGCACCCCCTCCTTGCCCAGCCGCCGCTCCAGCTCGATCGCGCGCCGCATCTGGCGCAGCTTCGCGCCGAGCGAGCGCTCGGCCCGGGGCTCGACGAGGCGCGCGACCTGCATCGAGAGCGTCGAGCCCCCCGACACGATCCGGCCCGCCCGCAGCCATTGGCCGGCGGCGCGCAGCAGGGCGGCCGGGTCGATCCCGGGATGATGCGCGAAGCGCCGGTCCTCGTAGGCCATGAGCATGGCGAGGTAGCGCGGATCGACGGCCGTCGGGGCGAGCGGCAGGCGCCAGCGCCCATCCGCGGTCGCGAAGGGGCGCAGCAGCGTGCCGTGCCGGTCAAGGACGATGGGGGAGCGGGCCTCGGCGGCGGAGAGGTCGAGGTCGCCGCCGCGGGCGAACCGCCACCACAGGCCGGTCCCACCGGCGAGCCCCAGGACAGCGAGGAACAGGAGCGCGAGGCGGATGCTCCGCCGCACCCATCTCCGATCCGCGCCCCGTGGCGGCTCCCTGGTCGTCATCCGGCTCCTGCCCGGCTGATCCCGACGGCCCGAGACATTCCCGCCTCGGGCCGTTGCCATGCCCCACGGACCATGGCGCATTTCGCGGCCGGAGGCGATGCCGGGCCGGCCCTGACACGGATGAACCCGGCTACAAGGCCCCCGATGGCAGCCCCACCGGCCCTCATGCTGAGGCGGCCGGCGCCAGCCGGCCCTCGAAGCACCCCGGACCGGTGATCCCGGCCACCTGGAGCTTGGATGAGCGTTCAGGGGTGCTTCGAGGCTCCGTGCGATCTTCGATCGCCAGGAGCACCTCAGCATGAGGAGCGGGGCGGCTGCCACGCAGGTCAGGTTCTATTCAGGCGGGTTCGATCCCGACCATGCCGGCCTCCGGGTAGCGCGCGCCTGCCACCGCATCCGGGGCGAACAGGGTATCGAGCCGGCGAATCTCCGCCGGATCGAGCACGATGTCGACCGCCGCGGCGTTCTCGGCCAGCCGGGAGGAGCGTCTTGCCCCCGGGATCGGGATGACGTGCGGCTCCCGGGCGACGAGCCAGGCCAGGGCGATCTGGGCGGCGGTGGCGCCGCGCTCCCGGGCGAAAGCGTCGAGCGCCGCGGCGAGGCGGCGGTTGCTGGCCAGCGCCTCGCCCTGGAAGCGCGGATTGCCGCGGCGGAAATCGCCCTCGGCGAGGGCCGCGACATCCAGGGTGCCGGTCAGGAAGCCGCGCCCGAGAGGGGAATAGGCGACGAAGGCGGTGCCGAGGTCGCGGCAGGTCGCGAGCAGGCCCCGTTCCGGCTCGCGGCTCCAGAGCGAGTACTCGCTCTGCACGGCGGCGATCGGATGCACGGCGTGGGCCGCCCGGAGCGTCGCGGGCGAGACTTCGGACAGGCCGAGAGCGCGGACCTTCCCGGCCTCGACGAGCCGGGCCATGGCGCCGACCACCTCCGCGATCGGCACGGCTGGGTCGCGGCGGTGGCAATAGTAGAGATCGATCGTCTCGATGCCGAGCCGCCGGAGCGACGCCTCGCAGGCGCGCGCGACGAAGGCGGGCGAGTTGTCGATGCGGCGAGAATAGGCGCCGGGCTCGCGCACGATGCCGAACTTGGTCGCCACCACCACCCGGTCCCGCCGTCCGGCGAGGACGGAGCCGATCAGCGCCTCGTTGTGGCCGTGCCCGTACGTATCGGCCGTGTCGAGGAAGTCGTAGCCGAGGGCGAAGGCCGCTTCGAGCGTTGCCCGCGACTGCGCATCGTCGGCCGGCCCGTAGAATTCGGACATGCCCATGCAACCGAGGCCGGGAACCGAGACGGTGAGGCCGGAACGGCCGAGGGGGCGCTGCTGCATGGAATTTCTCCTTCTGTTACCAACGGCCCGGGCTGCTGACGTAAGCCAAGTGCTGACGCAGCGGGCCGTTGAGCCATCTCGAATTGTCGACACCAAGCCTGCGGCTTGGCGACAATTCGAGACCGGAACCAACGGTCATTTGAAATGACCGTTGGTATGCGATCGCGCCTGGATCTGGCATCGGGGCCACGCGCCGATAAGCTGCGCCATTCCGCATGACCTCCTGAGCCCCGCTCATCAATGCTGCGCAGCGATCTTCCCGACCTCGTGGCCTTCGCCAGCGTGGCGCGGCACCGGAGCTTCCGGCGCGCGGCGGCGGAACTCGGCGTGTCGCCCTCGGCGCTGAGCCATAGCGTGCGGGATCTCGAAGCCCGGATCGGCGTGCGGCTGCTCAACCGGACGACCCGCAGCGTGGCGCCCACCGAGGCAGGGGCGGCTCTCCTGGCGCGGCTCGCCCCGGCGCTCGGCGAGATCGACCGGGCCGTGTCGGACGTCGCGGCCTCCGGGGGACGCCTGACCGGCACGCTGCGCCTCAATGCGCCGCGCTCGGCCTGCCGCCTCGTGCTGGCGCCGCTCGTCGCGCGTTTTCTTGCCCTTCACCCGGGCGTTCGGGTAGAGATCGCCTGCGACGATGCGCTCGCGGACATCGTCGGGCAGGGCTTCGATGCCGGGGTGCGCTTCGGCGAGCGGGTCCCGCGGGACATGATCGCCGTGCCGCTCGGTGGTCCGCAGCGCTTCGCCGTGGTCGCGGCACCGGCCTATCTGGCGGCGCGCGGCGCGCCCGACACGCCGGAGGATCTCGCCGGGCATGCCTGCCTGCGGCAGCGCTTTCCCGGCGGCGCCGTGATGCGCTGGGAGTTCGAGCGGGAGGGCCGGGCCTGCTGTGCGATCGATGTCGACGGTCCCCTCACCCTGAACGAGCAGGAGCTGCTGCTGCAGGCTGCGATCGACGGGGTCGGCCTTGCCTTCGTGTTCGAGGGCTACGCAGCCTCCGCCCTGGCGGACGGCCGGCTCGTCCGCCTGCTGGAGCCGTGGTGCCCCTCCTTCCCGGGCTTCGTCCTCTATCACCCGAGCCGGCGGCAGCCCCCGGCGCCGCTGCGCGCCTTCCTGGCGCTGCTGCGGCAGGGAGGGCCGTGAGGCCGCTCACCGCACCCCCACCTCCATCGATCCGAAGACAGTGCGCCCGTAGCGCTCCGGCCGGTACATGTCCTCGATGGTCGCGGCCGGATGGACGTAGCGGCCCGGCGTCACCGCCCGCACCGTATAGGCGACGGTGAAGAAGGCCGATTGCGAGGGGTCGCGCTCGTAGGCCGCGACGAAGCGGTCGTCGCGGAACTCGGTATGGGTCGGCTGCACGTCGGACTTCACCCAGGACAGGCCCGAGACCGTGTCCGCGTCGAGGAGCTTCGGGTTGTCGATCTCCAGCCCGGCGGGCAGGCGGTCGACGAGGAGGAGGCGGGCGGCGCGCGCCTTGTCCTCCGTGACCTTCAGCACGACGACGAGCCGGTCGTTCTGGCGCAGCGGCTGCGCAAGATCGACGGCCGATCCGTCGAGCCGGTGGTAGCTGCGCTCCACCGTGTAGCCCTTGGCCTCGGCGGGCTCGGGCGCGATCGGGCTGCCGGAGACGCCGAGCACGAGCTGCGCCGTCGTGGTGCCGCGATTCGTCACCGTAACCGGTTTGGCGTCGAGCTGCGCCGGCTTGAGCGTGCGGTAGAGCGGACCCGTCTTCGTCTCGCCGTCGACCGCGAAGGCCATGGTCTCTGCCTCCTTGCTCAGCCCCGCCGCCGCGAGCACCATCCAGGCATTCTCCTGCGTGCTGGTGATGCGGTTCGCGCCCCGCTCCTCGCCGATGATGGCACCGAGCGGCGCGAGACTGTCGCGGGCGATGCCGGTCTCGGCCGCGAGCGCGATCAGCCCGGCCCCGTCGCGCAGGCGCGAGCCGTAATCGGCCCGGTACTCCGCCTTGTCCTTCTCAGCCCCCAGGGCCGCGACCGCGGAGGCGAAGGCCCTCTGCGCCCGGCCGCGATCGCCGAGCAGCGAGAGCGCCGCCGCGATCTGGCCGCGCGCCAGCGGGGTCGCGAAGTCCGAGAGCTTGGTGTCGGCGAGGTAGCGCAGGTCGCCCATCACCGGGCGGCCGTTGCGGGCGAGCACATAGGCCGCATAGGCGAGGTCCATGCCCCCGCCGCTCACCTCGTTGGTGTTGGCGACCGCGTTGCGCAAGCGGTCGAGGGCGAGGCCGAAGGCGGTCTGGGGGACGGAGAAGCCCCGCTCGCGGGCGCGGGTCAGGAAGTCCGTCACATAGGCGTTGAGCCAGATGTCCTCCGCGCCATTCGCCGACCACAGGCCGAAATTGCCGCTCGAATCCTGGCGCGCCAGCACCCGCTCGATGGCGCCCCGTATCCGCTCGTCGAGCTTGTCGTCGAGGGCGAGCCGGTCGAGGGAGGCGAGCCGGTTCACGTAGAGGAGCGGCATCGCCCGGCTCACCGTCTGCTCGGTGCAGCCGTAGGGGAAGCGGTCCAAAGCCTGGAGCAGGGCCGGCACGTCGAGGCCGGAGAGCGGCGAGGCCGAGAGCGAGAGCGTCCCCGTGCCCGGCAGCATCTCGGCGAAGAGGTCGCTCGACAGGGTCACGCTGGCCCCCGGATCGAGGCTCCGCACGGTGCGGCGCAACAGCGCCCCGGTGCCGGGCTGGACCGCGAGCGAGAAGCTCTGGCCCGCCGGACCGTCGAGGCCCGGGCCGGTGAGCCGCAGGTCGAGCCGCGCGAGGCCGGGGCCGGCCGCCGTCACGGGGATCTCCAGGGCGCCCTTCTGGCCGGGCTCCAGGCGGATGGTGCGGCTCAGCGCCTCGGCCGGCACCACCACCGCGCCGGAGAGGTCGAGGTCCACCGCATAATCGCCCGCCGGCCCCTCCACGTTGTCGAGGGCGACGTGCAGGCGCGAGCGGTCGCCGACATTGAGGAAGCGCGGCAGGGTGCCGGTGAGCACCACCGCGTCGCGGATCAGCACGTCGGCGGAGGCCGAGCCCACGCGCCCGGCGGTCCAGGCCGTCACCATCACCCGGGCCGTGCCGTTGAAGGCCGGGAGCGGGAAGCTGACCTCGGCCCGCCCGTCCGGGCCGACCGTGACGACCCCCGAGTAGCGCACCAGCGGCTCCTGGGTCGGGGGCGCGTCGGCCAGTTCCGGCGCGCCGCCATCGCCGCCCGAGCGGATGGCGCCGAGCGTGCCCTGCATGCCGTCGATCAGGTAGCCGTAGAGGTCGCGGATCTCCGTCGAGAGCGCCTTCTGGCCGAAGAAGAAGCCGAACGGGTCGGGCGCGGCGTAGCGGGTGAGGTTGAGGATGCCGACATCGACCGCCGCCACCGTGACCCGCGCCTCCTCGCCGGGTTTCAGGCCGGCGAGCCGGATCGGCAGGCGCAGGTCGCCGCGCGGGCGCACCTTGGCGGGCGCTTCGACGGCGACGTCGAGGCCGCGCGCCGCGCGGTCGACCGAGAACCACGACAGGCCGAGCGCCCGGCCGGGCAGGCGCTTGGCCGCCTGATCGAGGGGCCGGTACGCGGTGGCGACCAGATAGGCGCCCGCGCCCCATTCCGGCTTCACCGGGATCTCCACCGAGGCGCCGCCCGCCGGCAGGTCGAGGGTGCGGATCTCGTGCACCCTGTCGCTCACCACCGCGACCGTGGCGGTGCCGGCAAAGCGCGGCGCGAGGCGCGCCTTCAGGGACTCGCCGGAGGCGTAAGCCCCCTTGTCGAGGGTGAGGTCGAGAAGGTCGGGCGCGTCGGCGCTCTCGGTGCCGCCCCAGCCGACGCTGAAGCTCACGCTGGCCCCCTGCGCATTCGGGGCCTGCACCTCCAGGCGGTAGCTGCCGAGATCGACGGGCGTGGCGATGTGGGACGGGGCGCCGGGGGTCAGGTCGAGCGTGCCGTTCGCGATCTTGCGGGTGGTCTTCACCGCCTCGTAGGACCAGCGGCCGTCGGCCCGATACCATTGGTAGTTCCGCTCGACCTTCTTGAGGGTCCAGGTGGCGCCGCTGCGCGCAACGCGGGTGCCGTCGGGCTCCGCGGCCACGACCTCGAAGGTGGCGGTTGCGCCCTCGCGCAGCTCGCCGAAGGTCTTGCGGATCGCGACGACCGGGCCGGCGGGCAGGATCGGCAGCGTCACGCTGCGCTGCACGGTCCGTCCGCCGGGCTCGCCGACATGGAGCGAGATGCGCGCCTCGAGGGGGCGCGGCGCGCTGAGCGCAGGGATCGTGGCGCGCATGCTCGCCTTTCCTTGCGCGTCGGTGGTCGCGCGCTCGTCGATCTCCGCACTGGTGGGCACCACGCTCTCGTCGTCGAGGCCGACCGAGAATCCGTCGAGGCCCTTGATGCCGCTGCCGGCGGCGGCCTGCACGGCGACGCTGCCGCCGACCTGGAGATTGGCGCCGGGCGCCCCGTAGAGGTAGCGGGCCGTAACGTCGATCACCGCGGGCTCACCCGGCGCGAGGGACAGGGCCTTCGGGGCCAGCGTCACCTCCAGGCGCTCGGGGACGTAATCCTCCAGCAGGAAGCTCGTCTCGCCGACCGGCGTCGCCTTCGGGTCGGTATAGGCAGTCACCCGCCAGGTGCCGGCCTGCGCGCCCGGGAGGAGCGGCAGTGAGAAGGCGCGCCCGCCCAGGCCCCCGTCCGGCACGGCGGCCCGGCGGTACTCGACCCCGTCCGGGCGCTTGGCGACCAGGGTGAGCGGCAGGCCGGTGATCGCCGCGCCCTTGGCGTCGCGCAGGAGCGCCGTGATCTGAACCGTCTCGCCCGAGCGGTAGACGCCGCGCTCCGGGAAAAGATACGCCTCCGCGGCACCCGGCGCCGGCCTGCCCTTCACGCCGCGGTCGGCGAGGTCGAAGGCGCTGAGCGAGAGGTCGAGGAAGCCGTAATCCTCCCCGAGCCGGGCCACGACGAGGCTCGGCGCGATGCCGCCCTCGCCGCGCGACAGGCCCGGATCGAAGGCGACGTGCCCCTGCGCGTCGGTGGTCCTGGTGCCCAGCACCTCGTTGTTGCGGGCGACGAGGCGGATCTCCGCCCCCGGCACGGTTGCCGCGGAGGCGAGCGAGCGCGCGAAGACATGGATGCCGTCGCGCCCCTTGAAGGCGGTGAGGCCAAGATCCGAGACCACGAACCACTGCGTCGCCTGCGCGTCGTAGCCGCCGGATTCCGCGTCGGCGGCCGACGCGGTGCCGCTCGGCTGGGCCAGCATCACGTAGAGGCCGGGCTCGATCCGGCCGACCGCCTGGAGGACCGGGAAGGCCGTGACGGCCTCCTGGTTCGGCTCGGCCCCGGCGGTGTCGAGAGTGCCCTTCCAGACCTGCACGCCCTTCTCGCGGGCGATGGTGCGGGCGGTCGCGCCGGAGAGCTGCGACAGGAATTCCTCCGAGCGCAGGGCCGGCAGCAGGCCCCGGTCCCCGATGCGCAGCACCTCGACATCGAGCTTGGGCGCATTGACCGAGACGAGGGGCACGCCGGCCTGGCCCGTGCGGGGCAGCACGTAGTTGCGGCCGGTGAAGCGCACCTGGGGGGACCGGTCGCGGACGTAGATCTCGTAATCGGCCGATTTCAGCAGGCTCTCGCCGGGGATCGCGGAGGGCAGGCCCTGGCGCAGCACCATGGCGTAGCGCTCGCCGTGCCTGAGGCCGTCGACGCAGACCTGCTGACCTTCCGCCGTCACGGCGGCGTTCGCGGCGCCCGAGACCGCGACGAAGGGCGAGAGATCGGTCTTGGTCGAGAGCTCCTCCGAGAAGGTGAAGCAGGCGCGCGGCGCGGCGGCGTCCGAATCGACCTTGTAATCGGTGATGCGGAAGCCGTGCTTCTCGCGCAGGTCCTCGTAGGTGCTGCGGGTCTGCGCGTCGTCGGCGAGCGCGAGGCTCGCCTTGTAGGCGTCGAGCGCCGTGCGCCAGTTCTCCTGCTCGGCCATGATCTGGCCGAGGAGCGCCAGGGCCTTGGCCTCGTCTGGCTTGGCGAGGGCGCGCTGGTAGGCCATGTAGGCGGCTGCGCGGGCGCGGCGGCGCAGCTTCTGGTTCTCGTCGTAATCGTCGTTCTCGACGCCGTTCGCCGTCTCGGCGAGGGCGTACCAGTTCCTCCAGTCGTTCGGCTCGGCCGCGGCGGCACCCGCATAGGCCGCGAGCGCCCCGTCGTTGTCGTCGTCCTTGAACAGCTTCTCCGCCTCGCGCCGCCATTGGGCGGCGGGCTTCTGGGCGTTGGGCGCCGACTCGCTCCTGATCTCGGCCTCCAGCCGCACGGCCTCGCTCGCGAGGCTCGGCCGCACGAAGCTCTTCTGCGCCGGAACCAGGGCGGCGGGGCGGGGCGACTGGGGCGCCTGCGCGGCAGCCGGGACGATCAGGGTCAGCGCCAAAGCGAGGGCGCCCGCGAGTCGCCCCGTCCGGATTGCTGTCGACATGTCGGCCTCGCGCGGCGGTCCTTCCCGACGACGGAGCCTATCATTTGGGCGGCCGGCCGCAACGCTCGGCAGCCCGCGCCGTGGGGCCGCGTGCCGCTTCGCCGGATGCCTCGTCCCAAGCAGGTTTTGGAAAAGTGCCCTGCGGTTTTCCGGCAGAAACCTGCGACAGACCAAAAGCCTGCTTAGGCCCTCACTGGATGGCAGGGCTCGGTTCTGCCAAGGTTGCGACGCCCTTCGGAGGTTCTCGCCCAGAGGTTCTCGCCCATGCCGCGCTGCGTCTCCCTGCTCCTCGCCGCGGGCCTGATTCTCACGGTCTCTCCCGGTTCCGCCCAAGCGCCGCCTCCGCGCCCGGCCCCGCCCGTCGCCAAGCCCGCCGACCCGGCCTTCGAGGCGGCGCGCGCCGCCTTCGAGGCGCGGCCCGAGGACGAGCGCAAGGCGGTGCAGGACGCCCTCGTCTGGGTGAGCGACTACAACAGCGTGACGAGCGGCACCTTCGGTCGGCGCACCTTCGAGGCGCTGAGCGCCTGGCAGGCGCAGAGCGGGATCGACCCGACCGGCATCCTCGACGACCGCGCCCGCGCCCGGCTCCTGGCAGCCGGGCAGGCGGCGCGGCAGGCGGCCCGGTTCACCCTCCAGACCGACGCAGCGACGGGAATCACGCTCGGCGTGCCGGAGCGGCTCCTGGCGAAGCGCGCGCGCATCCCGAACGGCAGCCGCTGGCAGAGCGCCGACGGGCGCGTGACCCTCGACACCAAGGGATTCGCGCCCGGCGAGACCGATCTCGATGCCCTGTTCGAGAAGAGCACGGCGGCGACGCCGGAGCGGAAGGTCACCTACAAGCTCAAGAAGCCCGACTTCGTGGTCGTCACGGGCGAGACTGCGACGGGGAAGTTCTACATCCGCTACGCGGCAGCGCCGGCCGGCATCCGCGGCTTCACGCTCGCCTACGACAAGGCTATCGCGCGCGAGGTCGACCGCCTCGTCATCGCGGTGGCGAACAGCTTCTCCCCGTTCCCGGCCGAGGCCGCGGTGGCGGCCGCGCCCCGGCTCCCCGCGGCCGCACCCCGGCCGCCCGCGCCCGAACCTGCGGCCGCTTCACCGGCCGCGCCCGTCGGGACGGGACTCGCGGTGGGGCCGCAGCGCCTCGTCACGGCCGCCTCCATCGTCGCCCGGTGTCCGACGCCGCTCATCGGCGGGGCTCCGGCCCGCGTGGTGCGCCAGGAGGCGGGCCTCGCGCTCGTCGAGGTGGATCGGCCGCTGCGGGGCGGGGCCCTCCCGCCGGCCGCGCCCGCCGCGCCCGCGCCCGGAGACGATCTCGTGGTGCTGGGGGCGAGCCGCGAGGGTGGCCCGAGCGTGGCGCCGGGAGCCATGGGCCCGTCCGGCGGCGTGATCGCCCCGCTCCAGCCCGGCGCGGCGGGCGGGCCGGCGCTCGACCGGGCCGGGCGCCTCGTCGGCCTCGTGGCGATGCTGCCGGCGCAGCCCCGCCTGATCGCGGGCGTGATGCCCCCGATGATGCATCCGCTGATCGGGATCGCGGCCTTGCGCGGGTTTCTGAATGCGGAGGGCGTCACGCTCGAAGCGTCGTCGGAGGCGGGGGTCAAGAGCACCGGGGCCATCGCGGCGCCGCTCGCGGGGGCGATCGTTCCCGTGCAGTGCCGCTCGTGACGCGGGCGGATCCTCAGCGGAACCCCGCTCCCGTTCCGGGGGAGGGGATTCCGCGCCCGCTTTCAGCCTCGCGCGAGCGCCACCGTCGCCTCGGTGAGCGCTCCGTCCGGCCGCATGAGTTCCCCCAGCACCGAGAAATGGTCATGGCTGGCGAGCCGCAGGAGCGAACCCCTGAGGCCCGCCGCGCTCCAGGCCGCGTGGTACTCCGCCGATTGGCGGCGAAGCTCCGGCAACTCCTCCGCCCCGTAGGCGACCACGAGCGGGCCGGATGCGGCGGGGAGGTGGCGGATCGGCGAGAGCGCGTCGATCTCCTCCGCCGTGAGGCTCAGGGCGTCGTTGAGAATCGTGCCGCGGATCGGCGCGAGGTCGAAGATGCCGCTGATGGCGAGGCCCGCATCGGCCTGCCCGCGCGACAGGGCGAGCGCCGCAAGATGGCCTCCCGCCGACCAGCCCGAGACCACGAGGCGCCGCGCCGTCCCGCGCGTCCCATCATGGCGGCGCAGGAAGGCAAGGGCCGCGCCGACCTCGTCGGCGATGCGCGTCATCGTCGCCTGGGGTGCGAGCGTGTAGCCGATCAGTGCCACGTCGAGCCCGCGGGCGAGCGGGCCCTCGGCCATGCAGGCAAACCCCTCCTTGGCATTCCTCTGCCAATAGCCCCCGTGCAGGAAGGCCAGCAGCGGCGCATCGGCGCCACCGCAACGGAAGAGGTCGAGCGTCTGGCGCTCCTGCGTCCCGTAGGCGAGGTCGAGCTCGTCCGGATGCGCCTGCCGGAAGGCGGCGCTGCGCTCTCGCCAGCCGGCCACTTTCTGCGCGCTCCCCGCCACCGCTCCCGCATTGTCGTAAGCCGCGCTCAAGGTGGCGCGGTCCATCTGCCGCCAGTCGTCAGGCATCGTCATCCGTCCCGAGATCCCGGCCGAGGATATCCCGGCCCTGCCGGAACAGCACGTCGGAGCGGGACTGAAGCGCGTCGAGCAGCTGCTCGCCGGCCGAAGGGAGACCGGCCCTCAGACCCAGGCGCCGCGCGCGTCCTCCGCCGCCTGACGGATCGCCGCGATGTTGGGCGCATAGGCGTCGCGCCCGCCCCGGAAGGTGGCGGAGCCCGCAACCAGAGCGTTGGCGCCGGCCCGGACCACGGCCGGCGCCGTCTCGGCGGTGATGCCGCCATCGACCTCGATGTCGATGTCGCGTCCGCCCACCATCGCGCGCACGCGGGAGACCGTCTCGCAGACCGACGGAATGAAGCTCTGGCCGCCGAAGCCGGGATTCACCGTCATGCAGAGCACGAGATCGGCCAGATCGAGCACGGGCTCGACCGAAGCGGCCGGCGTGCCGGGATTGATCGCCACGCCCGCGCGCTTGCCGAGCGCCCGGATGGTCTGGAGCGTGCGGTGGAGGTGGGGACCGGCCTCGGCATGGACCGTGATGGTGTCGGCGCCCGCCTTGGCGAAGGCCTCCAGGTACGGGTCGGCCGGCGCGATCATCAGGTGGACGTCGAAATGCGCGTCCGTGTGCGGGCGCAGGGCCTTCACGACGTCCGGCCCGATGGTGATGTTGGGCACGAAATGCCCGTCCATCACGTCGACATGGATCCAGTCCGCGCCGGCCGCGACGACGGCGCGGACCTCCTCGCCGAGCCGCGCGAAATCGGCCGAGAGGATCGACGGAGCGATGACGATGGGACGGGTCATGGCAGGGCCTCACCAACGCCGAAAGGCCAGGGTCGGACAACCCCGGCTCGGCCGGACGCGATGCAAGAGGGGAAGCGCGTCAGCGCCGGCGGAACTGGCTGCCGCCGCGGAACGGAGGGCGCGGACCGGACGAACGCTCGTCCTTGTGCCGGAACACCAGACGCCCCTTCTCCAGGTCGTAGGGCGACATCTCGACGGTGACGCGGTCGCCGGCCAGAGTCTTGATGCGGTTCTTCTTCATCTTGCCGGCCGTGTAGGCCACGATCTCGTGACCCTGGTCGAGCTGCACGCGGTAGCGCGCGTCCGGCAGGATCTCCAGCACGAGACCCTCGAACTGCATCAACTCTTCCTTCGCCATCCACACTCTCCGCCCGAGTGCCGTCGCGGGCGGCATCCCGGGAGCTTGGTCAATCGAATCCAGCGCGAGCGGTCGAGGCGAGGAGCACGGCGGGAGGGCCCGGGGGCTGGAGGCCGTCGAACGCAACCGTGCATGTAAGGTCGCCCGGCAAGGCGCGCAAGCCGTGCCGGTGACGAAGTTCGTGGATCGTCAACACCCAATGCCCGGCGCTGCTGCGGCGCCGGGCGCTGATGTGCCAGGACTGCTCCCGTGGCCTTACTGGGTGAGCTCGTTGCCCGTGTAGTCGATACGGCCGTCAGGGCCCTTCTTCCACATGTACATCACGTAGTCGGGCCGGGTGATGTCGCCCTTCTTGTCGTAGGAGATGTCGCCGATCACAGTCTTGAAGGTCTTGCCCGAGCGCATCACCTCGGCGACCTTCTTGCCGTCGGTCGACTTCGCGTCCTCCATGGCGGTCTTCAGAATCTGAACGGCGGCATAGGAGTAGAGGGTGTAGGCCTCCGGATCGATGTTCTTGGCCTTGAAGGCCGCCACCACGTCCTTGGCGTTCGGGTTCTTGCGGGCGTCGGGCGAGAAGGTCATCAGGGTGCCGTCGGCGCCGGGGCCGGCGATCTGGGCGAATTCCTTGTCGGTGATGCCGTCGCCGCTCATCAGGGGCGCGTTGAGGCCCTGGTCGTGCATCTGGCGCACGATCAGGCCGGCCTCGGTGTGCAGGCCGCCGTAATAGACGACGTCCGCCTTGGCCTGCTTGAGCTTGGAGACGAGGGCCGAATAGTCCTTCTCGCCCGGGTTGATGCCCTCGAACAGCACCTCCTTGCCGCCCTTGGCCTTGAGGGCCTTGAGCGTCTCGTCCGCGAGGCCGCGGCCGTAGGGGGTCTTGTCATGCACGATGGCGATGTTCTTGCCCTTGAAATGCTGGGCGAGATAGGCGCCCGCCACCGCGCCCTGCTGGTCGTCGCGGCCGCAGGTGCGGAACGTGTTCCAGAGCTTGCGGTCGGTGAATTTCGGGTTGGTCGAGGCGGGCGTGATCTCGACGATGCCGGATTCCGCGTAGACCTCCGAGGCCGGGATCGACACGCCCGAGTTGAAGTGGCCGACCACGGCGACGACCTTCTCGCTGCCGGCCTTGCTGGCGACCGAGACGCCCTGCTTCGGGTCGGAGGCGTCGTCGTAGATGACGATCTCGATCTTCTTGCCCAGGATGCCGCCTGCCTTGTTGATGTCCTCCACGGCCTGGGTGGCGCCGTTCTTGAGCTGGGCGCCGAAGGCGGCGTTGGGGCCGGTGATCGGGCCCGCGACCGCGAGCTTGATCTGCGCCTGAGCCGAACCCGCCCAGGCAAGCCCGGCCGCCAGGACGAGGCCGGGCAACAGCATGCGTTTCATCGTGGACTCCTCTGGATCAGACGTGACCGCTTGTTGGGCCCTTTCGGCCGGTGAACCGGAGGGGATCCCCCCGGAACTCGACGAGTGTGGCGCGCGCCCGCAGGCATGTCACGGCGTGGATCGACGATTCACGCGCCCGCGGACGGTTTCTCGCGCCAGGGTTTCTCGCGCCAAGTCAGCGGGCCGGTGCGCTCGTAGAGCCAGCGATACTGCGTGGTCATCTGGCGGGCGCGGGTGGCGCGGTACCCGACCGAGCCGATGAGGAGCAGCACCAGCGTGTCGACCAGGTAGTAGTGCGGCGACAGCATCGTGCCCTCGAACAGGGCGAAGTGGATGAAGCGCACCGCCAGCCCGAGCAAGCCCAAGGCCAGCACCACCTGCCAGTAGGGGCGCCAGCCGAGCGCGATGCCGCGCGCCGTCATCCAGGCGGCCCAGCCACCCATCACCACCGTGACGAGGAGGAAGAGCCACACCGTGCTCTCCTCGTAGAGGATGCCCTGCATCAGTGCCGGCCCCCTTCGAGATAGGCCGCCTTCACGGACGGGTCGTCGAGGAGTTCCTGGCCGCTGCCGCTCATGGTTATGGTCCCGGTCACCATGACGTAGCCGCGATGGGCGAGCTTGAGCGCGTGGTAGGCGTTCTGCTCCACCAGGAAGACCGTCATCCCGTCGCGCTCGTTGAGGTCCTTGATGACGGAGAAGATCTGCTTGACGATGAGCGGCGCGAGGCCGAGCGAGGGCTCGTCGAGCAGGAGGAGCCGCGGCCGGCTCATCAGCGCGCGGGCGATGGCGAGCATCTGCTGCTCGCCCCCCGACATGGTGCCGCCGCGCTGGTGCAGGCGCTCCTTGAGGCGCGGGAACAGGGTGCAGACCCGCTCCAGATCCTGCGCGAAATGCGCGCCGCCATTGACCGCCGCGCCCATCTGCAGGTTCTCGTAGACGGTCATGCGCGGGAAGATGCGCCGCCCCTCCGGCGACTGGGCGAGGTTGAGGCGGGCGATCTCGTGGGTGGGCATCCGGGTGATGTCCTGGCCCGCATAGGTGATGCTGCCCTCCCGCGCCCGCGGGTTGCCGAAGATCGTCATCATCAGGGTGGACTTGCCCGCCCCGTTCGCGCCGATCAGGGTGACGATCTCGCCCTCGTTCACGTCGAGGTCGACGCCTTTGAGCGCGATGATGTTGCCGTAATAGGTCTTCACCCCGCGCACGCTGAGGAGCGGCGCGCGGGCGCCGGCGGTCCGGGCGCGCGGGGTGTCGGTCCGAAGGGCCTCCGCGCTCATGGGGCGCTCCTCGCGGTCGCGAGGCTGGCCCCGACGAGCAGGCTGCCGCCGATCCGGTTGAACAGGCGCAGGCTTTCCGCCCGGGCGAACAGGCCCCGCGCCCGCGCGGCGAGGAGCGCGTAGCCGAGCGCATTGAGGAAGGCGAGGGTGACGAAGGTCGCCTCGAAGATCGCCATCTGAATCAGGAGGTCCCCTTGCGGATCGAGAAACTGGGGCAGGAAGGCGATGAAGAAGGTCAGGCTCTTGGGGTTGAGCGCCGTAACGAGCCAGGCATGGGCCGCCATCCGCAGCGCCGGGGCGCCGGAGCGGGGCGGGGCTTCGAGCCGCCCGCCGGCCCGCCACAGCTTCACGCCGAGCCAGACCAGGTAGGCGGCGCCGAGCCATTTGAGCGCCGTGAACAGCGTGGCGGAGGCGGCGAGCAGCGCGCCGAGCCCCAGCATCGACAGGGTCATGGCCGTGAGGTCGCCGAGCGCGACCCCGGTCGCCGCGGGCAGGGCGGCGCGCAGGCCGCCGCCGAGGGCATAGGACACGACGAGCAGGATCGTCGGGCCCGGGATCACCAGCAGGATCGCGGAGGCGCCCGCGAAGGCGGCCCAGATCGCGAATGTCATACCCCTACCTCCGCCTCGACCGCCTCGACCTCCTCGTCCTCGACGCCCAGATAGGCAGCGATGACGCTCTGGTCGGTCTGCACCTCGGCGGGCGTGCCGTCCGCGATCTTGGTGCCGTAATCGAGCACCACGACGTGGTCGGAGATCTCCATCACCACCGACATGTCGTGCTCGATGAGCAGCACCGAGGTGTCGAAATCGTCCCGGATCGCCCGCAGCAGGGCGTTGAGCTCGCGGGATTCGCGCGGGTTGAGGCCCGCCGCCGGCTCGTCGAGGCAGAGCAGCACCGGATCGGTGCACATGGCCCGGGCGATCTCCAGCCGGCGCTGGTCGCCATAGGGCAGGTCGCCCGCCGGATCGTCGGCCCGGTGCAGGAGATTGATGCGGGAGAGCCACCCCACCGCCTTCTCGACCGCCGCCCCTTGCGCCTTGCGGTAGCCCGGCAGCCCGAGCAGGCCCGCGAGCGTGAACCCGGAGGCGTGCATCAGCGGGTTGTGCTGAGCGACGAGCAGGTTCTCCAGCACCGTCATGCCGGTGAACAGGCGGATGTTCTGGAAGGTGCGGGCGACGTGGGCGCGCCGGTTCACCGCGTAGCCGGGCAGGCGCTCCAGCAGATACTGCGGCCCGTCCCGGTGGCGCAGCGTCATCATGCCTTCGGTCGGCTTGTAGAAGCCGGTGATGCAGTTGAAGACCGTGGTCTTGCCGGCGCCGTTGGGGCCGATCAGCCCGGTGATGTCGCCGCGCCCGACCAGGAAAGAGAGGTCGTTCACGGCGACGAGGCCGCCGAAGCGCATGGTCAGGTGCTCGACCCTCAGCACCGGGTCGGCGAGGCGGGGGGAGGCGAGGGCGCCCATCAGCCGTGCCCCTCCTTCACGAGGGAGCCCGCGATGGCCTTGCGCTCCTTGAGCACCACGGAGGGCGCGCGCTCGGAGATCAGGCCGCGGGGACGCCAGATCATCATCAGCACCATGGCGAGGCCGAAGAGCAGCAGGCGGTACTCGCTCGGGTCGAAGCCCTCGCCGAACACGGCCCTGAGGAAGCCGAGGTTGCGCAGCAGTTCCGGCCCGCCGACCATCGCGACGGCGGCGATGGCCACGCCGATCTGCGAGCCCATGCCGCCGAGCACCACGATGGCGAGAATGATCGCGCTCTCCAGGAAGTTGAAGCTCTCGGGGCTCACGAAGCCCTGCCGGACCGCGAAGAAGGAGCCCGCGATGCCGCCGAACATCGCGCCGAGCGCGAAGGCCGTGAGCTTGGTGTTGGTGGTGTTGATGCCGAGCGAGCGGCAGGCGATCTCGTCCTCGCGCAGGGCCTCCCAGGCCCGTCCGAGGGGCAGGCGCCGCAGGCGCAGGGTCACGAGGTTGGTGACGAGCGCGAGCGTGAGGATCAGGTAGTAGAGGAACACCACCCGGTGCATCGGGTCGAACGTGATCCCGAACCGCGCCGCGAAGCCGTCCTCGTCCGCGGTGAAGGGCACGCCGAAGAAGGTCACCCGCGGGATCGACGAGACGCCGGCGGCGCCGCCCGACAGATCCGACCAGTTGATGAGGACGAGGCGGATGATCTCCCCGAAGGCCAGCGTCACGATGGCGAGGTAGTCGCCGCGAAGCCGCAGGACCGGGAAGCCCAGGATCATGCCCCAGCAGGCGGCGAACAGGCCGGCCAGCGGCAGGCAGATCCAGAAGGAGAGGTCGAAGGTGGTCGAGAGCAGGGCGTAGGTATAGGCGCCGACCGCATAGAAGGCGACGTAGCCGAGATCGAGGAGGCCCGCGAGGCCCACCACGATGTTGAGCCCCCAGCCCAGCATCACGTAGGTCAGGATCAGGATGCCGAGGTCGACCCAGTAGCGCGACTCCGACAGGCCGCCGGTGCCGAGCACGACGAGAAGCGGGAAGGCCAGCGCCACGCCCAGGAAGACCGGAAGCGCGAGGCCGGAGATCTTCTGGGCCGCATTCGGCGTCGCATCGACGGCCTCGGTGGCCTGCCGGGGCGAGGGGGTGAGCGCGCGGCGGACGTCGCGGTTCGCCAGCACGATGCGCTGCGCGAGGCGGGCCGCGAAGACGAGGCCGCACAGGATCGCCACCAGGCCCCAGCGGGGCGTGAGGCTGAGCGCGCCGCCTTCCCCGCCGAGATCGGTGCGGTAGCTGACGATCGGCACGCAGAGGCCGAAGGTCACGAGCGCGAAGAGCGCCGCATCCTTGACGATGGCCGGAAGGTCGAGGGCGGGGCGGGCGGCGGGAGCCGCTGTGAGGGCGGGGGCGGGGGCGGGGACGCTCATCAGACCTTCTCGACCTCGGGCCGGCCGAGGATGCCGGAGGGCATGAAGATGAGCACGATGGCGAGGATCGAGAAAGCCGCCACGTCCTTGTATTCGATGGAGAAGTAGGCCGACCAGAAGGTCTCGATCAGGCCGATGATGAGCCCGCCGAGCACCGCCCCCGGCAGGCTGCCGATGCCCCCGAGCACCGCGGCCGTGAAGGCCTTCACGCCGGGCACGAAGCCGTCCGAGAAGGACACGACCCCGTAGTAGAGCAGGTACATGGTGCCGGCGACCGCCGCGAGAGCGGCCCCGAGCACGAAGGTGAGCGAGATGGTGCGGTCGACGTCGATGCCGAGCAGCGCCGCCATCTTGCGGTCCTGCTCGCAGGCGCGCTGCGCGCGGCCGAGGGAGGTGTGCTGCACGAGGTACCAGAAGCCCAAGAGCATCACGCCCGTGACCAGCATGATGATGATCTGCTTGTAGGAGAGGGCGACCGCGTAGCCGTTCTCGCCCGTCCAGAGCACGATGACGTCGCGCATCATCGGCGGGGTGGGCTTGTTGCGCGCGCCCTGCACCACCTGCACGAAGTTCGACAGGAAGATCGAGACCCCGATGGCCGAGATCAGCGGCGCGAGGCGGAAGGAGCCGCGCAGGGGGCGGTAGGCGATCCGCTCGATCGACCAGCCCCACAGGGCGGTGAGCGCCATGGCGACGATCATCACCAGGATCAGCGCCAGCACCACCGAGCCGATGCCGAGCACCGTGGTCAGGATCAGGAAGACGATCAGCGCGATGAAGGCCGAGAGCATGAACACGTCGCCATGCGCGAAGTTGATCATGCCGATGATGCCGAAGACCATCGTATAGCCGATGGCGATGAGGCCGTAGATCGACCCGAGCGTCAGCCCGTTGATGAGCTGCTGCGCGAACACCTCCATGCGGACACGTTCTCCCAACCCGGATCGCGGCTGCTCTCGCAAGCGCGATCCTGCCTCCCGCGAGCCCGATCCCCGTATTCGGGTGGCGGACTGTGCCTGTGAAAATCCTTAGCAAGGGCCGCACCACTCGACAATCGGGCGGGTTGTGGCCCGGTGGGGTTGTGGCGGCTGGCTTGGCCGTCGCGGCTTCGCTATCGTTCCGCAAACCGGGAGGTCGGGGGAACGCGCGATGGCGATGACGATGAGCGGCGAGGTGGTGCTGCCCGCCGATCAGCAGACGGTGTGGGAGAAGCTGAACGATCCGGAGGTGCTCAAGCGCTGCATCCCGGGCTGCGAGAGCCTCGAGAAGGTCGGCGAGAACGAGCTGCAGGCCTCCGCCAAGGTCGCGGTCGGTCCCGTGAAGGCGACCTTCAAGGGCAAGGTCATGCTCTCCGACATCGATCCGCCGAACGGCTACCGCATCTCGGGCGAGGGGCAGGGCGGCGTCGCAGGCTTCGCCAAGGGCGGCGCGGCGGTGAGGCTCGAGCCGGTCGAGGGCGGCCAGACCAAGATGACCTATGACGTGGATGCGAGCGTCGGCGGCAAGCTGGCCCAGCTCGGCGGCCGCCTGATCAACGGCGTGGCCAAGAAATACGCGGACGGGTTCTTCGACACCTTCGCCAAGGAGGTCCAGGGCGGGCAGCCTTCCGCGTAAACGCTTCGCGGAACGCCCGCCCCTCGGCACGAGCGGCGGGGCGGCTGCCGCGCGCGTCGGGCGGCCCGGCCCTGGCACCGCCCACCTCGCGGCGAGAGTTTGCGACCGGGGGCCGTATGAAGCCTCTCCAGGCTGGCCAACCCAGGCGGGCCATCGGCCGCGGAGGGCGCGCGGAACACCGGTTTTTGACCGCCGAAAGTCCGCCACGACCCTTCTTGACCGCCCGACGCGGCCGGTTGACACTCGTTTTCGAGCGATTCTCAACGGGCGGGTGGCCGGCCCGGGCACCTTCGCGAAGGACCCGAGACAAGGGTCCGGCGGGCATCGGCCGATGAGGAGGAAAACACCATGAGCTCCGTCAGCCTGACGGTGAACGGCAGGGCCGTGACCGCCGACATCGAGCCGCGCACGCTTCTCGTCCAGCTCCTGCGGGACGGCTTACGCCTCACCGGCACCCATGTCGGCTGCGACACTAGCCAGTGCGGCGCCTGCGTGGTGCATCTGGACGGACAGGCGGTGAAATCGTGCACGGTGCTCGCCGTCCAGGCGGACGGCCGGGAGGTGACGACGATCGAGGGGCTGGCGGGGCCCGGCGGGGCGCTCCATCCGATGCAGGCGGCCTTCCGCGAGCATCACGGCCTGCAATGCGGCTATTGCACGCCCGGCATGATCATGACCGCCGTCGATCTCGTGCGCCGCAAGGGCCATGCCCTCGACGAGGCCACCATCCGGCACGAGCTCGAGGGCAATCTCTGCCGCTGCACGGGCTATCACAATATCGTCAAGGCGATCGCCGCCGGCGCCGCCGCCATGGGAGGGGAACCGCCCCTGCGCCAGGCTGCGCAGTAGCTCCTTGCGAATCCACCGGCCCGCCAGAGGCCGGAGAGCAACGCCAACAGCTCGGGCGAGGGAGACGGGAGAGGGACATGACCGCAAGCGGCATCGGCGCCCCCGTGCGCCGCAAGGAGGATCAGCGCTTCATCACCGGCAAGGGCCGCTACGTCGATGACTTCAACCGGCCGGGGCAGGCCTACGCCTATTTCCTGCGCTCGCCGCACGCCCACGCGGCGATCCGCGGCATCGACGCCGCGGCCGCCAGGGCGATGCCGGGCGTGATCGGGGTGTTCACGGGCGAGGATCTCGCGGCCGACAAGGTGGGTGGCCTCATCTGCGGCTGGATGATCCACTCCAAGGACGGCAGCCCCATGAAGACGGGGCCGCACCCGGCCCTGGCCCAGGGCAAGGTGCGCTATGTCGGCGACCATGTCGCCGTGGTGGTGGCCGAGACCCTGGCCCAGGCCCGGGACGCCGCCGAGGCGATCGAGGTCGATTACGACCTGTTGCCGGCGGTGGTGGAGACCGCCAGGGCGCAGGGCGCGGCGGTCGTCGTCCACGACGTTGCGCCCGACAATGTCGTGTTCAACTGGCACCTCGGCAACAAGGCCGATGTGGAGGCCGCCTTCGCGCGGGCCAGGCACGTGACGAAGCTCGACCTCGTCAACAACCGCCTGGTGCCGAACCCGATCGAGCCGCGCGCGGCGATCGGCGAGTACGACGAGGCCGAGGAGCAGTTCACCCTCTACACCACGAGCCAGAACCCGCACGTCGCCCGCCTCGTGCTCTCGGCCTTCATCGGCATCGCGCCCGAGAACAAGCTGCGCGTGGTGGCGCCCGATGTCGGCGGCGGCTTCGGCTCGAAGATCTTCATCTACGCCGAGGAGACGGTCTGCGTCTGGGCGGCCAGGAAGGTCGGGCGCCCGGTGAAGTGGACGAGCGACCGCACCGAGGCCTTCCTGTGCGACGCGCATGGGCGCGACCACGTCACCCACGCCGAGATGGCGCTCGACGACAACGGCCGCATCCTGGGCCTGCGGGTCCACACGATCGCGAATCTCGGCGCCTACCTGTCGACCTTCGCGTCGTCGGTGCCGACCTACCTCTACGCGCCGCTCCTGTCGGGCCAGTACAACATCCCGGCCATCTACTGCGAGGTGGACGGCGTCTACACCAACACCGCGCCGGTCGACGCCTACCGGGGCGCCGGGCGGCCCGAGGCGACCTTCGTCATCGAGCGCCTCGTCGAGGTGGCGGCCCGCCAGATCGGGCAGGATCCCGCCCGCTTCCGGCGCCGCAACTACATCAGGAACTTCCCCCACCAGACGCCGGTCATCATGACCTACGACGTGGGGGATTACGTCGCCTCCCTGGACAAGGCGCTGGAGGCCGCCGACTACAAGCACTTCCCCCGGCGCCGCCGCGAGAGCGCGCGCCGCGGCAAGCTGCGCGGCATCGGCTTCTCCTCCTACATCGAGGCCTGCGGCATCGCCCCCTCGCAGGCGGTCGGCGCCCTCGGCGCGGGCGTGGGCCTGTGGGAATCCGCCGAGGTGCGGGTGAACCCGACCGGCTCGATCGAGGTGCTGACCGGCTCGCACAGCCATGGCCAGGGCCACGAGACCACCTTCGCGCAGCTCGTCTCCGACCGGCTCGGCGTGCCGATCGAGAGCGTGACCATCGTGCACGGCGACACCGATAAGGTGCAGTTCGGCATGGGCACCTACGGCTCGCGCTCCGGTGCGGTCGGCATGTCGGCCATCGCCAAGGCCCTCGACAAGGTCGTCGCCAAGGGCCGCAAGGTGGCGGCCTTCGCGCTGGAGGCCGGCGAGGACGACATCGAGTTCAGGGACGGCCGCTTCACGGTCGCCGGCACCGACCGCTCCTTGAGCTTCGGCGAGGTGGCGCTGCAGGCCTACATCGCCCACAAGTTCACCGGCGCCGACCTGGAGCCGGGGCTGAAGGAGGGGGCGTTCTACGATCCCACCAACTTCACCTTCCCGGCGGGCGTGCATGTCTGCGAGCTCGAGGTCGATCCCGAGACCGGCCATGTCACCATCGAGCGCTTCACGGCGGTCGACGATTTCGGCAACGTCATCAATCCGATGATCGTCGAGGGGCAGGTCCATGGCGGCATCGCGCAGGGCGTGGGCCAAGCCCTGTTCGAGGGCGCGGTCTACGACGAGGACGGCCAGCTCGTCACCGCGAGCTTCATGGATTACCGCATGCCCCGCGCCGCCGACCTGCCCTCCTTCGCGGTCGGCATGACGGTGACGCCCTGCCCGTCGAACCCGCTCGGGATCAAGGGCTGCGGCGAGGCGGGCGCCATCGCGGCGCCGGCCGCCGTGATGAACGCCCTGACCGACGCCCTCGGGCACGAGAACATCGCCATGCCGGCAACCCCGCTCGCGGTCTGGCGGGCCGCTCAAGGAGCCCGCCAGCCCCAGCCCCTCGCCGCCGAGTGAACCGGGAGCCCGTTCGATGTACGCCTTCGAGTATCACCGTCCCGCGACGCTCAAGGAGGCGGTCGGCCTCCTCGCCCGCCAGGAGGACGCCAAGATCGTGGCCGGGGGCCACACCCTGATCCCGACCATGAAGCAGCGCCTCGCTTCGCCCGGCCACCTCGTCGATCTCGGCCGCATTCCCGACCTTGTCGGAATCGAGCGCACGCCCCGCGCGGTCACGATCGGCGCCATGACCACCCACAGCGCCGTGGCCGAAGCCGCCGCGGTCACGGAGGCGATCCCCGCCTTGTCGGAACTCGCCGGCCTCATCGGCGACCCGGCGGTGCGCCACCGCGGCACGATCGGCGGCTCGGTCGCCAACAACGACCCCTCGGCCGATTATCCGGCCGCCTGCCTCGCGCTCGGCGCCACCATCATCACCAATAAGCGGCGCATCGCTGCGGAGGAGTATTTCCTCGGCCTGTTCGAGACCGCGCTGGAGGAGGGGGAGATCGTGACCGCGGTCTCCTTCCCGATCCCGCACAAGGCGGCCTACGAGAAGTTCCGCAACCCGGCCTCCCGTTACGCCCTCGTCGGCGTGTTCGTGGCCAAGCGCCCGAGCGACATCCGGGTCGCCGTGACCGGGGCGGGCTCGAACGGCGTCTTCCGCTGGCCGGAGGCCGAGGCGGCGCTCGCCAAGCGCTTCTCCGCCAAGTCCCTGGATGGGCTGAAGGCGTCGCCCGACGACCTGATCAGCGACCTCCACGCCGATGCCGAGTACCGCGCGCACCTGATCGGCGTCATGGCGCGGCGGGCCGTGCAGGCGGCGACGGAAAGGTAGGCGCTGAGCTCCCGGGGGCGCCGCCCCCGGGACCCCCGCCGAAGGACTTCCCGTCCTTCGGGATCCTGGTATGTCGCAGGGAACCGCTGTCCCTGAGCGCGAGGAACCGGGATCCCGCATGACTCTGCCCGCTTCGATCGACGCGACCCTCTCGCTTCTCGCCTCCGCCGGCTACGTCGCCGACCGGGCGCTCGCCACCGTGGTGTTCCTCTCGCTGAGGCTGAAGCGCCCGCTCTTCCTCGAGGGGGAGGCGGGCGTCGGCAAGACCGAGATCGCCAAGGTGCTGGCCGCCGCTCTCGGCCGGCCGCTGATCCGGCTTCAATGCTACGAGGGCCTCGACGTCGCCTCAGCCGTCTACGAGTGGAACTATGCCGGGCAGATGATGGCGATCCGCCTCGCGGAGGCCGGCGGCGGCATCGACCGGGAGCGGCTCGAATCGGAGCTGTTCTCCGAGCGCTACCTGATCCGGCGCCCGCTCCTGCGCGCCCTGGAGCCCGGGGAGGGGGGCGCCCCCATCCTCCTCGTCGACGAGCTCGACCGCACCGACGAGGCCTTCGAGGCCTTCCTGCTCGAAGTCCTCTCCGACTTCCAGGTGACGATCCCGGAACTCGGCACCATCCGAGCGCCCGAGCCGCCCATTGCCGTGCTCACCTCGAACCGCACCCGCGAGATCCACGACGCCCTCAAGCGCCGCTGCCTCTATCACTGGGTCGATTATCCGGACGCCGAGCGGGAGCTCGCCATCCTCAAGCGCCGGGTGCCGCAGGCTCCGGCGGCGCTCGCCCGCGACGTCGTCGCCTTCGTGCAGGCGATCCGCAAGGAGGATCTGTTCAAGGCCCCAGGCGTCGCCGAGACCCTCGACTGGGCGACCGCCCTCGTCGAGCTCGATGCCGTCGCCCTCGATCCCGCCCTCGTCTCGGACACGCTCGGCGTGCTGCTCAAGTACCAGGACGACATCCAGGCGATGCAGGCCGGGCGGGCCAAGGCGCTCCTCGACGAGGTGCGGTCGGCGGTGCGATGACCGGGCGCCTGCCGGACAACATCGCGTATTTCGCCCGCGCCCTGCGCAAGGCCGGCCTGCCGGTCGGGCCCGGCGACGTGATCGATGCCGTCGAGGCCGTGCAGGCCGCCGGGATCGGCACCCGTGAGGATTTCTACTGGACGCTCCACGCCGTGCTGGTGCGCAAGCATGAGCATTCGGTGCTGTTCGAGGAGGCGTTCCGGCTGTTCTGGCGGCGGCGCGACCTCATCGAGAAGCTGATCGCCCAGATGGCGCCGGTCGCCCCCGACCGCGGACGGGAGCCGCCCAAGGCCGGGGCGTTGCGTGTGCGCGAGGCCCTGACCCCCGCCGCCGCGCCGAAGCCGGCCCGCAAGCAGGACGAGACGGCGTTGCGCGCCACCCTCACCGTCTCGGAGCGCGAGGTGCTGAAGGCGAAGGACTTCGCGCAGATGTCCGCCGAGGAGGTGGCGCAGGCGCGCCGGCTGATCGCGGCGCTCACGCTCCCCGACGACGCCACCCGCACCCGCCGCTTCGCCCCGCAGGCGCGCGGCCGCATCGATCCGCGCCGCAGCTTCCAGCGCACGATCCGCGCCTATGGGGCCATCGACCTCGCCTTCCGGGCGCCGCGGATGCGGCCGCCGCCGATCGTGGCGCTCGCCGACATCTCGGGGTCGATGGCGGAATATTCGCGCCTCTTCCTCCACTTCCTGCACGCGCTGAGCGAGAGGCGGCGGGTGCACAGCTTCGTCTTCGCGACGCGGCTCACCAACATCACCCGCGAACTCGCCCGCCGCGACCCGGACGAGGCCCTCGCCCGGGCGAGCGCCCGCGCCCGCGACTGGGAGGGCGGCACCCGCATCGCGGAGGCACTGCACGTCTTCAACCGGCTATGGTCGCGCCGGGTGCTCGGCGGCGGGGCGGTGGTGCTGCTCTTCACCGATGGTCTGGAGCGGGAGGTGACGCCGGAGCTCACCTTCGAGATGGATCGGCTCAAGCGCTCCTGTCGCCGCCTCGTCTGGCTGAACCCGCTCCTGCGCTTCGACCGGTTCGAGGCCCGCGCCGGGGGCATCCGGGCGATGCTGCCCCATGTCCACGACTTCCGGCCGATCCACAGCCTCGCGGCGATGGAGGATCTCTGCCAAGCGCTTCGCG
Organism: Methylobacterium nodulans ORS 2060; assembly: GCF_000022085.1. Lineage (NCBI taxonomy): Bacteria > Pseudomonadati > Pseudomonadota > Alphaproteobacteria > Hyphomicrobiales > Methylobacteriaceae > Methylobacterium > Methylobacterium nodulans. The sequence goes on from NC_011894.1 coordinate 1,851,019, forward strand.
CAGGGCCGACCCGCGCGGAGGACCCGCGGACTTGGTTGCGCCGGGCCGGCTGATGCCTACCTTGTCGGCAGCGCGCCTCGTCTTGGCGTGGGAGACCCCCGATGCTCTCCACCGACACCGACATCCTCTCCGCCGCGCAGGGCTGGCGCGAGGCCGGGCGGGGCGTGGCCCTCGCCACCGTGATCGAGACCTGGGGCTCGGCCCCGCGGCCCGTCGGCAGCCATCTGGCGATCGACCAGGAGGGCAACTTTCTCGGCTCGGTTTCGGGGGGCTGCGTCGAGGGCGCGGTGATCACCGAAGCGGTCGAGGTGATCGAGGACGGCCGTCCCCGCATCCTGGAATTCGGCGTCGCCGACGAGACCGCGTGGCGGGTCGGCCTGTCCTGCGGCGGGCGGATCCGGGTGCTGGTCGAGCGGGTCGATTGAGGCCGAGGCCCCGCCATGCGGCTCGATCTCCTTAAACAGCTCAACGCCGAACGCGCCGCCCGCCGGGCCACCATCCTGGTCACTTCCCTCGACGGGTCCGAGCAGCGCCTTGTGCGCGAGGCCGAGGCGGCCGCCGATCCGCTGGCGGACGAACTCCTGCGGCGGCTCGACGCGGGGAAGAGCGGCGTCGTCGAGGTGGCGGGGCGCTCCTGGTTCCTGACCGTGCAGGTGCCGCCGCCGCGCCTCGTGATCATCGGCGCCGTGCATATCAGCCAGGCGCTGGCGCCGATGGCCGCGATGGTCGATCTCGACGTCACGATCATCGACCCGCGCACCGCCTTCGCCACGCCCGAGCGTTTCCCGGGCGTCGCCCTGGTGGCTTTGTGGCCGGAGGAGGCGCTTGTCCGCCTCCCGCCCCTCGATCCCTACACGGCGGTCGCCGCGCTGACCCACGATCCGAAGATCGACGATCCCGCCCTGGAAGCGGCGCTCAAGGCCGGCTGCTTCTATGTCGGGGCGCTCGGCTCGCGGAAGACGCATGCGCGGCGCGTCGAGCGGCTGGCGGCGTCCGGCCTGTCGCAGGAGCTGATCGGACGCCTGCGCGCGCCGATCGGGCTTGAGATCGGCGCGGTGAGCCCGCCGGAGATCGCCGTGTCGGTGCTCGCCGAGGTGATCGCGGCCTTACGCCGGTCGGGTCCCTGGGAACGGACCCGCGAGAACGGACCGACGAGGGCAGGTCCATGAGGTTCGGTCGATGAGATTCGGTCCCGTCCCGGTCGCTCAGTCCGTCGGGCTCATCTCGGCCCATTCGGTGCGCGCCGGCGGCGCGGTGCTGCGCAAGGGCAGCCGCATCGGGCCCGAGGCGGCGCGCCTTCTCGCCGAGGCGGGGCTCACCGAGATCGTCGCCGTGGCCCTGGAGCCGGGCGACGTTCCGGAGGACGAGGCGGCGCGCGCCATCGCCGAGGCGGTGGCCGGGGAGGGGATCGAGATCGCGCCGGCCTTCACCGGCCGGGCGAACCTGCATGCGCGGACCGCCGGCGTGCTCGTCCTCGACTCGCGGGCGATCGAGGCCGTCAACACGGTGGACGAGGCGGTGACGCTCGCGACGCTCGCGCCGTTCAAGCCCGTGGTCCCGGGCGAGATGGTGGGAACGGTCAAGATCATCCCCTACGCGGTGGCGGGCGGCGTCCTGCAGGAGGCGCTCGGATCCGTGGCGCGCCCGGCCCTCGCGGTGGCGCCCTACCGGCGCCGGCGGGTCGCCGCGATCTCGACGCTGCTGCCCGGCCTGAAGGACAGCGTCGTCGACAAGACCCTGCGGGTGCTCGCCGGCCGCCTTGCGCCCGCCGGGGCGGAGCTCGTGTCCGATGCGCGCATCGCCCATACGGCCGAGGCGGTGACGGCCGCGCTGCGGCAGGCTGCCGGAGCGAGCGAGCTCGTCGTGGTGTTCGGCGCCTCGGCCATCGCCGACCGGCGCGACGTGATTCCGTCCGGCATCGAGGCGGCGGGCGGGCGGGTCGACCATCTCGGCATGCCGGTCGATCCCGGCAACCTCCTGCTGCTCGGACGCCTCGGCGACGTGCCGGTGATCGGCGCGCCGGGCTGCGCCCGGTCGCCGAAGGAGAACGGCTTCGACTGGGTGCTCCACCGCCTGCTCGCCGGCCTCCCGGTCGGCCGGGCCGACCTCGTCGCTCTCGGCGTCGGGGGCTTGCTCATGGAGATCGTCTCCCGGCCCCAGCCCCGCGCGGGCGGTGCACCGGAGGATCTGGAGAGCGAGGGGTGAGGGCGCCCGTCGGCATCGTGCTGCTCGCGGCGGGAATCGGCACGCGATTCGGGCCGTCCCCGAAGCTCCTGGCATGCCTCGACGGCAAGCCGCTCGTGCGTCACGCCGCCGAGGCCGCCGTCGCGGCCGGGCTCGGGCCGGTCGTCGCCGTGCTGGGGCATGCGGAGGCCGAGCTGCGCGCGGCGCTGGCGGGTCTCGACCTATGCCTCGTCTCGAACGCCCGCTACGCCGAGGGCCTGTCGACCTCGCTGCTTGCGGGGCTGGCGGCGCTGCCGGAGGAGGTCGTCGGGGCGATCATCCTGCTCGGCGACATGCCGCGCGTGGCGCCGTCCCTTCTGCGCGGCCTCGCGGCGGCCTTCCGCGAGGCGGGCGAGCAGCCTGCGGCCGTCGTTCCGGCCCGGGGCGGGCGGCGCGGCAACCCGGTGCTGCTCAATCGCCGCGTTCTCGCGGCGGGTTTCGCCGGCCTCAGCGGCGACCGCGGCGCGGGGCCGCTCCTCGCCGGGCGGCCCGATGTTCTGGAATGGGAGGCTGTGGATGCCGGGGTGCTCCTCGACGTCGATACGCCCGAGGCCCTCGCCGCGGCCGGCCGTCCATAGCGAATCCCCGGGGGCGCCCCGAGGATCAGGCGATCCCGAGGCTGAACAGGCCCACCACGGCGCTGAACACCGCGTAGACGAAGCCGAGATTCAGCAGGACCCCGAGAATCCCGACACTGAGCCCGGCCATGACGACGATCCCGTCGCGCTCCACGAGGCCGAGGCCCATCAGCGACACGGCGAGACCGAGCGGGATCTGCCCGACGATCGGTGCGGCGACGATCAGCACCAGCGCCAGCGCCAGAAGCAGCAGGCCCATGGCCCGCATGCCGACCTCGTTCTCGAACACGCGCATGCGCGGGCGCGACCAGCGCTCCAGACGGCGCAGCAGGGGCACCGCCCGGGCGACCGCCCGCTGCAGGTCCGACCGCGCGATGGAGCGGCCGAGGAGGGAGCGCGGCAGCCACGGCGCCGACATGCCGGCGGCGATCTGCGCCGCCACCAGGGCCAGCAACAGCCCGCAGATCAGCGGGATGGGCGGCGGCATCGGCAGGCAGTTCGGCAGGCCGAGCAGCACCACGAGGAGCGCGAAGGCCCTGTCGCGCAGCACCGTGACGATGTCCCCCACGGTCAGTCTGTCCGTTTCCTGCGCGGCGAGCACAGTGAGGACGTCGGAGGTTCGTGTCGGTTGGGTCAAGGGGTTCGGGCTGTCCGCTGCCTCGGTCGCGGCGCCCGCTCTAACCTGTTCTTTCCCTTCGGCCAACCCGACCACGCGTCGGGCGGGCGATGGGTCGCAATCGGCGGCCGGCTCCAGCAGCCCGACGGTCTCCCGTGGCGCTGCTGCCATTCCCGCACGCGTGCTCGTCATTCGAAAGCCATCCTCGCGCCCCGCGAGGAGGCACCGCGGACCTCTGAGACGAGCAAAGGGGCTTTCGTGAGGCAAAGGCCGGTCGATCAGTGAATCGTGAGCACCCCATTCACCGCCCGGAACTCCGCCGGCTTGATCAGTTGCGAGTGGGACACACGCACCGAGTGCAGCGGGCCGTCGAGTTCGCGCTCCCAGAACGCCAGGAAGTCGTGCAGCACGGGGAATTTCGGGGCGAGGTCGTAATCCTGCCAGACATAAGTCTGCAGCACGTCCGGGTGATCGGGAAGGCGGTAGAGGATCTGCGCGGTGGTCAGGCCATATCCCTCAAGCTGACGCAGGAACTCCCTGGATACCATCGGACCTCCCTCCTCGGCCGCGGCACTGCTGCCGCGCACCACGCTGACGAACGATCAGATGATGGAGTGAAGGGGCCGCCAAGCTCAAGATCAAAAATCAGCTTTCGCGTTCAAAAACAAGGCTTTGGCAGCATTTATTGAAGACTGCTAGCAAAGCCTGCGGGCAGGCGTCGCCCTCATGCCGGCGGAAGCGCCTCCTGGCAAGCCCGATCGTGCCCGTGCGGGTGGAACGACCGCGAGACCTGTAATTCCCTTGCGGTAGATCCTTGACTTGGCTGTAAATGGAAAGGAGTTTTCCACTTGTGCCTCGTCCTGATCCCGGTGCCTCCCTCTGCCGACGCGAAGGCTGACCCGCATCCGCCATGTCCTCGCCGTGCTTCCCGGCGGCGTCGCCGCGGCCTGGGCGGGGCCGGCTCGGGCCGATCAGCGGGCCGAGGCTCGCGCGGTCCTGTTCGGCAGCCTCGATGCCGGAGCTTCCACCTTCGTCAACGGCGGCGCCAAGTTCGCGCCGGGCGGCCTTGCCGGCGACGGCTTCGTCCTGCTCGGGAGCCTCGGCTACGGCCTGCGTTCCGAGCGGGACCGGGATGATCCGGAGGCGCGGGCGGGGATCCGGCCGCCGCGCGTCCTGCGCCACACGGTGCTCGGCAGCGCGCTCGGCGGGTGGCAGTGGCAGCGGGACTGGGGCGTGGCCGCGGTCTTCGCCGGCCCCGAACTGTCGTTCGAGGTACTGGGCGGCAGCGGCCTCGCGCGGCTGCCGGCGCCCCGGCTCGGTCTTCGCCTCCACGCCGAAATCTGGGCCCGCCCGAGCGAGGCGACGCTCCTGACCGTCACGGCGATCGCCGGCACTGCCCGCGGCGACGCCTGGAGCCGCATCTCCTGGGGCTGGCGGGCGTGGTCGTCCTATCTCGGGCCCGAGGCGGCGCTCTATGCCGACCGCACCGGCTACCGGAAGTGGAGCCTCGGCCTCCACCTCACCGACTTCACCCTGGCGCAGGTGAGCGGCCGCATCTCGGCGGGCTGGCTCTACGAGGAGCGGATCCAGCGTCCCGGCCTCTATCTCTCGGCCAGCCTCTGGATGCCTCTGTGAGGCTCGGCCGGCTTCCGCGACGGCGCACGTGAAGCAGGCGCCGAGCCGGGTGGCGTGGCCCCGGGCCGCACCCCTTTCCGCAGGCGCCGCCGCATCATTTTGCCGCCCGACCGTGGGACAGTGCGGTGAATGGTGCTTAGGTATGACGGTATCGGCGCAGGCCGGCGCATCCGGGAGGTCACGGGGCATGAAGTTCGCCTTCGCGGGAATCGACTTTCTCGGCGGCGTCTTCGAGGCCCTGACGGGTGCCGGCTGGCAGCCGATCAAGCTGTTCACGCGCCCCTGCGACGGCATCTACGACTTCAACGACGTCGTGGTGGCGCAGGCCCGGCGGCACCGGGTGCCGATGCAGCTCTCGCGCCTGCGGGCCTCGGACATCGATGCGCTCACCGCCGAGCACGGCCGCGACTGGGCCCTCGTCGTCGCGGGATATCCCTGGCTCGTCACCGGCTGGCCGGGCCGGGTGCGCTACGCCCTCAACTTTCATCCCTCGCCGCTGCCGGACGGCCGCGGCCCCTACCCGTTGTTCAAGGCCATCCTTGATGCCTACGAGACCTGGGGCGTGACCGCCCATGTCCTAGCGGAAGAGGGCTTCGACACCGGCGACATCCTGGCCCAGGAGGTCTTCCCGCTCTCGCCGCTGGAGACGCACGAGACGCTGCTCGCCCGCTGCCAGATGGCGGCGATGCGCCTTGCGGCCGGGCCGATCGCCCGCGAACTGCCCGCCCGCTGGCGCGCCGCCGAGCCGCAGGGCGACGGCGCCTACTGGCCGCGGGTGACGGATGCGGACCGGACCCTCGATTTCCGCCAGCCGGTGGCCGCGGTGCTGCGCAAGGTGCGCGCCTTCGGCGCTATCGAGACGGTGGCGCGGCTCAACGACACCCGCGTCTTCGTGGCCTCCGCCGACGGCTGGACCGAGCCGCACCGCCACGCCCCGGGGACGATCGTCCACCGGCATCGCCGCCACGTGCTGGTGGCGGCCCGCGACGGCTACGTCCAGATCACGCGCTGGAGCACGCTGCCGCTCTCGGAAGCGGGCCATACCGGCCGCTGACCGATGCCGCCGCTGCACCGCAGGAGCGACCGGCCGCAGTCGCTCTGCGCTCCGTGAGGGCACGAGGCGGGCCCGTCTCCCAATCGACATGGCGACGTGCTAGCCGGCCCTTACGTCAGGGTCGAGGGCCCGGGTGAGCGATCGGCAGGAGGAAGCGTGCGGAAAGCATGCGGGATCGCGATCGGCCTCGCCCTTCTCGCGACGTCGTCGGCCCGGGCGCAGCTCTCGCCGGAGGAGGTGGCCCGGATCACGGGGGAACCCGCGGCGATCGGCTCGCCCTTCGGGGCCGGTGTGGCGATCCGCAGACCTCCGTGGCGCAGCCGGACACTTCCGCCAAGCCCTCGGCCAACCTCAACACCTCCATCGCCGACCAGCTCGGGCCTGCGGGCGATCCGGGCGGGTACCGCGCCTTCCTGAAATCCAAGGGCATCGAGTACAGCCTCACCTATATTGGCGAGGTGCTCGGCAATGCCACAGGCGGGGCGCGCCGCGGCGCCATCGTCGAGGGCCGGCTCGACCTGCAGCTGGACATCGACCTGGACAGGCTCGCCGGCTGGAGGGGCGCCAGCCTCCACGCCAATGCCTACCAGATCCACGGCACCGGGCTGTCGCGCTCCTACGCCGGCAACCTCATCACGGTGAGCGCCATCGAGGCGCTGCCGTCCTCGCGGCTCTACGAAGCATGGTTCGAGCAGAAGCTGTTCGACGATCAGCTCGCCCTGCGCATCGGCCAGCTCGCCGCCGACACCGAGTTCGCGGTCAGCCAGACCGGCACCCTGTTCATCAACTCGACCTTCGGCTGGCCGAACATCATGGCGGCGATCCTGCCGAGCGGCGGGCCGATCTACCCGCTCGCGACGCCAGGTGCCCGCATCAAGTACGTGCCCAGCAGGAACCTTTCATTTCAGGCCGGCATCTACAACGGCGACCCGGCCGGGCCTGACCGCCTCGGCCTGGTGCCCGACCCGCAACGGCGCAACCACACCGGCACGAGCTTTCGGTTGACCGATCCGCCGCTGGTCATCGCCGAGATGTCCTACGCCTACAACATCGAGAAGGGCGCCTCCGGCGAGCCCGGCACCGTAACGCTCGGCGGCTGGTATCATGTCGGCCGCTTCAACTCGCTCAGCCTCGACACTGCCGGACGCGCGCTGGCGGATCCCGAGGCGACGGGGAACGGTCGCCGCTTCCGGGGCAACAACGGCCTCTACGGAATCATCGACCAGACCATCTACCGGGAGCCGGACGACCCGAACGACGGTGCCAGTATGTTCCTGCGCCTCTCGGGCTCCCCGGGCGATCGCAACCTGCTCGACGTCTACGTGGATGCCGGCATCGCCTACAAAGGCCTGTTCCCGGGCCGCTCCGACGACACGCTGGGCGTAGGCTTCGCGCTCTCGCGCTTCTCTCCTGCGGCCCGACGGGCGGATCTCGCTGCGATCGCGCTCGCGGGCGTCGCGCAGCCGCGGCGGAGCGCCGAGGCAGTGCTGGAGGCCACCTACCAGGCCGTGCTCGGCCCCGGCGTGACGCTCCAGCCCGACTTCCAGTATGTGTTCAAGCCGAGTGGTGGCGTGCTCAATCCGCGCTATCCGGAATTCGGGCGGGTGAAGAACGCCGCCGTGTTCGGCCTGCGGGCGACGATCCGGTACTGATACCGGATCCGGGCCTCACGCCCGCCGCAGCGCCAGCGCCGCCGCGCTCGCCGCAGAGAGCAGCGTCACCGCCACCGGCGTCGCGCTGCCGTCGTGCCACGCCGCGACCGAGAGCGTGAACAGAGCGCCGAAGGCCATCTGCAGGAAGCCGTAGAGGCTCGAAGCGGCGCCCGCCGCGTGGGGATCGACGTTCATCAGCCCCGCCACCGCATTGGGACCGAGGATCCCGATGCCGACCGCGTAGAGCACGAGGGGCAGGATCAGGGTCGAAACCGAAAGCGACCCGCTGCGGTCGATGGCGAGCAGCGCCAGCGCCCCGGCGAAGCAGAGCGCGTTGCCCTGGCGGGCCGCCCGCCGGGTCGGCACCCGCCCGGCCAGCCTCCCGGCGATCCAGGCGCCGGCCACCATGCCGGCGACGACGAGCAGGCAGTCGAGCCCGACCTCCTGCGGCGAGCGGCCGAGGCGCTCGCCGAGCAGGAAGGGCGCGACGGCCAGGAAGGCATAGAGGCTCGTGCCCGCGCAGGCTCCCGCCACCACATAGGCCCGGTAGACCGGGGCGCCGAGGAGCCGGAGATAGGCCGCACCCACGGCGGAGAGGCCGGGCAGGGCCACGGGCCGGCGGTTGGTCTCGGGCAGCGTCGCGACGACGAGGAGCCCCAGCGCGGCGACGACGGCGGCGAGCAGCACGAACACCGCCCGCCAGCCGAAGGCCCCTCCCACCACCCCGCCGATCGCCGGGGCCAGTGCCGGGGTCAGCGTCATCGCCATGGTCAGGATCGCTAGCTTGCGCGTGGCGTCGGCAGCGGTCGAGACGTCGCGCACCATTGCGCGGCCGAGGACGAGGGAGCCACAGGCGCCGAGGGACTGCAGCACGCGGGCGGCCACCAGCACGCCGATGCTGCGGGCGGGGATCGCGAGGAGGAGCCCCGCGAGATAGAGCGAGAGGCCGGCGATCAGCACCGGGCGGCGCCCGTAGCGGTCGGAGAGGGGCCCGTAGACGAGCTGCCCGCAGGCGAGCCCGACGAGGTAGAGTGTGATGGTGAGCTGCGCCGCCACCGGCGAGGTGCCGAGATCCGCCGCCGCCGCCGGCAGGACCGGCACGAAGATGTGGAGCGCCACGGTCCCGGTCATCGTCACGGCAACGAGCAGCGGCAGAGGGGCCCGGACGGGCGCGTTCTTCAGCACGATCGGGTCCGGTCCCCTTCGATCCCGCGGAGGCTCCGCCCCACGGGCCGCCATGGCAGCCATGCGCACGGGCGCGCCGGCGCGGCGCGCCCGTGCCAAGAATTCGATCCTATGTCCGGCCCGGAGAGAAACCGCCATGCCGGGGAGGCATGGCAGGGTTCCGCCGCCGCACCGTCAATTGAGGCGCGGCTCGGATTGCGCGTCGTCGCGCCCGAACTCGCGGAAGACCGCCCAGGCGGCCTGGATCAGCGCCTGAACCGACGGCAGGTCGTTCATTGGAGAGCCGGACAGGTGCTGCAGATCGAGGGCGGCAGCGGCGGCGCGCAGGACGCAGAGTTCCGTGTGAACGTCCGACAGGCGCAGGGAATCGTGGTCTTCGTGGATCATCGGGGATTCCTCGGAAGGAGGGTTGAGGTTTGGGGGGAAGTCAGGCCACCGCCAGGACCGGGCGGTCCTCGCCGCGCACGGCGCGCAGCTGGCGCAGGGTGCGCTGGTCGAATCGCGCCTCGACGGCGATGATCTCCTCGCCCTCGATCAGGCGCGGGAGGCCGAGTGGATAGGCCCGGAAGTGCAGCTGGATCAGCCGCAGGAGCCAGGAGGTGGGGTTCTGCGAGATGAACCGGTTGACGCCCCGCGGCAGGCCCCATTCCACGACGGCCGTAGTGAGCGCGAGGGCGACCGGATTGAGGCGCCGGCCCGAGATCCGGGCCCGGTCCGAGACGCAGATCCGGCCCCATTCCCAGATATGCGGCGCAGACGGCGCCGGCCCGTCGCACAGCTCGGGCAGCACGGTCGAGAGCAGGTAGGGTCGTGTCGTTGGAAGAAGACGAGAGTATCCGACAAGCTCATCCTCGCGCATCGCCAGCAGATGCACGGCGTGCTCATCATCGAACTGGTCGATCTCGCGCTGATCCGGCTTGGCGAGATCGCTCCAGCCCTTGTCCTTGACGAAGATGTCATGACGGAGCCGATACACCTGCTCCATCTCGGCCGCATGGCGGTGGATGTTGGTGGCGTCGACGAGGTGAATCATGAGGGAACTCCGCTGATACGGAATTCCTTCTACTCACGGATCAAGACAGTCCTAGTCCAAGATCTTGTACCTCGGAATTCAACTGATAATACCGAGCCGCAGGCCCAATGCAACTGCATGGGCGCGGCTCGTCGTGCCGAGCTTGCGGCGCACGGCGCGCAGGTGCCGGATAGCGCCGTGCTCGGAGATGCCCATCGCCTCGCCGATCTCCCAATCCGACTTGCCGTCCGCCGCCCATTGCAGGCTCTCGCGCTCGCGGGGCGAGAGCGGCTCGCTCAGCGCCTCGGCCTGTCCGTTCGCGAGGAGGAGCACCTGTCCGAGCGCGTAGGTGCCGACCAGGGTCAGCATTCCGCGCACGGCGGGGCTGAGGTCGAGGCGCTCGCCCACGAAGCTCACGCCCGCTGTATCGCCTTCGAGCGTCAGGAGGGGCAGGGTGAAGCCTTCGTGCAGGCCGAATTCGCCGGCCTCGTCGAGGACGCGCCGGGCCTCGCGGTCGTCGGAGGCGATGAGGTCGGGATCCGTCCAGGCAAACCCGCTCGCCCGCTCGGCAACGCCGCGGACCACGGGATCGTGGAGAATGTAGTTGCGCGCGTAGTAGCGGCGCGCCCATTCGTCCGGGTAGGTGCCGATGAACACCGTCGGGCGCCGGTCGCACGGCACCGCATCGCAGATCCGCAGGGTCGCCAGCAACACGTGCTCGACGCCCACGCCCGCGAGCTTCTTCAGGAGCTGGTCGCGCACGTTCTCCGGCGTGGCCGTGCGGTGGATCGACTGAAGCAACTCGCGGGAGAGATCGAGCGACTTGCTGGACATGACGCCCCCTTCCCGGCGCGAGGTCACGCGGCGGCCCGCTCGCCGGTCGGGGAGGATGTCCCGCCGGCCATCCCGCCACACCCTCGGCGTGCCGCAAGATCTCGACGCAAGAGCCGTGACAAAGACCGAGCAGCGCAGCTCGGTGGCCTGATCCTGCCTCAAGTCAGGCCCCGCGGGTAGGCCCGAAATCTTGGCCGGCTGGGGACATGATGCGCGCGGATGGCGGAAAAGTGATTTCCTTGTTCGGAGAAACGACCGCGGGACGGTGCTGCCGGCGGGTGGCGCGGGACGCAGGATGTCCGCCGTCCGGGAGCGGATACGAAGAAGGGCCGCCTCGCGGCGGCCCTTCCCAAGTACGAGCGAGGAGGCCGGACCTCAGAAGTCCATGCCGCCCATGCCGCCCATGCCGCCACCGCCCGGCATGGCCGGCGGGGCTTCCTTCTTGGGGGCTTCGGCGACCATCGCCTCGGTCGTCACCAGCAGGCCGGCGACCGAAGCGGCATCCTGCAGCGCCGTGCGCACCACCTTGGCCGGATCGACGATGCCGGCCTGGATCAGGTCGACAAAGGTCTCGGTCTGAGCATCGAAGCCGAAGCTGCGCGAGGAGTTCTCGATCAGCTTGCCGACCACCACCGAGCCCTCGACCCCGGCATTCTCGGCGATCTGGCGGATCGGGGCCTCAAGGGCTCTCACCACGATGTTGATGCCCGCCTGGACGTCGGTGTTGTCGCTGGTGACGCCGTGGGCCGCAGCCTTGGCCCGGAGCAGCGCCACGCCGCCACCCGGAACGATGCCCTCCTCCACCGCCGCACGCGTCGCGTGCATGGCGTCGTCGACGCGGTCCTTCCTCTCCTTGACCTCGATCTCGGTGGCGCCGCCGACCCGGATCACCGCCACGCCGCCGGCGAGCTTCGCCAGTCGCTCCTGCAGCTTCTCCCGGTCGTAGTCCGAGGTGGTCTCCTCGATCTGCGCCTTGATCTGCGCCACCCGCGCCTCGATGTCCGCCTTCTCGCCGGCCCCATCGATGATCGTGGTGGTCTCCTTCTCGATCCGCACCCGCTTGGCCCGGCCGAGCATCGGCAGCGTCACGTTCTCCAGCTTGATGCCGAGATCCTCCGCGATCATCTGCCCGGCGGTCAGGATGGCGATGTCCTCCAGCATCGCCTTGCGGCGGTCGCCAAAGCCCGGCGCCTTCACGGCCGCCACCTTCAGCCCGCCGCGCAGCTTGTTGACCACCAGCGTGGCCAGCGCCTCGCCCTCGATGTCCTCGGCCACGATCAGCAGCGGCTTGCCGGTCTGCACCACCGCCTCCAGCACCGGCAGCATGGCCTGGAGCGAGGACAGCTTCTTCTCGTGGATCAGGATGTAGGGATCCTCGAGCTCGGCGATCATCTTCTCCGCATTGGTGATGAAGTACGGAGACAGGTAGCCGCGGTCGAACTGCATGCCCTCGACCACGTCGAGCTCGGTCTCGGCCGTCTTGGCCTCCTCGACCGTGATCACGCCCTCGTTGCCGACCTTCTGCATCGCCTCGGCGAGCATGCGGCCGATCTCCGCGTCGCCATTGGCCGAGATCGTGCCGATCTGGGCGATCTCGTCGTTCTTGGTGATCTTGCGGGAATTCTGCTTCAGGTCCTCGACGACGGCGGCGACGGCGAGGTCGATGCCGCGCTTGAGGTCCATCGGGTTCATGCCGGCGGCGACGTACTTGGCGCCTTCCTTGACGATGGCCTGGGCCAGCACGGTCGCCGTGGTGGTGCCGTCACCGGCGACGTCGCTGGTCTTCGAGGCCACCTCGCGCACCATCTGGGCGCCCATGTTCTCGAACTTGTCGGCGAGCTCGATCTCTTTGGCGACCGTCACGCCGTCCTTGGTGATGCGGGGTGCCCCGAAGCTCTTCTCGAGCACCACGTTGCGGCCCTTCGGGCCGAGCGTCACCTTCACGGCGTTGGCCAGGATGTCGACGCCGCGCAGCATCCTCTCGCGCGCGTCCGAAGAGAAACGAACGTCCTTGGCAGCCATCGGATAGATCCTTTTTGTTAGATTGCAGCCCCAAGGCGCCCCAGATGGGCAGCCTCAAAGGGCGAAGTTCACGAGTCCGTGGGAGGCCGCCTCAGGCGAGGACGCCCATGATGTCGGATTCTTTCATGATCAGCAGGTCCTGACCGTCGATGCGGACCTCGGTGCCGGACCACTTGCCGAACAGCACGCGGTCGCCGGTCTTGACGTCGAGGGGGACGAGCTTGCCGGTTTCGTCGCGGGCGCCCGGGCCGACGGCGACGATCTCGCCCTCCTGCGGCTTCTCCTTGGCGGTGTCCGGGATGATGATGCCGCCCTTGGTCTTCTCCTCCGCCTCGATGCGGCGGACGACAACGCGATCATGGAGCGGTTGGAACGTCATCGAGTGTCTCCAGCGCTTCTCAAACCATGTCGATGGGCCCGGGCTCTCGTCTGAGCCGCCCGGCGCCGCCAAGCTGGGAGCGCGGATTTCGCCATTCAAGGGGTCGGCGAAAAAATTCTGGCACTCCGGGATGGCGAGTGCCAAACGGCGCGTGCCAAGCGGGCGCGTCATCCGAAATCCGATTGATTGCTCGGCGATTGCTGCCGCAATCGCGCGGCAATGCGGATTTCGGCTTCGCTCACGCCGGCGCGGAGCTCTGCTCCGCGCCGCGCGGGCTTGGTGATGCGATTTCCGAACTGATCGTCCGGAAACCGTATCAGGGCGTGCCGGAGAGCGTCACGCTGCGGAAGAGGTGCCGCCCGAGCGGGTCCATCACGTAGCCCTTCACCTCGCGGCGGGCGGCCACGAACACGGCCGAATGGGCGATCGGCACCCAGGGGGCCTCGCGCTTGAAGATGCGCAGGGCCTCTGCGTAGAGGGCGGCCCGCCGGGTCTGGTCGGCGGTGCGGCGCGCCGCGGTCACGAGGGCGTCGAAGGCCGGATCGCACCAGCGGGCGATGTTGCTGCCGCCGGGCCGGGTCGCCGTGCAGCCGAGGAGCACGCCGAGGAAGTTGTCCGGGTCGCCGTTGTCGGCGGTCCAGCCGAACAGCGCGAGCGCCGTCTCGCCGGCGAGCATCCGGCCCCGATAGGCGCTCCATTCCTCGGTCATCGGCCGGACGCGGACGTTGATGCGCGCGAGATCGGCCTGGATCAGGTCGGCGACGCGCCGGCCGTTCGGGTTGTAGGGGCGGCTCACGGGCGGGTACCACAGCTCCGCCTCGAAGCCGTCCGGCCAGCCGGCTTCCGCGAGGAGCCGCAGCGCCTCGTCGCGATCGAAGGGGTCGTCGCGGATCGCCGGGTCGTAGGCCCAGAGGTTCGGCGGGATCGGCGTGCGGGCCGCGGTGCCGCCCGCCCCGTAGACGCCCTGGACGATGGCCTCCTTGTCGATCGCCATGCCGATGGCTCGCCGCACGCGCCGGTCGTCGAAGGGGGCTTTGCGGGTGTTGAGGGCAAGGTAGCCGATATTGAGCTCTTCCTGGCGCATCAGCACCAGCGCTGGATCGGCCGCGATGGCGTCGAGGTCGTCCGGGTTCGGGAAGGCCGTCACGTGGCATTCCCCCGCCCGGACCTTGGCGAGCCGCACGGCGGCGTTGGGCGTGATCGAGAAGACGAGGCTGTCGATCGCCGGGCGCCCGTCCCAGTGCTCCGCGAAGGCGCGGTAGCGCAGCGCCACGTCGGGCTGGAAGCTGGCGAAGCGGAACGGGCCGGTGCCGATCGGCTCGCGGTCGATCCGCTCGGGGTCGCCCGCCGCCTTGGCCTGCGCGGCATATTCTGCCGAGAGGATGCCGCCGAGCGCCATGGCGATGTCGGGCAGGAAGGTCGCGTCCGGCTCCCTGAGGCGGATCCGCACGGTCAGGGGATCGACCGCCTCGACGGCCTCCAGGAGCTCCGGCAGGCCGAGATCGCGGAAATACGCGTAAGCGCCGCCCGAGACCGGGTGGAACGGGTGGTCGGGCTTCCACTGACGCTCGAAGGAGAAGACCACGTCCTCCGCGGAGAGGGGGCGGGTCGGGCGGAAGCGGGCGCTGTCGTGGAAGCGCACATTCGCGCGCAGGCGGAAGGTGTAGGTGCGTCCGTCCTCGGAGATCGTCCAGGATTCGGCGAGCGCCGGGCGGATGGTCGTGGTGCCCGGGGCGAACTCGACCAGCGTGTTGTAGATCGGCCAGGTGGCGTCCATGCCGGTCGTCGTGGTGACGAGCTGCGGGTTGAGCGATTCGGGATTGCCCTCCGAGCAGAACACCAGGGTCCTGGCCGCGGCGGGGCCGAGGGCCGGGAGGACACAGAACAGGAGGGCGCCGGCAAGCCGGCGGATGATACCAACGGGCCTTGAAAAGGACCGTTGGTTCCACTCTCGAATTTTCGCCAAGCCTTTGGCTTGGTGTCGAAAATTCGAGTTGGGCCAACGGCCCGCTGCGTCAGCACCTGCTGCGCCAGCAGCCTGGGCCGTTGGTGTAATGTGACGCGCGCACCGCTTCCGGGTCGCCATGCTGCCTGTCCCTCCCTGCCCGTGCTCGACCCTCACGCCGACGCAGCGGAGATGCCTGCCGCAGCCCGTGCGGGCGGCGCCTCCGCGGCCAGCTCCGCCGGGAACTCCACGCGCACCCGCGTGCCCTGGCCTTCCCGGCTGTCGATCGCGATGCGGCCCTGCAGACGGCCGGTGACGAGGTTGTAGACGATGTGCATGCCGAGGCCCGAGCTGCCCCGGTGGCGGGCCGTGGTGAAGAACGGGTCGAAGATCCGCTCCCGGTGCGCCGCCGCGATGCCGCGGCCGTCATCGGCGACTTCGAGGCGGATCCAGGTCCCCTCACGCTCCACCGTCACGGTGATGCGCCCGGGCGTTCCCTCCGCGAAGCCGTGCACCACCGCGTTCTTCACGAGATTGGTGACGACCTGCGCGAGCGCGCCCGGATAGGTCTCGATCTCGAATTCCTCGCCTGCCGGCAGCTCGATCCGATGCCCGCCCTTGCGCAGGAGGGGGCCGAGGCTGCGCAAAAGCTCGTCGAGCCAGTCGCGCATGGCGATGCGGCGGCGCTCGTCGCTGACGCGATCCACCGCCACCTGCTTGAAGCTGTGCACGAGATCGGCGGCGCGGGCGAGGTTGGCGGTGAGGAGATGGGAGCCTTCCTGCACCCGGTCGATGAAGCTCGTCAGCCGCGAGCGGGAGAGCTGGCCGCCGGCGACCTCGCGGAACTCCCGCGCCTCGTCGCGCACCAGGGTCGCGGTGGTGAGCGCGATGCCGAGCGGCGTGTTGATCTCGTGGGCGACGCCCGCGACGAGTTGGCCCAAGGAGGCGAGCTTCTCCGCCTGGATCAGGTCGGACTGGGTCTGGCGCAGCTCGGCGAGGGTGCGGTCGGCCTCCTCCTTGGCCCGCCGCAGGGCCCGCTCGCGCCGGCGGATCTCGGTGACGAAGATGCTGGTCGCCCGGGCCATGTCGCCGAGCTCGTCCCGCCGGCCCGTATCGCCGACGTCGCGACGGGACGGGTCGGCGGCGAGCGCCAGCATGCTGCGCTGCAGGCGCCGCAGGGGCGCGGTGATCGAGCGCGCGACTGCGAGCGCCAGCCCCGAGCCGATCACCAGGCCAGCCGTCGCGCCGACGAGCAGGAGGCGGCGGATCGAGCTGCCGAACCGGTCGGCATCGTCGATGAAGATCTGGTTGAGCCGGCGCGCGCTCTCGCCCATGCCGGCGGCCAGCCGGTCCATCTCGGCGATGCCCTCGTTCTGCCGGCGCAGGCCCTCGATGGTGGTGCCGAGCCGCGCCCGCCAGCCGTCGATCGCGTCCACCATCTCCCCCTGGATCAGCGGCGAGATCGGCAGGGAGGCGGCGGTCTCCGAGAGGGCGGCCCCCTCGTCGAGGGCCACGGCGGCGCTCGCCGCGTCCCGGCGGCGCAGGGCCTCGGCGGTGCGCTGGCCGAGCTTGAGCGTCGCGAGCGCAATGTTCTGCGTCGCCTGTTCGGTCTCGTTGGCCTGCACCGCATAGGCGAGGAGCTGCGTGACCTCGTCGTGGAGGGAGCGCTGGGCCGAGCCGTCGATCTTGAGCACCCGGTCGCACCACTCGCCGAGCACGCCGGCCGGCGAGACCGCCGCCGCGGGAACGCCCATGGCGGCGAGTTCCTCGGGCTCGCGGCCCGTCCGCGAGGCCTCGTAGGCGGCGGCGAGGATCAGGCTCTCCTCCGCCTCGCGCTCCCGCCCGTCCGCCCGCAGGGCCTCGGCGAGGTCGCGGGCCGCGTTGCGGATCTGCGTGAAGGCGGCGGCGATCCGCAAGGGAGGAGCGCCGCGCAGCACCTCGGTCTCCTGCGCGGCGACGACATTCCGCAGCGCATTGACCGCCGAAACCACGTCGCGGACCTGGCGCATCCGCTTCGCCTTGTCCGTGAGCGAGGCCACGAGGTCGGCATTCGCCGCGCGCTGGCGGTCGCGGGCCTGATCGGCGAGGCGCATGAGCGTGTCGGCGCGGGCCGTCATCTCGGCGATCAGGCCGTCATTCTCGCGGGTGATGCGCACCAGCGCCTGCATGCGCTCGATGGAATCGATCAGCGCGCCCTGGGCGGCGTCGATCCGGGCCAGCTGGTCGGGCGTGCGGGCGAGGCGGCGCAGGTCGTCGAGCGCCGTCATCGCCTCGGCGGTGAGGCGGGCGAAGCGCTCCGCATGGTCGGTCCGGGCCTCGGGCGGCGCGGCGAGATACTCGTCGCGCACGGTCGTGGCGGCGCTGAGGGTGCGGTAGATCGTGCCCGCCATGACGGCGCCGGCGCGGGCCCGCTCGGCCTCCGCCAGCAGCAGCCAGCCCGCGAGCGCGATGAGCGCGGCGATCGCGATCGGGAGACCGCCGACCAGGAGGATCTTGTGGCCGACCCGCATCCTCGCCCCGTGCCCCCCGCGGACCGGGAGATCCCGGGCCGGCCGCGCCTCGCCGGTCGCCGCACAGCGCCTCGGGGTGGGGCGGAACGGGGCGCGCGCGGCAGAGTAGAGCCCACTCAGGAGCGCGGGCAAGCCGCGCTTCGACGGTGGCGGCGGGCATGACGGCGCGGGGGCCGGCTGCGGGCCTCGGCGCGGGCGCTGCCAAGGGAGGGCCGCGCGCTCGCCGGCGGCGGAGGCGGCGCGGCGAAGAGCGGCAGCGGCGTGCAGGCGCGGCACCTTTTTGGCTCGCCGGGTCCGAGGATCTCGCGCAGGAGCGCCGCCCCGTCCGGATCCGCGTCCAGGATGTCGGCGCTGAAATGGGGCATCCGTCAGCGCTCGGCGACCTGAATCCGCGTGGAGGCGCCGATCACCCGAACGGCCGGACGCCCGACCCCCTCGACGCAACCCGCCGGGCGATAGGGCCATGCGGCGCCCGCGCAAGGATCGGCCGGGGCCGGCGCCGCACTCACTGCCGGGACCTTCGGGCCGGGCCCGGTCGCCATCACCACGATGCCGGCCACCAGCATCGCACCCACCAGGACCAGCCTCGCCACGCCCATCATGACCGCCTCCGTGCCGCCCCTATGCCGGGGCCCCTTGGCCGGGCCCCCTTTGCGTGGCTCTGCGTATAGGGGCTGCGGATGTCCGGGGTTTTGCGTCGGGCCGGAGGACTGAGCCGCTCTGTTGCGTCGGGCCGGCGCGACGCAACATTTCCTTAACCTCCGCCCGCGCGGCCTGCCACGAAGGACGCGAAGGCGGCATCGGCGAGGTCGGGCGGGACCGCGTGGCCTCCCGCGAATTCATGGTAGGCGGTGCTGTATCCGGCCTGAGCGAGATGCGCGGCGATGCGCCGGCCGCAGGTCGCGACCGGCAGCACCGCGTCGTCGCGGCCGTGGCTGATGAAGATCCACGGCGCGCCGACGGTCGTGGCGGGCGCCGCGAAGCCCGGCGAGAAGGCAAGGATGGCCGAGAACAGGTCACCATTCGCGAGGCCCAGCGACAGGGCGTAGGAGCCGCCATCCGAGAAGCCCGCGATGGCGATCCGGTCGGGCCGGACGGGCAGGCGGGCAAAGGTCTGAGCGAGAGCCTCGTCGAGGAAGGCGACGTCCGGGCCGTAGCGGGCGCGGATCAGGTCCCAGGAGCGCGGATCGCGCGAATCGGGGGCGAGCAGCGCGACGCCGTGCCGGTCGGCCGCCTCCTGGACGAGGCGCGCCGCCCCATCCGCGAAGCCGACCGCACCGTGCAGCATCACGGCGAGCGGCAGCGCCGCGCTCCCGTCGTGGTTCTGCGGCAGGACCAGGAGGCCGTCGCGCCGGTTGCCGAGGCCGAGGCGGTGCGGTCCCGGCGGCAGGCGATCCGCGGGGGCCGCGCCCGGCCGGGCCGCGAGGCGCCCGAGACTGGCATCGGCGGGTGATTCGGGGGAATCCTGTGCCATGCGACGACAACGGACCGCCCGGCCGGGAGGATCCGGCGCCCTATGTCGCGAGGGCCTACCCGGGAGACCCGACCATGCGCCGAGCCGCCCTGATCCTCACCGCCGCTGCCGCGCTCGCCGGACCCGTCCGTGCCGAGGCGCCCCCGCGCCCGCCCGCCGAGACCCAGCCGCCGAACGCCCCCGACCAGAAGCCGGCCTTCCCGGGCCAGACCCGCGCGCCGCAGCCGGGCGAGGCCACCCGGGTCGCGGTCGCCACGGTGGCGCGGGGGCTGCGTGGCCCCTGGTCCATGGCCTTCCTGCCGGACGGGCGGCTTCTCGCCACCGAGAAGGAGGGCCGGCTGCGGCTGATCTCCCCGGACGGCAGGACGGCTCCCGTCGAGGGCGCCCCGAAGGTCGATGCGCGCGGTCAGGGCGGCCTCCTCGGCCTGGCACTCAGCCCGGCCTTCGCGAGCGACCGCCTGATCTTCATGAGCTTCAGCGAGCCGCGTCCCGGCGGCAACGGCACCAGCGTCGCCCGCGCCCGCCTCGCCGAGGAGGGCGGCCGGGCCCGTCTCGACGGGCTTCAGGTGATCTTCCGCCAGATGCCGACCTATGACGGGGACAAGCATTACGGCTCCCGCCTCGTCTTCTCGGGGGACGGCACGCTGTTCGTGACGGTGGGCGAGCGCTCCGATGCGCGGGTCCGCGGCCAGGCACAGGATCTGGCGAGCGGGCTCGGCAAGGTGTTCCGCATCCGCACCGACGGATCGGCACCGGACGACAACCCCTTCGCGGGCCGCCGCGACGCCCTGCCGACGATCTGGTCCTACGGCCACCGCAACGTCCAGGCCGCGGCGCTGGACGGTCAGGGCCGGCTCTGGACGGTCGAGCACGGGCCGCGGGGCGGCGACGAGCTCAACCGCCCGCAGGCGGGGCGCAATTACGGCTGGCCGGAGGTGACCTACGGCATCGAATACAGCGGGGCGAGGGTCGGCAGGGGCATCACCCGGCGCGAGGGCACCGAGCAGCCGGTCTATTACTGGGACCCGGTCATCGGTCCCTCCGGCATGGCGCGCTACGACGGCAGGCTCTTCCCGGCCTGGCGCGACGCGCTGCTGGTCGGCGGGCTCGTGTCCGAGGGCCTCGTGGTGCTGCGGCTCGACGGCGACCGCGTGGCGACGGAGGAGCGCATCCCGCTCGATGCCCGCATCCGCGACGTGACGGTCGGCCCCGACGGTGCGGTCTATGTGGCGACGGATTCGCGCACGGACGGCCGGATCCTGCGGCTCTCGCCGGGCAGGTGAGCGTCACGGTGCGGCATTCGGGCTCAGGCGAGCGGATAGGCCGCCTCGACCACGTAGGGGCCGCCGCCGACCGAGTCCCGCGCCGAGTAGAGGGCGAAGCGCGCCGCCGTGAAGGCGAGGGGCGCGAAGCCGCCCTGGAGGGCGAGGTAATGCGCCACCGCCCCGGGCGTCGCCTCGCGCCGCAGCCGGGCCAGGGTGACGTGCGGGGTGAAGCGGCGCGAGTCGGGCTTCAGGCCGAGGCGCCGCATCAGGCGCTCCTGCTCGGCCTGCAACTCGTCGAGCGCCGGGGAGGGGACGATGCGGGCGTAGAGCGCGTGCGGCCGGTCGCCCCCGAAGCTCGCGAGGCCGTCGAGGGTGAGGGGCAGGGCGCCGCGCGGCCGCGTCTCGCCGAGCGCCACGGCGATCTCCTCGGCAAGCCCCCCATCGACGTCGCCGATGAAGCGCAGGGTGACGTGATAATCGGCCGGCTCGACCCAGCGGGCGCCCGGCAGGCCGCCGCGATGCCGGGCCAGGGCCTCGCCGATTTCGGGCGGGATCTCGATCCCGGTGAACAGGCGCGGCATGGGGGCCTCCCGTCAGGGCGCCTTGCGCAGGCGGGTCGCGAAGCTCTCGACACTGGGCAGGATGCCCGCGACGATCCGCTCCACACCCTTGGCGGTCGGGTGCAGCCCGTCCGGCAGGGTGAGGCTGCGGTCGGTGGCGACGCCGTCGAGGAAGAACGGGTAGAGCATGAGCCCGTGCCGCTCGGCGAGGCGCGGATAGAGCGCGTCGAAGCGGGCGACGTAGTCGGGGCCGAGATTGCGCGCCGCCTTCATCCCGGCGAGCATCACGGGGATGCCGCGCTCCTTCAGGCGCGCGATGATCGCGTCGAGGGCCTTCTCGGTCACGGCGGGATCGGTGCCGCGCAGCATGTCGTTGGCCCCGAGTTCGAGGATGACGCCATCCGTCCCGTCCGGCACCGACCAGTCGACCCGGTCGAGGCCGCCGGTCGCGGTATCCCCCGAGACGCCCGCATTGGCCACCGTCACGTCGAGGCCCTTCTCCTTGAGCGCCCGCTCCAGCACGGCCGGGAAGGCGGCCTCGGCCGGGAGCCCGTGGCCGGCGGTGAGGCTGTCGCCGAGGGCGACGAGGCGCAGCGGGGCCGCGACGGCGGGGCCGGCGAGCATCGTCATGGCGGCAACACACAGAAACAGGAGCGTCGCGAGACCGCCACGGTGGCACCTCAAGAGGTGGCGGAGCCGGGAGCGACCGACCATATCGGGCGGGCGGGCGGTCATGCGATCGTCACTGCGGCTCACCATTCCCTCCGGCGCGTCGTTCCGACGCTCCTCAGATCGGCCACCGATACATGACCGACAAGGCCACCGCACCGGCCATCGCCCTCGATGGCATCGACCTCAGCCTCGGGCGGGGCGCGGCGCGGGTGCACATCCTCAGGGGCATCTCGCTCTCCGTGGCGGCGGGCGAGGCGGTGGGCCTCGTCGGCCCCTCGGGCTCCGGCAAATCCACCCTGCTCATGACCATGGCGGGGCTGGAGCGGCCGGATTCGGGACGGGTCGTCGTCGAGGGCACGGACCTCTCCCGCCTCGATGAGGACGCGCTCGCGCGCTTCCGCGGCCGGCGCATCGGGATCGTGTTCCAGTCCTTCCACCTCGTGCCGACCATGACGGCGCTGGAGAACGTGGCGCTGCCCCTCGAACTCGCCGACCTGCCCGACGCCCATGCGCGGGCCGAGCAGGAACTCGCCGCCGTCGGCCTTGAGCGTCGCCTCCACCATTACCCGGCCCAGCTCTCGGGCGGCGAGCAGCAGCGCGTCGCCATCGCGCGCGCCGTGGCGCCCGATCCGGCGATCCTCGTGGCGGACGAGCCCACCGGCAATCTCGACGAGGCGACGGGGGCCTCGATCGTCGATCTCCTGTTCTCGCTCAAGCGCGACCGCGGCGCGACGCTGGTCCTCGTCACCCACGATCCCGGCCTCGCACGGCTCTGCGACCGCACGGTGCGGCTGCGCTCCGGGCTCATCGAGCAGGCGGCCACGGCCTGATGACGGACATCCCATGCACGGCAGCCTGCCCCCCCTGAGTGCTCCGGGTCCGCGACGCCCGGCGAACCGCCCGCGTCTTCCCCTCACGCTTCGCCTCGCCCTGCGGGAGCTGCGCGGGGGCCTGCGGGGTTTTGCGGTGTTCCTCGCCTGCCTGGCGATCGGCGTCGCGGCGATCGCCGGCGTATCCTCCGTCTCGCGCTCCCTCACCGACGGGCTCGCCCGGCAGGGGCGGATCATCCTCGGCGGCGACGTCGCCTTCAGCCTCATCCACCGGGAGGCGAGCCCGGCCGAGCGGGCCTTCCTGGAGGCGCGCGGCCGCGTCTCGGTGGTCGCCTTCACCCGCGCCATGGCGGTGGCGGGCGAGAAGGGCGCGGCCTTGGTCGAGCTGAAGGCCGTGGGTCCGGACTATCCGGCGGCGGGGGATCTCGTCACCGAGCCGGGCCTCGCTCGCGCCGACCTCTTCGCCGAGCGCGACGGCGCCTTCGGGGCGGCGGTCGATCCGGCCCTCCTCGCCCGCCTCGATCTCAAGCTCGGCGATCGCGTCACGGTCGGGACCGTGCCGATCGTGCTGCGCGCCGTGCTCCAGAGCGAGCCGGACAAGATCGCGAACGGCCTCGGCTTCGGCCCGCGGCTCCTCACCAGCGAGGCGGCCCTGCGCGCCTCCGGCCTGATCCAGCCCGGCAGCCTCAACCGCTGGGTCTACCGGGTCCAACTCGCCGATCCGTCGGATGCGCGGGTCGAGCAGGTGATCGCCGAGGCGAAGGCGGCGCTGCCGGAGGCCGGGTGGGAGATCCGCTCGCGGCTCAATGCCGATCCGCGCTTCTCCCGCAGCGTCGAGCGCTTCACCCAGTTCCTGACCCTGGTCGGCCTCACCGCCCTGATGGTCGGCGGCGTCGGCGTCGCGAATGCCGTGCGCGGCTTCGTCGAGCGCAAGCGCACGTCGATCGCGACGCTGAAGAGCCTGGGCGCCCCGGGCGGCCGGGTGGTCGGCCTCTATCTGACGCAGGTGATGCTGATCGCCGCCCTCGGCATCGCCATCGGCCTGTCGGTCGGGACGGCGCTGCCCTTCGCGATCGAGGCCGCCTTCGCGGATCTGCTGCCGGTGCCGCTGAGCCCCACCGTGGCGCCGGGCCAGCTCCTCGTTGCGGCGCTCTACGGGTTCCTGACCGCGCTCGCCTTCGCGATCGGTCCGCTCGGCCGCGCGCACGACGTCGCAGTCTCGGGCCTGTTCCGCGACACGGTCGATCCGGAGCGGCGCTGGCCGCGCCCGCGCTACCTCGCGATCCTCGGCCTCGCGCTCGCCGCCCTGGTGGCGCTGGCGCTTGTCACGGCCTTCGACCGGAAGGTCGCGCTGATCTTCATCGTCGCGGCGGGGCTCGCCTTCGCGCTCTTGCGTGGCGTGGCGCTCGGCCTGATGGCGCTCGCGCGCCGCCTGCCGCGCCCGGCCCGCGCCGCCCCGCGGCTCGCGCTCGCCAACCTGCACCGGCCCGGCGCGCTGACGCCCTCGATCGTGCTCTCCCTCGGGCTCGGTATCACGCTTCTCGTGACCTTGAGCCTCATCGACGCGAGCATCACCCGCACGCTCACCCGCTCGCTGCCCGAGCGGGCGCCGAACCTGTTCTTCCTCGACATCCCGAGCCGGGACGCCGCGTCCTTCGACCAGCTCCTCGGTGCCGCGGCGCCCCGCGGCAAGATCGAGCGCGTGCCGATGATGCGCGGGCGCATCACCGCCCTCAACGGCCGGCCCGCGAGCGAGATCAAGGCGCCGGAGGACGCCGCCTGGGTGCTCGACGGCGACCGCGGCATCACCTACGCGGAGGATCTGCCGGACGGCTCGCGCGTGACCGCGGGGGCATGGTGGACCCCCGATCAGGCGAAGACCCCGCTCGTCTCCTTCGACGACCAGCTCGGGCGGGCGCTCGGCCTCAAGGTCGGCGACACCGTCACGGTCAATGTGCTCGGCCGCAACCTCACGGTGCCGATCGCGAATCTGCGCCATGTCGAGTGGCGCAACCTCGGCATCAACTTCGTGATGGTGTTCTCGCCCGGCACCTTCCGGGGGGCGCCGCATGCCGACCTCGCGACCCTGACGCTGCCGGAGGGGCCGGACCCGGCGCTGGAGGCGCGCATCCTGCGCCAAGCCGCCCTCAGTTTCCCCTCCGTGACGAGCGTGCGGGTGAAGGACGCCCTTGAGGCGGTGAACGACATCGTCGGCAAGCTCGTCTTCGCCATCCGGGGGGCGAGCGGCGTCGCGCTCGTCGCGAGCCTGTTCGTGCTCGCGGGGGCGCTGGCGGCGGGGCACCGCGCGAGGCTCTACGACGCCGTCGTGCTCAAGACGCTCGGCGCGACGCGGGCGAGGCTGCTCGCCGCCTACGCGCTGGAATACGGGGCGCTGGGGCTCGCCACCGCGGTGTTCGGCCTGATCGCCGGCACGCTGGCCGCCTGGGTGATCGTCACGCAGGTGATGCGGATCGACTTCCTGCTCGACCTCTCGGGGGCGCTCGTCGCGGCCGCCCTCGCGGTGGCGGTGGCGGTCGGCCTGGGGCTCGCCGGGACCTGGCGGATCCTCGGCCACAAGCCGGCCCCTTACTTACGAAATCTGTGACGGTTTAATCCCGGCTCGACGCTGCGGCCGATGGACGTAGCGTCCTGGGGGGAGTGCGGCGAGCTTTGCCGGCCTCGGGCCTTGTGCGGGCCGTCCCAGCCTCTCATATTTCGCGCATGACGCCGTGCTGCGGCGTCCGAGGATCGCGTGAGCCTCGATTTAGGAACTCCCACGCTAGAGAGCTTCCGAAGGAATCTCCCATGGCATTCGAGAACAGCCCGTTCCGGCAGGGCGGCGCGAGCGGGTACGGAGCCCCGATGGGCTACGCCCGCGGCCAAGTCGAGGTCGACCAGGGCCTGCGCGCGTTCATGCTCGGCGTCTACAACAACATGGTGCTCGGCCTCGCCGTCTCGGCGCTGGTCGCGCTCGGCGTCAACAAGCTTGCCACGACCGCCGTCCCGGCGGAGGCGGCCCGCAACGGGGCCGGGCAGATGGTCCGCATCGGCGGCCAGTACCTGACCCAGTTCGGCCTCACCCTCTACACGACGCCCCTGATGTGGGTGGTGGCGCTCGCGCCGCTCGCCTTCATCTTTCTCTTCTCCTTCCGCATGGACCGGATGTCGGCGGCGAGCGCCCGCACGACCTTCCTGGCCTTCGCGGCGGTGATGGGCGCCTCGCTCTCCACGCTGCTGCTGCGCTATACCGGCGCGAGCGTGGTGCAGGTCTTCTTCATCACCGCGGCCGCGTTCGGTGGCCTCAGCCTCTACGGCTACTCCACTTCGCGCAGCCTGTCGGGGATCGGCTCGTTCCTGGTCATGGGCCTGATCGGCCTGCTGATCGCGAGCCTGGTGAACATCTTCCTCGCGTCGAGCGCGCTGCAATTCGCCATCTCGGTGATCGGCGTCGTGATCTTCGCGGGCCTCACCGCCTACGACACGCAGAAGCTGAAGGAGATGTATCTCTACGGCAACTTCGATCAGGAAGCGGCCGCGAAGGTGTCCGTGTTCGGCGCGCTGACGCTGTACCTGGACTTCATCAACATGTTCCAGTTCCTGCTGTCGCTGATCGGCAACCGGAACGAGTAACGGGCGCCGCCACGGTGCCCCATCCCGCCCCGGCCGCTCCGCGGCCGGGGCTTTTTTTGGACTCAATCGAACCTGAGGTGTGTGGAGGCCGCCCCGCTCCTCATGCTGAGGTGCAGGCGATCGCAGATCGCTCAGCCTCGAAGTACCCCGGACCGGTGCTCCCATCCACCAGAGCCTCGGACCACCGTTCAGGTGTGCTTCGAGGGCCGGCTTCCGCCGGCCACCTCAGCATGAGGAGCGGAGCGGCTGCCACGAAGGTCAGGTTCTATTTAGCCGCCCCGCAGGCCCGCGAGCAGGAAATCGATCATCCCGTCCAGGGGCGGGGCGATGTCGCCCGGGCAGCGCACGATCAGGACCGGGTGGCAGTAGCGCAGGATCGCGGTTTGCACGTAGCGGGCGGCCTGCGCCGGATCGGCGACCCGGAACTCGCCCGCCCGGACGCCCTCGGCGATCACCCGCTCCATCACCGCGGTGATGCGGTCGACGTGGTGATGGCAGACCCCCCAGCTCTCCGTCATCGCCGCCTCCACCATCTCGTGCATGCGCGGATTGGCGGTGATGCGCTCGGCGCTGTCGCGATGCAGGGCGTGGATGATCGCCCGCAGGCGGTCCGCCGCCGGTCCGGGCCGGTCGGCCACGGCGGCGATCATGGCCTCGACCTCGCCGGTCAGCCGCTCGACCACCGCCTCGTTGATCGCCTTCTTCGAGTCGAAGAAGCGGTAGACATTGGCCGGGCTCATCCCGAGCGTCTTGGCGATGTCGGCCACCGTGGTCTTCTGGTAGCCGATTTCCTGGAAGAAGCGCGCCGCCGTCGAGAGGATGCGGCAGCGGGTGGAGAGGGCGGTGTCGTCCGGCGGCTCGGCGAGGGTCATTGGGCGAGCCTATAGGGCCACTTCGGAGAGGTTCGGAAGTGCGCGAGGTGCCGCGGTGACGGTTTCGAGTGCCTGTCGCGCGAATGCGCCACCGCGTGATTGGTCACGACCCGAATTGCGAGCCGAGTTGTTCCAGGTATTCGGCAAGATCGAGCCCGCCGACTCGCATGCCATAGGCGAAGCGCATGCCGGGCCGGATCGGGATGCTCTCCCGGCGGGTGGTCAGCGTGAAGGGCTTGGTGCAGACCCATGCCCCATCGCGACGATGCTCGAAGTAATCGAGGATCTCGTGTCGGCCCATGTTCATCTCCGGTGCGGCTCTTGCCCGACAACGTGGCCGTTGCTGGAAAGTTCACGGCGGGACGCGGGTGCCGCTGCACCGCGCGCGAGCTTGGCCAATCCTTGAGTCCGCGGAAAAAGGTTCTCGTGAGGGCGCTCGGCCGGCTTGCCGGTGCCGGTCCGGCGGCCGATCTTATGGGCGCGCGTCCTTCTTCGGAGACCTCCGATGCCGATCGCCCGCCGCGATGCGCTCATCCTGTTCGGTGGCTTGCTGGCGAGCCCCCTGGCGGCTGAGGCCGCCGGGGCCGTCTCCCAGAATGCGGTCACCGCCGCCGCCTTCGGCTTCGACAGGGCCGACGGCACCCGCCTCGCCCTGGCGGATCTCGCCGGCAAGCCGATCCTGGTGGTCAATACGGCCACCGCCTGCGGATACGCGCCGCAATTCGCCGGTCTGCAGCAGCTCTGGACCCGCTTCGGGTCGCGCGGGCTGACCGTGATCGCGGTGCCGTCGGGCGATTTCGGGCATCAGGAGCCCCTCGACGGGCAGGCCATCGTGGAGGCCGCACGGAACAACCACGGCGTGACATTCCCGGTCGTCGCCAAGACGTCGGTGATCGGGCCGAATGCCCATCCCTTCTATCGCTGGGCCGCCGGCGAGAGGCCGGGCGAGACGCCGCGCTGGAACTTCCACAAATACCTGGTCGGCCGCGACGGCCACCTGTCCGGCGCCTTCGCGACGCCGGTCGAGCCCACCGATCCGCGGATCATCACGGCGATCGCCCGCGAGCTCGATCCCCAGGCCGGCTGAGCGGACCACCGGCACCGCCCCCTCGTCCCATCTGCTCGGCTCCTCGCCGGGCAGAGTTGGAATCTCGCTGATCGCGCAGTCGAGTGTCCTCCATTGCCTGATCAGGCCGGTCCTGACGGTCCGATATCCATGTGAATCCACCTATTCTTTCCGGATTCGGGTCGGAATTTCTGGGCGCTTGCCGCCGTTGATTGGCCGCTGGCGGGATGATTCTCTTCTGTTGCGCTGCGGAAGATCGTGGAAGAGATGATCTGCGCCATGGGATCGGAGGCTCGAAATACGTGACTGGAATTTTCGCCCGCGTGCATTGGTGCGATTAGCAAAGGGGGATGCTGTGTACTTGAACAAACTAACATTTGCCTAGAAGGCTGGCTTGAATCCTTGTGGGTTTATGTTGCTAAATTGCAACTTTGCTCGCCAATCGTGCATGAATCCGTGTTGCGGAAGTCTCGACAAGGAAGCCGGCGAAGCTCATTATCTCATTTGCGCCATTCACCTTTTTTCAGCGCGACACGCACTCTCCGGGCCCCGGGAAAACAAGTCGAACGGCGCAGAACTCCGTAGATTTAATGTCCAGGATCGGGACAGCATACCCATTGCCAAGCTTGAACGGCATCGATTCGAGCGGTGCGGTTCGGCGGGGAGGCAGCCAGTGGGGATGCAACTGATGAAGACGATCACGAATTCGCGCCGTGCGATGGCGACGGCTGTCGGAGGGGTGTTTCTCGGCGCCCTCGCGTGCGGTCAGGAGGCGGCGGCGCAGCCGGCTCCGGCACCCAGCCCGCTTCAGGCGTCATGCCCCTTCGACCAGCCCACCCTCGAATATGTGATCCGCCGGGCGGCGCAGGAGGATTCGACCGGCTTCGACAACGACTTCTGGGCGGTCATCGTGAACGTGGCGGGGCAGGTCTGCGCCGTCGCGCATTCGGGGCCGTTCCGCGAGTCGCAATGGCTCGGCAGCCGGCAGATCGCCGCCGCCAAGGCCTATACGGCGAACGCGTTCAGCCTCAACCTGCCGAAGGGCCCGCTCTCGACGGCGCAGCTCTACGGCTTCGCCCAGCCGTCGCCGAGCGGCGGCAACCCGCTCTTCGGGCTCGAAGGCGGCAACGTGGAGAGCAGCCTCGTCTATGCGGGCGACTACGCCACCTTCGGCACGCCGAACGATCCGCTGGTGACGCAGCGCGTCGGCGGCACGATCACCTTCGGCGGCGGCCTCGCCCTCTACCAGGGCAACCTCAAGGTCGGGGCCATCGGCGTGTCGGGCGATACCGCCTGTGCGGACCATTCCGTCGCCTGGCGGGCCCGCTTCATCCTCGGCGCGGAGGGCCCCGGAACGGACAAGCTGCCCTTCGTCAACAACGCCTCGCCGCAGTCCGGCGGGCATCCGCGCTGCCCGAACGATGCGGGCACGCAGGGCGCGATCTTCCCGCCGAACTCCTGATCCTGGCCGTCCGGCGCTAAAACCGGCGCGGGAGGCGGCGCGTGCCGCTTCCCGCGCTCGACCCGGGCCCCGGTCCGGCGTATCCGCTTCGAGATGCGGGCGTCCTTCGAGGGAAGGCCAAGGCGGAACCGATGCTCTCAGGTCCTTGCAGGTGGTATCCGCAGCGACCTCCCGCGCGGGATCCGTCCGGCGGCTTCGTCCTCCTCGAACTGGTTCTCGCCCTCACGATCCTGTCCCTCATCGCCGCGCTCGCGCTGCCCTGGGCCCGGCCCTTCGACGGGCCCGCGCGGCTGGGGATCAAGGCGCACGAGATCGCCGTGCTGCTGCGGCGCGACCGCGACGCGGCCCGGCGCGCGCAGCGCAGCGTGAGCACCGAGGTCGACCTCCTGAGCCGCACGGTGCGCTCGGGCGCCGCCAACGGGGAGGTGGCGGTGCCGTCCGCCTTCGCGCTGCGGGTGGTGGCACCCGTGATCCGCTTCTCGCCCGATGGCAGCGCCTCGGGAGGCGCCATCTTCCTGGCCGGCCAGCAGAAAGGCGGCATCGTGGCCGTCGCGGTCGACGACCTGACCGGCGCCGTGACCGTGACGCGGGGAGAGCGCCATGCGCCGTGAGCGCGATGCGATCGCCGGCTTCTCCCTCGTCGAGGTGCTGGCGACGCTGGCGGTCGGCGCCGCGATCCTAGCCGCGCTCGCCTCCTTCGTCTCCCTCCTGACGCGGCAGGCCGACCGCGTGGCCGTGGGGGCGCAGATGCGCGAGGTGGTCGGGCAGAACCTGGGCATGCTCGCCCAGGCGGTCGCGCGGGCGGAGCGCCTGCGCTGGGCGGGAACGCCCCCCCGCTTCGTCTTCGCCGGAACCAGCGAGACGCTCCTCTTCGCCCTCGACCGGCGGGATGCGGCCGGCATCCGCACGCAGGTGATCGAGATCCGGAGCGTCGCCGGTGCCGAGGGCGGGGCATTCGAATGGCGCGAGGGGTCCTTCGACCCGGGCCTCACCGATGTCGCCCAGGTGAGCTTCGGGGCGGCGCGCAGCCTCCCGATCGGGGATGCGACCCTGCGCTTCGCCTACGTGACCCCGGGCACCCCCCGGACGCCCGAGATCCTCACGGATGACTGGCCGGCGAGCGATGCCCTGCCGGATGCCGTGCGCCTCGCGCTGATCGACCGGCGCTCGGGCGAGATCCGCTCCACCCTGCGGGTTCCGCTCCTCGTCGGCGCCGAGCCCGGCTGCCTGTCCCCCCGCAAGGCCCTCTGCAGCCGCTTCGACGAGCGCAAGGCCCCGGCCTCGGACGAGGAGGCCTCCTCCATCGCCGCGATCGTCGGGAGCCTGCCCTATCAGGTGCGGCGATGAGGCGGGTGCGCGGCCGGGACGGCTTCATCCTGATCGCCACTCTGGGCGTGCTCGCCCTGCTCGCGAGCCTCGCCGGAGGCGCCGCCCTGCTGACCCGCGGGGCTCACGACGGGGTGCGGACCGCTTCGGAGGTCCTGCGGCTCGACGCCCTGGTCCGGGCCGGGATTGATCTCGCCGCCTATCAGCTCCTCGGCCTCCGCCTGCCGCCCGACCGCATCGCGGGCGAGATCCGCCTCGACGACGGCACGGTCCGGATCGCGGCGAGCGACGAGACCGGCCGGATCGACCTCAACTGGTCCGATCCGGCCCTGCTTGCCGCCGCCGCCCGGGCGGCCGGTCTGCGCAGCCTTCCGCCGGCGGCTTTCGCCGCCGCGGCGGTGGCGTGGCGGACGCGCAACGAGCCACCATCCGGCGCCGGGCCACCCGCGCGCGTGGGGGACGGCCCGGCCGCGGCTCCGAAGCGCGAGGGATTCCGCACGGTCGACGACCTGCGCTGGCTCCCCGGCCTGTCGGCGGATGAGATTGCGGGCCTCTCCGACCTCCTCACCGTGCACAACCCGTCCGGCAGGGTAAACGTGCTCGCCGCGCCCGACGCGGTGCTCCTCGCGCTGCCCGGCGCCACCCCGCGGATGGTCGAGGAGGCTGCGGCGCTCCGCCGGCTGCCGCCCGCACAGGCCGCCGATCAGGTCGCGCGGATCTTCAGCGGGTCATCGTCCTTCGTCACGGCAAAGCCCGGCGGGGCGTTCCGCCTGCGGGTCGAGGCGCGCCGCGGCCCGGCCTCGATGCGGGCGGTGACCGTCGTCCTGATCGGGTCGCCTCCGGATGAGGCACCGTATTTCCTGACGGAGTGGCGCGACTAAGCCGGATCGGCTGGCGCGACGAGGCCACTTCGCGCCCTGTGATGCCCATGACACAGGCGTTGAATTTGTATTGCCGAGCGGATCCTTCTGCGCTGAAGGCCGGATCTCCGCGGTGGACTTCCGGTGTGCGGTGGGCGACGAGTCGATGAGAGCGGCCGAACGGGCCGGTCCGGGGAGTGATCCGTGGGGGCGCTGGAACGATCCGCCACGCGCGAGGCGGTCCCGCTGGCCGAGGTCGGGCTCGACGGCGCGGAGGCGGTCTGGCGCGAGGGCCGGATGGCCGCGGGCGAACTCGCCGACGCCGTCGCCGCCCATTACGGATTGCCGCGCTTCGATCGCGATGCCGTCGCGGCGCTGCCGGACCTGACGGCGGGGCTGTCCCGCCGGTTCCTGCGCGACGCCTTCCTGTATCCGGTCGCCGCCCCGGATGGGCCGGTCCTCCTCGCTGCCGATCCCGGCAACGAAGAGGCCATCCAGGCCGTGGGGCTGGCGCTGGGGGCAGAGCCCCGCCTCGGCGTGCTCTCCTTCGAGGAGATCGCGGACCTCCTCGCCCGCGGGACGCCTGCGGAGGCGGAGCCGGAGGCGGGCGCGCGGCCCGCCCGGACGGATCTCGGCCTCTCCGACGACGTAGAAGCGCTGCAGGATCTCGCCCGCGGCGCCCCGATCGTGCGGGCGATCGATGCGCTCCTGGAGCGGGCAGTCGAGACGGGGGCCACCGACATCCATCTGGAGACCGGCCGGGAGGATCTGCGGGTCCGCTTCCGCATCGACGGCCGCCTGCGCCTGCAGCAGACGCTGCCGCGGGACATGGCCCCGGCGATCATCTCGCGGGTCAAGATCCTGGCCGGCCTCGACATCGCCGAGCGGCGCCTGCCGCAGGATGGCCGCACCACCGTGAAGGTGCGCGGCGGCGAGGCGGATCTGCGCATCGCCGTGATGCCGACCCTCTACGGAGAGACCGCGGTCCTGCGCATCCTGCTCAAGGACACGCGCCTCCTCGACTTCGCCCGGGTCGGCCTCATGCCCCGGGACCAGGCGGCCCTCGAGCGGATCCTGGCCGAGCCGCACGGGCTCATCATCGTCACCGGACCGACCGGCAGCGGCAAGACGACCACGCTCGCCACGGCGATCTCACTCCTCAACGATCCCGCCCGCAAGATCGTCACGGTCGAGGATCCGATCGAGTACCAGATCCCCGGCATCCACCAGACCCAGATCAAGCCGGCGATCGGGCTCACCTTCGCGAGCGCGCTGCGCTCCTTCCTGCGCCACGATCCCGACGTGATCATGGTCGGCGAGATGCGCGACCGGGAGACGGCCGCGATCGGCATCCAGGCGGCGCTGACCGGCCACCTCGTCCTGACCACGCTCCACACCAACAGCGCGCCCGATGCGGTCATCCGCCTCGCGGATATGGGCGTCGAGCCCTACCTGATCGCCTCGTCCCTGCGGGGCGTGGTCGGCCAGCGGCTGGTGCGGCGCCTGTGCGAGCGCTGCCGGATGCCCGACCCCGCCGGCGAGGAGGCGCTCGACGGGATCTGCCTGCGCCGCGGCCTCGCCCGGCCCGAGGGCGGAGCGCTCCACGCGCCGGTCGGCTGCCCGCATTGCGGTGGCAGCGGGTTCCGCGGCCGGATCGGCGTTTTCGAGATCATGCCCGTGGATGACGGCCTCACCGGCCTGATCCGCAAGGAGCCGGATCCCCTGGCGCTGCTGCGGGCCGCCCGCACCGCCGGCATGACCACGATGCTGGAGGACGGCCTCGCGAAGGCGGCAAGCGGCCTCACCTCGCTCGACGAGGTGATGCGCTTGACCGGGTAGGGGAGGCCGATGGGACTGGTTCTGCCCTGGACCCGGATGGCCGGGGCCTCCGGCCCGGCGGGCGAGATCCTCGCGGCGATGCTCGACGCGGCGGCGGCCCGGCTCGCGCCCATCCTCGGGCGCGGTCGCGGCGCGCGGCGGGTGGTGGTGGTCGAGGCTGATGCGCTCCTCCTCTATGGTGTCGCGCGCGGCGGGGCGGTGACATTGCTCGCGCGCCTCGGGCCCGGGGAAAGGGCGCCGGAGGGCCTGCGCGGCGGCCCGCTCGAAGTGCGGCTCCCGCCCGGCTCGTTCCTGCGCCGCTCCCTCGCCGTGCCGGAAGCCGGTCGGGCCTATCTGCGGCCGATCATCGAGCACCGCCTCGAACGCCTCACTCCCTGGCAGCCGGACCGGGTGCTGTACGGCTTCAAGGCCGCGCCGCCGGCAGGCGGCGAGGGCGAGCTGACGGTCGACCTCCTCGTCACGGCGAGCGACCGCATCGCGCCGCACCTCGCCCGGCTCGAGGCGGCGGGCCTGCACCCGACGGCGCTCGGCAGCGCCGAGGAGCCCCTGACGGCGCCTCTCGCCATCGATCTCTACGGCGACCGCGCGGGAGCCGGCGATCCCCGCCTGCGGCGGCGTCTCGGCCGCGTCCTCGGGGCGGTCTTCGCCGGGCTGATCCTCGCCTGTGCGGCCACGGGCTGGCTCGCCGCCTCGGCCGAGGCCGAGCTGCAGGGGATCGAGGAGCGTCTCGCCGCCCTGCAGGCGCGCGTGAAGGCCCGCGCCGCACCGCGGGCGAGCCGCGCCCAGGTGCTCCTCGCCGCCCATCGCCCGGAGGCCGGCCTCGGCGCGCTCCTCGACCGGCTGAGTGCGGCCCTGCCGGACCAGACCGTGCTGCGGGAACTCGAGATCGGCCCGCAGAAGGTCCGGCTCGTCGGGCGCTCGGCCGATGCCCCGGCGCTCGTCGGCCGTCTCGAAGGGCAGGCGGGCCTGTCGAGCGTGCGCTTCTCCGCTCCGGTCGTGCGCGACGGCGAGGGACGCGACCTCTTCGACCTCGCCGCCGCCCGGGCAGCCCCCGCGGCTCCGGGAGGATCCCCGTGACCGAGACCGCTTCCCCGTCGCGGCGCTGGCTCGGTCCGGCTTCCCTCGCGCTGTTCCTGGGCGGGCCCTGCCTGCTCCTCGCCCTGACGGCCGGGAGCGCGGTGCGGTGGCTTCAGGCGGCGGAGGCGGCGGCCGAGCGCGGCGCCCAGCTCGCGCGGCTGGAGAGCCGGGTCCGCAGCCTCGCCGCCGCGCCGGCCTCCGCCCCGGCCGACGATGCGGCCCTGTTCCTCTCGGCTGCGAGCCCGAGTCTCGCCCGCGCGGAACTCCAGACCCGTCTCGCCGGCCTCGTCGAGCGCGCGGGCGGGCGCCTCGTCGAGATGCAGATCGAGGATGAGATGCAGGCTGCCGACCCGCTGAGCCTGCTCGCCCGCCTCACCCTGGAGGCCCGCAATCCCGGCCTCGTCGATCTCCTGGCGGCCCTGGAGGCCGGCCGGCCCCTCCTCACCGTCGAAGGGCTGACGATCCGCCCGGCGCAGGGGCGAAGCGCCGCTTCCGAGGAGGATCCGGTGCTGCGCATCGCCCTCGCGGTGCGCGGCTACCGGCCGGAGGAGCGGCCGTGAGGTCCTCTGCTGCCCTGCCGGGCCTGGCCCTGCTCCTCGCCGGAACCGCCGCAGCCGCCGCGCAGGCCGGGTCCATCGGCGCAATGCTGTTTCCCGGTTCGATCACGCCGTCGCCCGCCGCGCCGCCGCCCGCCGCGCCCGTTGCGCCTCCGGCCGCCGGACCGGCGCCTCCCGTCCTCGCCCCTTCGGGTGATTCTCCGACCGCTGCCGCGCGGGCGCTCCCCGCTTCCGGGCCGGCGCCGGCGGAGGAGGGCCGGCCCGCGCGCACGCGGCCCCTGTTCTCGGCGACGCGCCGCCCGCCCGCTCTGCGCGTCGCTGCGCCGATGCCGGTCCAGCCGGCCGTCCCGCCTCCGCCTCCACCTCCGCCGAAACCGGCGCCTCAGCTGCACTTGGTCGGCGTCGTGGAGGGGCTCGACCGGCCGCTCGCGCTCCTGCGCCGCGCGCCCGGGGACAGGGCGCTGACCGTGCGGGTCGGTGACCGGGTCGAGGACTGGGAGGTCGCCAGCATCGAGGCGGGCCGCGTCCTGCTGCGGGATGGCTCGCGCGAGCAGGATTATCGGCTCTTCGCCAGGGAGGGAGCAGCCAAGGGCCCCGCTGCCGCGACGCTCGGCGCCGCACCGGCGGGGCTGCCGATGATCACCGGATCGGGCCGCATCCTGCGCTGATCCGGCCCGGCGGATGCGGTCCACCGCGCATCTCCGGCCAGGATTCTGGTCGAGCAATACAGATGCCATTGCCATGATCTTGTCGTGGTTATGGATCTATTTCTAGATGGCGTGACAAATCAGGCACAGACGGTTCGTCACAAGTCCTAATAACGTGAAACCAATTTGACACCCTGGCAGGCCCTGCCTACGGTCGGGCCGACGCACTTCGGAATGAGTTCTCATGCAGGTCGCGCGCATTGGCTCCGGAGCGCTGTTGATTGCGGGGCTTCTGGGCGTGTTCGGTCCGGCGCGGTCGGAGGATCTGTCGCGTGCGACGCTGGCCGGTCCGGAGATGAGCCTGGACCTGAGCGCGCGGCCGACCCGGCCGGCGGGTGCGAAGGCGGGGCGCGAGGGCGGCCTCGTGCCTCGCGACGGCAAGCTTGGGCGCAGCTACCACTTTCCTCCTGAGCCGGTGGAGACGACCGCCGGCCTCCCCATCGACCTCAACGAGCCGCTGGAGGTGGGCAACGGGCCGGGCGGGGAGGGAAGCTACCGCCTGAATTTCGAACGGGCCGACATCAAGGACGTCCTGCGCACGGTGCTCACCGAGACGCTCGGCCTCAGCTACAGCCTGGGCGCGGACATCTCGGGCCAGATCACCATCTCGTCGCCGCGCCCCCTGACCCGGGCCGAGATGCTGGGCGCCATCGAGAGCGTGCTCGCGAGCCAGGGCCTCGCGCTCACCCGCAACGGCGCGGGCTACCTGATCGCCCCGACGGCCCTCGGGGCGGGCTCGGTGAATTTCGGTGCCGGCGCGCAGGCCGGCTACGGCGTCTCCGTCGTCCCCCTCCGCTACGTCTCGGCCGCCGTGATGTCGCGCCTCGTCTCGGGCTTCGTGACGGAGGCGGACGGGGTGCGCTTCGACATCTCCCGCAACACCATCGTGCTCAAGGGGCCGGGCCCGAAGCGGCAGGAGGCGGTGAGCGCCATCCTCTCGCTCGATGCGGATTGGATGCGGGGTCAGTCGGTCAGCCTGTTCGAGCTGCGCCGCGTGCGGCCCGAGGCCGTGGTGGCCGAACTCGCCCAGCTCTTCGACACCGGCGAGAACGGCGCCGGCTCCGGCCTCATCCAGTTCAAGCCGGTGTCGCGGATGCGCGCCGTGCTCGTCCTGTCGAAGAACCCGACCCTGATCCGCCGGGCTGAGACCTTCATCCGCAAGCTCGACACCATGAGCGAGGCCGCGGAGGAGAACGTCTTCGTCTACAAGGCGCGCTACCGCGACGCGCGCGAACTCGCCCGCGTGGTCAATGGCCTGTTCGGCAACGGCCAGGGTGGCGTCGGGCCGGCGGGCCCGGCCGGGAC
Organism: Methylobacterium nodulans ORS 2060; assembly: GCF_000022085.1. NCBI lineage: Bacteria > Pseudomonadati > Pseudomonadota > Alphaproteobacteria > Hyphomicrobiales > Methylobacteriaceae > Methylobacterium > Methylobacterium nodulans. Next base: position 1,888,166 of record NC_011894.1, read on the forward strand.
CGGTTTCGCGCAGAACCGCGCCGGCGCGGGGAGCGGGGCCGGCGGCGGGCTCGGCGGCCACGGCCTGTCGGGCGGCGGGCTCGGCGGGTCGGGCTTCGGCGGGGGCGGCCTGTCCGCTCCGGGCGGGTCCAGCCTCGGCGCGCCCGGACAGCAGCCCGGCGGCAACGGCACCGACCTCCTGCGGGCACGCTTCGCCTCGGCCTTCGGGGATGCGGTGCCGGCCGCTCCGGCCGATGCGCCGGGCGCGGGCACCAACAGCGCGATGATCGACCTGACGACGCAGCCCGGCGCGCGCGGCCGCGGTGTCGCCATCAGCGCCGATCCGGCCAACAACTCGGTCATCACCTACGCGGACGGCGACACCTACAAGAAGGTCTACGCCGCTCTGCGGCGCCTCGACGCCACCCCCGCCCAGGTCGCCGTCAACGTCACCATCGCCGAGGTGCGGCTGAACGATCAGCTGAAATACGGCGTGCAGTACTTCCTCGACAGCAGCCGCATCGGGCTCGGCAAGAACAAGGGCTCCTTCGGGCTCGTCAGCGCGGCAGCGACCGGCGCCACGAACGTGCTGAAGCCCGGGGCCGGGTTCAACTTCCTGGTCGGCGGCTATTCGGGGCCGGACGTGGTGATCTCCGCCCTCGACGGCTTCACGGACGTGAAGGTGCTGTCCTCGCCCTCGCTCGTCGTGCTGGAGAACCAGCCAGCGACGCTGCAGGTGGGCGATTCGGTGCCGATCACCACCCGCCAGGCGCAGAGCATCGACTACGCCAACGCGCCGCTCATCAACCAGGTCGAGTTCCGCGATACCGGCATTATCCTCAATGTGATTCCGCGCATCGGCCAGAACGATGCGGTCACGATGCAGATCGAGCAGGAGATCTCGGCGGTGGTGGGCGGCTCCGACACCCTGACGCCGACCATCTCCAAGCGCCGGGTCGCCAGCACGATCTCGGTGGCGAACGGCCAGACGGTGCTGCTCGCGGGCCTGATCAGCGACAAGCACCAGCGGGAGCGCGACGGGATCCCGTTCCTCAACCGCCTGCCGCAGATCGGCCAGCTGTTCAGCTCGACGGATAACGGCGCCGAGCGGACGGAACTCGTGGTGTTCATCCGGCCGGTGGTGGTGCGCAACGGCCGTGACGCGCAGCGCGTCGCAGAGGATTACCGCGGCCAGCTCCTCGATGCGGGTGTGCGCCGCGGCGCCCGCGCCGCGGCGCCGGTCCACAAGCCATGATGGCGCGGCGCGGCCGCAGACGGGATCGGGAGATCGCGCGGCGCCCATCCCTGCCCCTGAAAACGGTCGTGGGGGCTTCCTCGGACGTCGTCGGGCGGCCCGGTCAACGCCGGCCTCATGGCGAACGGTTTCGATGTCGAGGCGGGCCATCTGCCGCAACCCTCGCGCAGGCCGCGCTCCGGGAGACCGTCTTGAGATCCCCGTGAGCCGATGACGCCATCCCCCTCCGCCATCGCCGTCGGGCCCGCCGAGAGGGTGGGCCGTTGGGTCCTGCCCCTGGTGGCCGCCGCGCTCGCGCCCGCGCTCTGGCTCGGCTCGGAGGCTCCGCTCTCCCTGATGCTCGGCCTCGCCCTCGCGGTCGCCGTCGCGCAGATCGTCTGGCAGGACATCGCGACCCTGACGATCGCCGACGGGACGGTGGTCGCGGTCGGACTCGTCGGCATCGTCGCGCGCGTGACCGCGCAGGAGCCTGCCGCGGCGGCGCTGCCGCTCGCGGTCGACGCTCTCGTGTGCGGGGGCAGCTTCTGGCTGATCCGGGAGGTCCATTATCGGCGCCGCGGCCATGATGGCATCGGCATGGGGGATGTGAAGCTCGCCGCTGCCGGCGGCCTCGTCGCGGGCCTCGACGGCTTCGCCTGGGCCGTCCTGCTCGCGAGCCTCGCCGGGCTCGCCCTCGTCGGGGCGAGCCGCCTGCGCCCGCGCCCCCTCGGGACGGCCGATCGCCTGCCCTTCGGCGCCTTCTTGGGTCCGGCGCTGCTGGCGGTCTTCGCCTGGGGGCCTCCGCCGTGAGCACGACCTTCGAGTACCGCGCCCTCGACGCGGCGGGCCGGATGCTGACCGGCACGATCGAGGCGGAGAGCCGCGCCGCCGTGATGGCGCAGCTCGATCAGGCGGGCTTCACTCCGCTTGCCGCCGAGGCGCGGGGGCCGGCGGGCGAGGCGCGCCGCTGGCGCGACCTCCTCACGCCGGAGCCGCGGCCGAACGACATCACCGCGATGACGCTCGACCTCGCGATGCTGCTGCGGGGCGGCGTCGCGCTGACCGACGCCCTGATGATCCTGGCGCAGCTCGACACCCGGCGCTGGCTGGTGCGGGTGCTGCGCGACCTCCACCTCTCGCTGAGCCAGGGCCGGAGCCTGTCCCAGGCGGTGGCCCGCCATCCCCGCCTGTTCCCGCCGATCTACCGCAAGATGGTGGAGGTGGCCGAGGCGGCCGGGCGGCTCGAACAGGCGCTCACCAGCCTTGCGGCGGAGCGGCAGCGCAGCGAGCGGCTGCGCCGCCGCTTCGTCTCGGCCATCGCCTATCCGCTCTTCCTGGTCGCCGCCGCCCTCGCGGTGCTGGCCTTCGTGCTGATCTACCTGATCCCGAAATTCGAGGTCGCCCTGCAGGGATTCCGCGACCGCATCGATCCGTCCGCGCTCTTCGTCTTCAACCTGTCGGCCGTGGTGAACGGCCATCTCGACCTGATCGTGCTCGGGCTCGCCGGCCTCCTCGGCGGCGGGATGGTGCTCGCGCGCATCGGCCGCGAGCGCGGCTTGTGGATCGGCCTGCTCGCTCGGCTGCCGGTCACCGGCACGCTGCTCGCGCACGAACTCACCGTGACCTTCTGCCGGACGCTGGCGATCCTGGTCGGCGGTGGCGTCGACATCTCGACGGCGCTGCGGCTGATCCGCGGCGTCGTGCGCCTCCCGGGTGCCGGCGCGGAGATCGACCGGGTCATCGCCGATGTGCGCCAGGGCCAGCGCCTCTCGGAGGCCCTGGGCCAGCGCCGGCTCTTTCCCCGCCACGTGGTCCAGATGCTCCGGGTCGGCGAGGAGGCGGGCGAGCTGCCCGACAGCGCCGGGCGGGTCGCGGAATTCTACGAGACCAAGCTCGACGCGGCGCTCGGCCGCCTGATCGCCATCGTCGGTCCGGCCGTGATGGTGCTGGTGAGCCTCCTCATCGCCTGGCTGATCATCTCCGTCATGACGGCGCTGATGAGCATCAACGACCTGCTCACCTGATCTCATCCGCGATGAGGCCGACCCGCATCCACATCCCGCCGTCTTCGTCCTGCAAGGGAGGTCCGCAGCCATGATGATCCTCGGGTTCCGGCGCATGATCGTCGATCGCTCCCGCTCCGCCCCGGCCCCGGCCCGCGATGCGCGCGGGGGCTTCACGCTCGTCGAGCTGCTCGTCGTGCTGGTGATCCTCGGCCTGGTCATGGGGCTCGCCGGCCCCCGGGTGCTCGGCTACCTGTCGAGCTCGCGCGAGCGCACGGCGAAGCTCCAGATCGAGTCCTTCGCCTCGGCGCTCGATCTGTTCTTCCTCGACAACGGGCGCTATCCCTCCACCAGCGAGGGGCTGCAGGCCCTGGTGCAGCGCCCGGCCGCCGCCGACAGCTGGGGCGGTCCCTACCTGAAGCAGGGGACCGTGCCGGCCGATCCCTGGGGACACCCCTACGAGTACCGGGCGCCGGGCAAGAGCGGTCCCTACGCGATCATCTCTCTGGGGCCGGACGGGCAGCGCGGCAGTGGCGGCGCGATCGGGCGCGAGTGAGACGGTTTCCGGACGATCCGTTCGGAAACCGTCTCACCAAGCCCGCGCGGCGCGGAGCTCTGCTCCGCGCCCCCTTGAGCGAAGCCGAAATCCGCATGGCGAAGCAATCAATCGGATTTCGGAAGAGCGCGGCCCGCGCAGCCGCGACGGCTTCACGCTGGTCGAGGCGCTCGCCGCCTTCGCCATCGTGGCGATGCTCGGCCTCGCGATTCAGCGCGGGCTGGTGCAGTCGCGCCTGGGCTGGCTGTGGATCGACGATCGGATCGCGGCCGAGCGCGTCGCCCGCTCGCTGCTCGCCCAGCCGGTCAGCCTCACGCAGGCCCGCGAGGGCGGCTGGACCGGGACGGCGGACGGCCGCCGCTTCGCGGTGCGCCTGTCCCCCGTGAACCTGCCGCTGCCGGAGCCCGAACCCGCCGCCCGGCCCGGCGCGCAGGCTCCCGCGCCGGCGCCGCCGATCCGCTGGGTTCCGCTCCGCCTGCGCATCGAGGTCGCCACCGCCCGCGGCAGCCTCTCCCTCGAGACGATCCGGCTCTGCCCGTTCGAGTGATCCGGTTTCCGGCCGGATGGTCCGGCAATCCGGATCACGGCGGCCGGCGCGCGCCGCCGGCCGTCAGCCGCGCGGGAACACCCGGGCCTCGCTCGCCAGAAGCGCCACCCGGTCGCCCTTCCGGTAGACCTCCGTCACCGTCACCTCGACCGCGCTGTCCGCGCCGTCGAGCTGGATCTCGGCCACGGTGCCGCGGGCGGTGCGGCGCCACTCGCGCACCGTGCCGTAGAGGGCGGCCGGATCCTGGCGGACCGAGAGGTGCCAGGGCCGCAGGCAGAGATCGACCGGCCCTTCCGGCCAGCCGGGCTCGGCACGGAGCGTCGGGCGCCCGTCCACGACGACGCGCCCGCCCATCACCTCGGCCGCGAGCCGCGCCGTCTCGCCCACGAAGGACATCACGAAGCGCGAGGCCGGATCGTCCTGCACCTCGTGCGGCGCGCCGACCTGCTCGATGCGGCCCCGGTTGAGGATCGCGATGCGGTCGGCGAGTTCGAGCGCCTCGTCCTGGTCGTGCGTGACGAAGATCGTGGTCTGGCCGGTCTCCCGGTGGATCTCGCGCAGCCAGCGGCGCAGGTCCTTGCGCACCTGCGCGTCGAGGGCGCCGAAGGGCTCGTCGAGGAGGAGCACCGAGGGCTCGACCGCGAGCGCCCGGGCAAGCGCGACGCGCTGGCGCTGCCCGCCCGAGAGCTGGCCCGGATAGCGCGAGGCGAGGGTGGGCAGCTGCACGAGATCGAGGAGATGGCCGACCCGCCGCCGGATCTCCGCCTCGGGCGGGCGGCGGCGGCGCTCGCGCGAGCGCAGGCCGTAGGCGATGTTCTCGAACACCGTGAGGTGCCGGAACAGGGCATAGTGCTGGAACACGAAGCCGACGCCGCGGCGCTGCACCGGCACGTCCGTCGTATCCTGGGCGCCGAAGAACACGCGGCCGGCATCCGGGATCTCGAGGCCCGCGATCACCCGCAGGAGCGTGGTCTTGCCGGAGCCCGAGGGGCCGAGCAGCGCCAGGAGCTCGCCCGGCGCGATCACGAGGCTCACGCCCTCCAGGGCAGCCGGACCGCCGCCGCTGAAGTTCTTCACGATGCCCTCGACGCGCACCTCGGTGCCCGCGCTGCTGAGCGTGCGTGCGGCGGCGCTCTCCTCACTGCGCGCGCGGGCGCGCGGGGCGGTCAGCGCGTCGGCATAGCCCGCCACCATCTCAGTGCGCTCCCCGGCCGCCGAGGGCGTCGGCATGGCGCCATTCGAGGAAGGTCTTCCCCGCGAGGGTGACGAGGGCCAGGAGAGCCAGGAGAGAGGCGATCCCGAAAGCCGCGACGTAGTTGTATTCATTGTACAGAATCTCGACGTGAAGCGGCATGGTGTTGGTAAGACCCCTGATCCGTCCCGACACCACCGAGACGGCGCCGAACTCACCCATCGCCCGGGCGTTACAGAGAAGCACGCCGTAGAGCAGCGCCCAGCGGATGTTGGGCAGCGTCACCGTGCGGAAGACCCGCCACGGACTCGCACCGAGAGTCAACGCGGCTTCCTCGTCCGTGGTGCCCTGGTCCTGCATCAGGGGGATCAACTCGCGCGCGACGAACGGGAAGGTGACGAACACCGTCGCCATCACGATGCCGGGCACCGCGAAGATGATCTCGACGCCGTGGCGCTGCAGGAACGGCCCGAACAGGCCCTGGGACCCGAAGATCAGGACGTAGATCAGCCCCGCGACCACCGGCGAGACGGAGAAGGGCAGGTCGATCAGGGTGATGAGGAGGTTGCGGCCGCGGAACTCGAACTTCGCGATCGCCCAGGAGGCCGCGATGCCGAACACCACGTTGAGCGGCACGGCGATGAAGGCGACGAGGAGCGTGAGCCGGATCGCCGCCTGCGCGTCCGGCTCCGCGAAGGTGGCGAAGTAGGTCCCGAGCCCACGGCTCAGCGCTTCCGTGAAGACCACGACCAGCGGCAGCAGCAGGAACAGGGCGAGGAACGTCACCGCCACTCCGGTGAGGGCGATGCGCACGCCCCGGGGCTCGGTGAGCGGCGAGGGCCGGGAGGAGGTTGCGGTCTCAGACATGGCCGAGTCAGACATGGCCGAACCTGCGGCGGCTGTAATCCTGGATCAGGTTGATGGAGAGCAGCGCCCCGAAGGACATCAGCAGCATCACGGCGGCGATCGCGGTCGCGCCCGTATAGTTGAACTCTTCGAGCTTGATCACGATCAGGAGCGGCGCGATCTCGGAGACGTAGGGCAGGTTGCCGGCCACGAAGATCACCGAACCGTACTCGCCGACCGCCCGCGCGAAGGCGAGAGCGAAGCCGGTGAGCACCGCCGGGATCAGCGGCGGCAGGATCACCGTGACGACGGCCCGGAAGCGCGAGGCGCCCAGGATCGCGGCCGCCTCCTCGCTCGACTTGTCGATCTCGGCGACGAGCGGCTGCACCGTGCGCACGCTGAAGGGCAGGCCGACGAAGACCAGCGCCACCAGGATGCCGAGCGGCGTGTAGGCGACCTTGAGGCCGAGGGCCTCGAGCGGCGCGCCAAGCCAGCCGTTGCTCGAATAGAGCGTGGCGAGGCAGATGCCGGCCACCGCAGTCGGCAGCGCGAAGGGCAGGTCGACGAGGGCATCGATCACCTGGCGGCCGGGAAACCGGTAGCGGGTCAGCACCCAGGCGATCAGCAGGCCGAAGACGGCATCGATCGCCGCCGCGGCGAGCGAGATCCCGAAGGAGGTGCGCAGGGCCGCGAGGTTGCGTGCGTCGGCGAGGAGTTCCCAGAGGCCCACCGGGCCGATCGCCGAGGCGCGCAGCAGCAGCACCGCGAGCGGGATCAGCACCATGAGGCTCAGGTAGACGATCGCGAAGCCGAAGGTCAGCCGGAAGCCCGGCAGCGCGCTCGGCCGCCGGAACCGCCGCCGCGCCGCGACCCCGCCCGGAAGCGGAAGGGCCGGGGCCGTGGTCACTGTCGGGCCTTCAGGATGGAATCGAGGACGCCGCCATCGTCGAAATGCGTCTTCTGCGCCTTGGCCCAGCCGCCGAACGCATCGTCGATGGTGACGAGCTTCAGCTTCGGGAAGCGGGCGAGGTCCTCCTTGGCGACGGCGGATTCGTCGCGCGGCCGGTAGAAGTTCTTGGCGATGATGGCCTGCGCCTTCGGCGTGTAGAGGAACTGCAGGTAGGCCTCGGCCTGGCGGCGGGTGCCCTTCTGGTCGACGTTGCCGTCGACGAGCGCCACCGGCGGCTCCGCCAGGATCGACAGCGAGGGCACGACGATGTCGAACTTGCCCTTGCCGAACTCCTCGTCGGCCAGGAAGGCCTCGTTCTCCCAGGCGATCAGCACGTCGCCGAGGCCGCGCTGCACGAAGGTCGTGGTCGCGCCCCGCGCCCCTGTGTCCAGCACCGGCACGTTCTTGAACAGGGCGGAGATGAACTCCTTCGCCTTCTCGTCACCATTGCCGTTCCGGGCAAGCCCGTACGCATAGGCGGCGAGATAGTTCCAGCGCGCGCCGCCCGAGGTCTTCGGGTTCGGCGTGATCACCTGGACGCCCGGCTTCACGAGGTCGTCCCAGTCCTTGATGCCCTTCGGGTTGCCCTTGCGCACCAGGAACACGATGGTCGAGGTGTAGGGCGTCGAGTTGTGCGGCAGCCGCTTCTGCCAGTCGGCCGGGATCTTCTTCGAGCGCGCCGCGATCGCGTCGATGTCGCTCGCGAGCGCGAGCGTCACCACGTCGGCGGGCAGCCCGTCGATGACGGCGCGGGCCTGCGCGCCCGAGCCGCCATGGGAGGCGCGCACCGTTACGCTCTCGCCGGTCTTCTGCTTCCACTCGGCCGCGAAGGCGGCGTCGATCGCCCGGTAGAGTTCCCGGGTCGGGTCGTAGGAGACGTTCAGCAGCACCTGGGCATCGGCCCGCTCGGGCGCCGCGAGGCCGCCGAGGAGGGCTGCGCCCGCGAGGAGCGCGAGGCTCTTCGCGCCGAACAGGCGGCGCAGGCCGGCGAGCAGCCCGCCGCGCCGCGGCGCCGTCTCCCCGGACGCGGCCGGCGTCGCTGCTGTAGTCTCGGCTGCAGTCTCCGCTGCAGCCTTGGCCGGAGCCTGGACGAGGCCGAGCGCCGCCGTGTCGGTGGTCTCGCGGTCGATCAGAATCAGGCTGCCGGTGTCGCGGTTGTCCCGGTACGCATCCACCGCCACCGCGCGGTCGAGGCTCAAGGTCACGTCGCCGATGTCGTTGACCGCGAGGCTTTCCGCCGCCTGCGACAGGCCCGTCTCCGGGTCGATGCGCGAGACGATGCGCTCGACCACCGCATTCGCCGTCACGGTGCCGACCTTGGCGATGAGCGTCGCGCCGGGGGTGAGCTCCGTCTCGCGCGCCCAGAACAGGCGCACGTCGAGCCGCTCGGAGACGCGCGGCGGGGCGTCCGCCGCCGCGATCACGCTGCCGCGCGAGGCGTCGAGCTCGTCGGCCAGCACCAGCGTCACCGATTGCCCGGCGATCGCCACCGGCAGGTCGCCATCCGCCGTGACGATGCGGGCGATGGTCGAGGAGCGGCCCGAGGGCAGCACCGTCACGGCGTCGCCGGGCGCCACCCGCCCGGAGGCGATCAGGCCCGAGAAGCCGCGGAAATCGGAATTCGGCCGGTTCACCCACTGCACCGCCATGCGGAAGGGCGCGACCTCCTCCTCCAGATGGGCCGGCACCTCCTCGAGGTATTGCAGCAGCGGCGGGCCCGCATACCAGGGCGCCGCCGCGCCCGGCAGCACGACGTTGTCGCCGTTCGCCGCCGAGAGCGGGATCGCCGTCACGTCGGCGAAGCCGAGGGCCTGAGCGAAATCCTGGAACTCGGCCGCGATCGCCTCGAACCGGCTTTCGGACCAGCCGATCAGGTCCATCTTGTTGACGGCCAGCACCACGCGCCGGATGCCGAGCATGGAGACGAGGAGCGCGTGGCGCCGGGTCTGGCGGCTGAGGCCCTTACGGGCGTCGACGAGCAGCACGGCGACCTCGGCCGTGGAGGCGCCCGTCGCCATGTTGCGGGTGTACTGCTCGTGGCCGGGCGTGTCGGCAACGATGAAGGAGCGCCGCTCGGTGGAGAAGAACCGGTAGGCGACATCGATGGTGATGCCCTGCTCGCGCTCGGCCTGCAGGCCGTCGACCAGGAGGGCGAGGTCGAGCTCCGCCCCGCGCGTGCCATGGCGGCGGGAATCGCGCTCCAGCGCGCTCACCTGATCGTCGAAGATCTGCTTGGTGTCGTGCAGCAGGCGCCCGATCAGGGTCGACTTGCCGTCGTCGACGGAGCCGCAGGCGATGAAGCGCAGCACTTCCTTGCGCTGATGGACTGCCAGGAACGCCTCGTAGCCGAAGGCGCGCGTGGACTGATGCACCGTCATCAGAAGTAGCCTTCCTGCTTCTTGCGCTCCATGGCGCCCGCCCCGTCCTTGTCGATCACCCGGCCCTGGCGTTCGGAGGTGCGGGCGGCCAGCGTCTCGCCGATGATCTCCGGCAGGGTCGCGGCGTCGCTCTCCACCGCCCCGGTGAGCGGATAGCAGCCGAGGGTGCGGAACCGCACCTTACGCAGCTCGGGCGTCTCGCCCGGCTCGAGCGGCAGCCGCTCGTCGTCGACCATGATGAGCTGGCCGTCACGCCGCACCACCGGCCGCTCGGCCGAGAAGTAGAGCGGCACGATCGGAATCCTCTCCTGCTCGATGTAGAGCCAGATATCGAGCTCGGTCCAGTTCGAGAGGGGGAAGACGCGCAAGGATTCGCCGCGCTTCTTCTTGAGGTTGTAGAGGTGCCAGGGCTCGGCGCGCTGGCGCTTCGGGTCCCAGCGGTGCTGCGCCGTGCGCAAGGAGACGATGCGCTCCTTGGCGCGCGAGGCTTCCTCGTCGCGCCGCGCGCCGCCGAACGCGGCGTCGAACTTGTACTTGTCGAGGGCCTGCCGCAGGGCCTGCGTCTTCATCACGTCGGTATGGACCTCGGAGCCGTGGCTCACCGGCCCGATGCCGCGGGCGAGCCCGTCCGGGTTCGTGTAGACGAGGAGGTCGAGCCCGAGCTCCTTCGCGCGCGCGTCGCGGAAGGCGATCATCTCCCTGAACTTCCAGGTCGTGTCGACATGGAGGAGCGGGAAGGGCAGGCGGCCCGGCGCGAAGGCCTTGAGCGCGAGGTGCAGGAGGACGGAGGAGTCCTTGCCGATCGAGTAGAGCATCACCGGGTTCTCGGTCTCGGCGACCGTCTCCCGCATGATATGGATGCTCTCCGCCTCCAGGCGCTGAAGATGGGTCAGGCGCGGCGTGTCGAGCTGCGCGAGGGGCTTGAGCGCGGCGCTCATGCGGCCAACTCCGGTTTGGACGAATGCGGGACCGTGCCGGTCGATTGCGCCGCCGTGGTGGCATGGCTGCCGGGGGCGCCTGCGACGTGCAGGCCGCATTCCTTCTTGGATTCCTGTTCCCACCACCAGCGTCCGGCCCGCTCGGGCTCGCCGACCTTCACCGCCCGCGTGCAGGGCGCGCAGCCGATCGACGGGAAGCCCCGGTCGTGCAGGACGTTGTAGGGAACGAAGTTTTCGTGCACCGCGCCGGCCACGTCCTCCCGGGACCAGTCCGCGAGCGGGTTGATCTTGATGAGGCCGCGGGCGGCATCGGCCTCCGCGAGCGGGGTGGCGGCGCGGTTCGCCGACTGGCCGGCGCGAAGCCCCGTGATCCAGGCCGCGGCGCCTTCGAGCGCACGGGCGAGCGGCACCACCTTGCGGAAGCCGCAGCAGGCCTGCCGCGCCTCGACCGAGTGCCGGAAGCCGTTGATGCCGGATTCCGCCACGAAGAGCTCCTCGGCCTCGCGGTCGGGCACGTAGGCGCGGATGCGGAAACCATAGGCCGCCTCGGTCTCCGCCCAGACGTCGTAGGTCTCGGGGAAGAGGCGGCCGGTATCGAGGGTGACGATCTCGGCCCGCGATTTCGCCATGCGCAGGAAATGCGTGAGCGCCTGATCCTCGAGCCCGAAGCTCGTGGTGAAGACCAGCCGGCCCTCCACGCTCCGGTCGATCAGCGCGAGGCGGGCGGCGATGTCGAGGGGGGCGAGCGCAGAGGCCAATTCCTGCGCCGCACGGTCGAGAGCCACTGTCATGGGATCCGTCGGGAACGCCTTGTCGGATCCGCTAAGTGTTCGCTATACCGAACGGTGTCAAGGCATGACTGCCTTACATGCGCAGCGTTTTCCGCGCCGCAGCGCGATCCGACGCAGGGGCAGGCCGGCCCCGATCGGGCTGGACGGCCGAAGAATTAGAATGTTCTTCTCTCCGGGCCACCCTGCGGCTCAAGATTCTTCTCCAGAACCGGGAGCACCCGTCGTGGATGCCATCGATTTGAAGATCCTGGCCCTGCTGCAGCAGGACGCGACCCTCTCGATCGCCCAGATTGGCGAGCGCGTCGGCTTGTCGCAGACGCCCTGCTGGAAGCGGATCCAGCGACTCGAGGCCGAGGGCGTGATCGACCGGCGCGTGGCGGTGCTGGACCCGGTGAAGCTCGGGCTCGGCCTCACCGTCTTCGTCTCCGTGGAGACGAGCGACCATTCGCGCGAGTGGCTCGACCGCTTCGCCGCGGCGGTCGCCGCCATGCCGGAGGTGCTCGAATTCTACCGGATGGCCGGCGACGTGGACTACATGCTGCGGGTCGTCGTCTCCGACATGCAGGCCTACGACGCCTTCTACAAGCGGCTGATCGGCTCGCTCCCGCTGAAGAACGTGACCTCCCGCTTCGCCATGGAGAAGGTGAAGAGCACCACGGCTTTGCCCCTGCCGGCGGCGCCGTTCGCGCCGGCCGTCGTGGCTGCCGGACTCGGGGGAAAATAATTTTCTCCCGCGCTGCGTCACGGCAGTGGCGTTGATCTCCAAATCGCCTGTTCTTCAAAAAGAACATTCCCGTTGACTTGCGGCCCTCGGGGTCGCACATGGTGCACACATGTCACGATCCGCCCTGCTCCCCCGCACGGCCCCCTTCGGCGACGCCGAGCGGGCCCATCTCGATGCCGCCCTCGGGGCGGCGACGCCGATTCAGCGCGCCTGGCTCGCGGGCTTCCTCGCCGGCCTCGACGCCGCCGCGATCGCCCCTGCCGCCGCCGAGCAGCCTCAGGCCGCCGCGCCCCCGCGTGCGGCCGAGCCGCTGACGGTGCTGTTCGCGAGCGAGTCGGGCAATTCGGAGAAGCTCGCGGGCGACGTCGCCAAGCTTGCCCGCAAGAGCGGCTTCAAGCCCAAGGTGGTCGATTTCGCCGATCTCGACGTGGCGACGCTCGCCAAGGAGAAGCGCGTCATCGTGGTTGCGGCGACCTGGGGCGAGGGCGAGCCCCCGGCGCGGGCCGTGCGGGCCTACAACGAGCTGATGGGGCAGGGCGCCCCGCGCCTCGACGGCGTCGAGTTCGGGGTGCTGGCGCTCGGTGACACCTCCTACGCGGAGTTCTGCGCGATCGGGAAACGGCTCGACGCGCGCTTCGAGGCGCTGGGCGCCACGCGCGTGCTCGACCGGGTCGATTGCGACCTCGACTTCGACAAGCCTGCCGCCGCCTGGATCAAGGACGCCCTCAAGGCACTGACGCCGGCCGAGCCTGCCGGCAACGTCGTGGCGGTCGATTTCGCCCGCGCAGCGCCGGGCGAGGCGGAGGAGGTCGAGGTCAGCCGCGAGCCCGTCGCCGCCGAGGTGATCGAGCACGTCAACCTGAATTCGTCGCGCTCCGACAAGGAGACGATCCACCTCGCGCTCGCCTTCGAGGATGGGGCGCCGGCTTACGAGCCCGGCGATTCCCTCGAACTCTACCCCGAGAACGACCCGGCCCTCGTCGATGAGATCCTGAAGGCGGCGGGCCTTGCGGGCGATGCGGCCCTGCGGCAGGCGCTGCTCGCCGAGCGCGACATCACCACGCTCTCAGCCGCGACGGTGGAGCGCTTCGTCAAGGCGACCGGCCACGCGGAGGCCCGCCGCCTGCTCGAGAGCGGCGAGGTGAAGGCCTGGATCGAGGGGCGCCACCTCATCGACCTGCTCGAGACCTATCCGGCGGCGCTCTCGGCCGCGCAGCTGTCGGAGATCACGCGACCGCTACCGCCGCGGGCCTATTCCATCGCCTCCTCGCGCAAGGAGGTGGGGGACGAGGCGCATCTGACCATCGCGGCGGTGCGCTACACCAGCCATGGCCGCGCCCGCACCGGCGTCGCCTCGGTCCACGTGGCCGACCGCATCCGCAACGGCGCCAAGGTCAAGGTGCGGGTGAAGCCCAACAAGCATTTCCGCCTGCCGAGCGACCCTGCGACCGACATCATCATGGTCGGGCCCGGCACCGGTGTGGCGCCCTTCCGGGCCTTCGTGCAGGAGCGCCGCGCCACCGAGGCGCCGGGCCGCAACTGGCTGTTCTTCGGCGACCGCCGCTTCACCCACGACTTCCTGTATCAGCTCGAATGGCAGGACGCTCTGGAGGACGGCTCGCTCCACAGCATCGACGTTGCCTTCTCGCGGGATCAGCCCGAGAAGATCTACGTGCAGGACCGCCTCTACGCGCGGCGGCGCGAGGTGGTGGAGTGGCTTGAGAACGGCGCGCATTTCTATGTCTGCGGCGACGCTAAGGCGATGGCCAAGGACGTGCGGGCCGCTCTGGTGCGGGCCTATGCCGACGTGAAGGCGCTCTCGCCGGAGGCCGCCGAGGCGGCGGTCGCCGCGCTGGAGCGCGCCAAGCGCTACCAGCAGGACGTTTACTAAAGACCCGATCTCTCGATCGAATCGCGGGATCCCCTCTCCCGAGTGGGAGAGGGGTAGGGGTGAGGGTGGAGACGGTGCAGCAAGGATTCTGAGCCGTGCCGCTGCCAACACCACGGTCAGTGATCAATCCTGAACCGTAGCACCCTCACCCCTGCCCCTCTCCCACCCGGGAGAGGGGATCCCGCGTCTGGCACGGATTCCCGCGATGGACGACCACAAGACAGCCTCTCCCCCCCGCGAGCGCAGCTACGAGACGCCTCCGGCCGAGCGGCCGATCACCGATGCCGAGGCGGCGCGGGCGGCGGCGCTCTCGGCCAACGAGCACATCAAGATCGCGAGCGGGTACCTGCGCGGGACGCTGGCGGACGGGCTCCTGAAGCACGCCACCGGCGCGATCTCCGACGATGACGGCCAGCTCGTGAAGTTCCACGGGATGTACCTGCAGGACGACCGCGACCTGCGGGCCGAGCGGACGAAGAAGAAGCTGGAGAAGGCCTATTCCTTCATGATCCGCCTGCGCATCGCGGGCGGGGTCGTGAGCCCGAAGCAGTGGCTCGCCCTCGACGAGATCGCCCGCACCTACGCCAACGGCACGCTCCGGGCGACGACGCGCCAGACCTTCCAGTACCACGGCGTGATCAAGTCGAACCTCAAGCGCACCATGCAGGCGATCGACGCGGTGCTGCTCGACACCATCGCGGCCTGCGGCGACGTCAACCGTAACGTAATGGCGGCGACGAACCCGGCCCAGACGGGCGCCCACAAGGCCGCCTATCAGCTCGCCAAGACCATCTCCGACACGCTGCTGCCGAAGACCAATGCCTGGCGCGAGATCTGGCTCGACGGCGAGCGCGTGGTTGGCGGCGAGGACGAGGCGGTGGAGCCGATCTACGGCAAGACCTACCTGCCGCGGAAGTTCAAGATCGTGGTGGCGGTGCCGCCCTCGAACGAGGTCGACATCTTCGCGCATGATCTCGGCTTCATCGCCATCTTGGACAAGAAGAACAAGCTCAAGGGCTGGAACGTCACGGTCGGCGGCGGCATGGGCATGACCCATGGGGAGACCGATACCTTCCCGCGCACCGCCGACGTGATGGCCTTCTGCGAGCCCGAGGATGCCCTCAAGGTCGCGGAGGCGGTCATGACCGTCCAGCGCGACTGGGGCAACCGCAAGTCGCGCAAGAACGCCCGCCTCAAATACACGATCGAGCGCTACGGGCTCGCCGCCTTCCGGGCCGAGGTGGAGCGCCGGGTCGGGCGCAAGCTCCAGGATCCGAAGCCCTTCCGGTTCGAGAGCAACGGCGACCGCTACGGCTGGGTCGAGGGCGAGGACGGGCGCCACCACCTGACGCTCTACCTGCCGTCGGGCCGCATCAAGGATGTCGAGGGCGGGCCCCGGTACCTCTCGGGCCTGCGCCGCATCGCCGAGGTCCACCAGGGCGACTTCCGCCTCACCGGCAACCAGAACGTCATCGTGGCGAATGTGCCGGCGGACAGGAAGTCCGAGATCGACGCGCTGGTGGCGGAATACGGGCTTAACCTTGGGGTGACGGCGCTGCGCCGCAACAGCCTCGCCTGCGTGGCGCTGCCGACCTGCGGCCTCGCCCTCGCGGAGAGCGAGCGCTTCATGCCGGGCCTCCTCACCGAGCTGGAGGAGAGCCTCGCCGCGCACGGGTTGCAGGACGAGGACATCACCATCCGGATGACCGGCTGCCCGAATGGCTGCGCCCGGCCCTACATCGCCGAGATCGGCTTCGTCGGCCGCGGCCCTGAGCGGTACAACCTCTATCTCGGCGCGGCCTTCGACGGCTCGCGGCTCTCGAAGCTCTACGCCGAGGATGTGGCCGCCAAGGACATCCGCGCCACGCTCGATCCGCTCTTCGCCGCCTATGCGCGCGATCGCCAGCCTGGCGAGCGGTTCGGCGATTTCGTGATCCGGGCCGGCTTTGTCGCCAAGACCATCAACGGGCCGGACTTCCACGACCGCACGGGAGCGCTCAAGGCGGTGGCGTGAGGCCGCCGCGCCGGGGAACCCCTCTCCCGAGTGGGAGAGGGGCTGGCGATCGAAGATCGCGCGTGAGGGTGCTACGTTTCAGAACAAGGCACTGAGCGTCGCGCTGGCAGCGGCACGGTTCAGACTTCTTGCTGCACCGTCTCCACCCTCACGTGGGATCTTCGATCCCCATACCCCTCTCCCACTCGGGAGAGGGGATCCCGCACGGACTCGTCTCGGAACAGATCAACCGGAAGTCGTGTGCGCGAAGCTCCAGTAGAGGTCCCGCGCCTGCCGGTAGAACGGTCCCGGCTCCAGCTCCCGCCCGTCGATCGCCGTCACCGGCATCACCTTCGCGAAGTTGCCCGTCGAGAAGATCTCGTCGGCCTGCGCGAAATCGCCGTAGGTCAGCGTGGCCTCGACCACGCTCACGCCGGCTTCGCGCAGCAGGGCGATGACCCGGTTGCGGGTGATGCCGGCCAGAAAGGTGCCGTTCGGGGCCGGCGTGTAGACCACCCCGTCGCGCGCCATGAAGGCGTTGGCATTGGCGAATTCCGCGATATTGCCGAGGGCGTCGCGCACGAGGCAGTTGCCGAAGCCGCGCGACTGCGCCTCGGACAGCGCCCGCGCGCCGTTCGGGTAGAGGCAACCGGCCTTCGCCTCGACGGGGGCCGATTCGGCGGTGGGGCGCCGGAAGGGCGACAGCGTGACGGAGAGCCGTCCGGGCACCGGCATCGGCGCCTCGTAGAGGCACAGGCACCAGGCGGTGGAATCGGGGTCGAAGCGCACGCCGCCCGCAAAGCCGTCCTCGGCCCAGTACATCGGGCGGATGTAGAGGGGCGTGCTCGGATCGAAGCGGCGCAGGCCCTCCTGCACGAGGTCGCGCCAGGCCTCGACGGCGACGACCGGCTTGAGGCCCAGAGCCGTCGCCGACCGGTTCACCCGAGCGAGGTGGAGGTCGAGGTCGGGCGTCACGCCTTCGAAGGCCCGCGCGCCGTCGAACACGGTCGAGCCGAGCCACGCGCCGTGGGTGCGCGGACCCATCATCCGGACATTGCCGGGGTGCCACGCATCCTCGAAGAAGGTCCAGGTCGTCTCGGCCATGCGCGTTCCTCTGCCGCTGTGCGATTCATCCGGTGATCAGATCGCGAAAGGCGCGCCCGGTCCAGGCGGACGGCTTTAAGCGCCGCCCCACCGCTCATGCGCCGAGAGAGAGCGTGGGCGCCGGCGCGGCACGGCCGCCGAGCATGCGCTTGGCGAAGGCGGCGCCCCGGATGGCGAGCCCGAACAGCTTGGGCTGCGGACGCAGGCAGAAGGCCACCTTCTTGACGTAGGATTCGACGTGCCAGTTCGCGACCGCGCCCTTGGGCAGGAACAGCACGTCTCCGGCGACGAACCGCCGCGGCGTCGTGGTCGCATCGCCGATGATCGCCGAGCCTTCGAGGAAGTAGATCGTCTCGTCGATATCGTAATGCCAGACGAACTCGCCCGCCGTGCAATCCCACAGGATCGTGCTCGCGGTCCCGTCCGAACTGCGCGACAGCAGCGCGTTGCGGGCCTCCGGCGTTCCCACGCGGACCCAGTGCGGGTTGATCGGGGCGGGCTTGAGCGGCACGTCGGTTGGGCAGTAGACAATCGGCGGCAGCGACACGGTGGGGCCTCCTCTGAACGGCGCGGGAACGCGCCCTGTCGTGACTGTGGTGCCGCCATCCTCGGGGGCGAGGAACTGACGCGCCGGCCGACCGGGTCTCCCGCAAGACCGCGAGTAGCATCCTGCCATTGAGCCGAGCTGAATCCGATCCGCGAAAACCACGCGATCCCCTCAGAGTTTCGCAAGGATTGTCCTGCCGGATGATCTCGGGCGGATCTTCCGTAAGGATCGGTGCCGGGTCGTTTGTCCGAACGGAGTTTCATCGCCGATGCCGCTCGATCCCCGGCTCCGCCGCTATCTGGACGTCATTGCCTTTGCGGGGGGGCGGCTGACGACGATCGAGGCCCGCCGCACCGGCCTCGAAGGACTCGGCCGGCTCGCCGGCGCGCCGGTGCCCGTGGCCGCGGTCGAGGATCTCATCCTGGACGGGCCGGCCGGTCCCATGGCCGCGCGGCTCTACAGGCCGCGGGACGAGACCGGGGCGGTTCTCCTCTATTTCCACGGCGGCGGCTTCGTGGGCGGCAGCCTGACCGCCCATGACGGGATCTATCGGCGGCTCGCGGCGGCGAGCGGCTGCGCGCTGCTCGCGGCCACCTATCGTCTCGCGCCCGAGCACCCGTTCCCGGCCGCCTGCGAGGATGCGGCGGCATCCCTGTCGGGCCTCGCCGCGCGCGGCCGGGCTCTGGGCTTCGATCCGGCCCGGCTCGCGGTCGGCGGGGACTCGGCCGGCGCCAATCTCGCGGCCGGGCTGTGCCAGGCGGCCCGGGATGCGGGCGGGCCGGCAATCGCCGTCCAGCTCCTCCTGTGCCCCGTCCTCGATGCGGCCGGGGACGGGGAATCCTACCGTCTCTACGGGGAGGGCCACGGTCTCGATCGGGCGACGCTCGCCCTCGACATCGCCTCCTACGCGGCGGGCGCGGATCCGGCCGATCCGCGCCTCTCGCCGCTGCGGGCGCCCTCGCTCGCGGGCCTGCCCCCGGCGCTGATCCACACGGCGGAGTACGACATGGTGCGCGATGACGGCGCGGCCTATGCGGCCCGCCTGGCGCAGGCCGGCGTGCCGGTCCGCCATACCTGCCATCCGGGGATGATCCACCATTTCTACGGAATGGGCGGCCTCGTTCCGGACGCGGCGCAGGCGCTCGACGGGATCGGCGCCGAGCTCAGCGCGGTGCTGGCGGGCGGGTGACGGCTCCGGACGCAGGGGCATCCTTCCGAGAGCCGTCCGGCAAGGGCACGTGCCGGGGCGCGGGCGCCCCCGAGCGATTCACGCGGATCTTCCGCTCGGCGGCCGGGCCGCTCCGTGAAGGGCAGGGAGAGCCGACGTCGCGGAAGGCGGACGAGGCAGGCCGGGACTACGAGGCCGATTTGCGGCGACGTGGGGCCGGAGCGCGCACGACCGCATCGGGGGCCGCAGCCTTGGCGGCGGCCGGCCGGCGCTTCTGGCCGAGGCCGATGCTCTTGGCGAGTTCCGAGCGCTGCGCGGCGTAGTTCGCGGCCACCATCGGATAGTCCGGCGGCAGGTTCCACTTGCGGCGGTATTCCTCGGGCGTGAGGCCGCGGGTGGCGAGGTGCCGCTTGAGCGACTTATATTGCCGCCCATCCTCCAGGCTGATGATGTAGTCCGGCGTGACCGACTTGCGGATGGAGACGGGCGGAACCAGCTTCTCGGGCTCGGGGGCAGCCGCCTTCTGAAGATCGCGCAGGGCCGCATGCACCGACGTCAGCAGCTCCGGCAAGGACGAGGCCGGCACTGCATTCCGGGTGACGTAGGCCGAGACGATATCGCTCGCGAGCGCGATGTAGTCGGCAGCATCCAGATTCGTTTCCGCCGTCATATGGCTGGTCCCCTTCTCAAATATCTGCGGTGCCGGGGTCACCCGGTGCCCGAGAATGCCTCAAGACCTGGGCCAAAGGTCGAAGGGTGGTCGGGCCGATGCCCGATGACCTAATCCCAGGCCAGTCACCCAAATGGGTGATGACGGGGGTAAGTCAATCGCTTCTGCTGCCGTTTGGTGAATGGAGGCAGCTTTGAGCGAGTTCGGTCCTGTACCGTCCTGGGCCCGGCGGCGCATGCAACGGCTTCATGAGCGTAGTCCCGGCGGGAAGGTCGTCCGTTGGATCGCCTTCGTCGCTCGCGATGGTGCGCAACGTCTGTCGGAGGCGCGTGAGGACGCGGCGTCGGCGAGGCAACCCGACAACATCATCCCGTTCGCGCTGCGCGCGAGCGGCGCCGCAGCCGGCAACGCCGCCGCGTAGTCGCTTGGCAGGGGCAGGACCTGGCAGGGGCAGGACTTGGCAGGGGCAGGAATGGGGGCATGAAAAAGGCGGGTCGGCGCTCGCGCGCCGCCCGCCTCATGCATGAAGCCGGCCGTGGATCCTTCAGAGCAGGATCCGTTCACGGTGGACCGGATGCCGCTCTCGCTCTTTCGAGTTTGCCGCATTTTCTGCGACGAACCGGCATCCACCTCGTCGGAAAATCCTCTAATGCACCTCGCGCAGCGCCACCGCGTTCGGCCTCAGGCCGAAGCGCTCGGCCAGATGCCAGCGCAGCTCGCGGGAGGAGTGATAGCCGTAGCTTCTGTCGATGAGATGGCTGATGTCGATCGGGCCACTGCCCTCGCCGTGCCGGCTGATCTGATCGACATGGAACGTGATGCCGTCGTTGAAGACGGTCGGGGCGCCGGAGCGCCGGGTGTACTCGAACATCATTTGTGTTGTCTTTTCTTTTCTCGTTGCGGCGCTCCCGGAGGGAGCGCCTGTGAGGTCTTGCGCGGCAGCCGGATGATCCGGTGCCGGGGCGGACGGAACGCCGCCGAGGGCGGGCCCGACGGCCCGCCAGGGCTGATCCCTCAGGCCGCCTGCAGGTTGCCGGCCGAGACCTTCCCGCTGCGCTTGTCGGTCTGCAGCTCGTAGGAGATCTTCTGGCCCTCGACGAGGCCGCGCAGTCCGGCCCGCTCCACCGCGGAGATGTGGACGAAGACGTCCTTGCCCCCATCATCCGGCTGAATGAAGCCGTAGCCCTTCTGGTCGTTGAACCACTTGACAGTACCAGTATTCACGAAGGTCGTCCTCGTCTCGTGCAGGATTCCCCGACCGGAGCGGCCTGACGGGCCGGTCGGCGCGACAGCATCTGCGGAGGGGGAAAGCGATGAGGGTGATCGGCCCGGCTTGCGCCGGGCGCAAGCCGTCCGCCCGATTCGCTGATCCCTATGTAGGGGGCGTATGAGGCCGGAACAAGGCCGGGAGGCGGGCGTCAGGGATTGGTGCGCCCGCGCTGGTTCGGGTCGACACCGCCCTCGGGGGTGGTGTCGTTGGAGACGTCGCCCTCGTAGGTATTGGCGCCTTCGAGCTCTTCCGGGTCGGCGCCGGCCTGGGTCATGCCCTTGCTGGTTCCGATGCCGGGATTGCCCTTGAGGTCGGCGTCGGTCGGGGTTTTGGTTTTCGGCTGCTTCGAACTCATGAGCGTGCCTTGCCTGGAGCATTCTTCGGTGACGCGGGTGCCGGTCGTCGGAGACATGCCTTCGCATCGACGATTGAGAGCGGCGTGCGACCCATCGTGACCGGATGCGCACGATGGGCGACACCGCTCAACGGTTGAGGGCCTGCTCCAGTTCGCTCCGGCTCATGCGCGAGCGGCCCTTGATGTTGCGGCGCTTCGCCTCCTCGTAGAGGTCGGCGCGGCTCGCCTGCGCGCGCGTCTCCCGTTCCTTGTGGCGGGTGCGACGGAAGGTGCTGCGGTTCTGCTCGGGCGTCTCCTGGTTCGAGGCGCCGGCCTCGCGCAGCGCAATGGCGATCGCCTGTTTGGGGTTGGTGACGCGGCGGCCGCTGCGCTGCTCGAGTTCGCCCTCCTTGAACTCGTGCATCACGCGTTCGATGGTGTGCTTCTGCGCGGGGGTAGTGCGGGCCATGGCATGACTCCGACTGTCCGATTGGCGGGTCTGCACCCTCAACGCCGCAATGCGCCGGCCGTTCGCCGGCCACCCGCAACCGTACCTGTCGCATCTGCGCCGCACTCCCCATATAGAAGACGATTGCAGACGGTCGGATCATTCATGGCGGGTATCTCGGTTTCTCTCGAAGGCTCCAACATCCAGCTCTCGTTCCAGAAGGATGATCAGGCCACTGCGGTGATCATGGACGCGCGGGCGGCGCGGGCACTGGTGCGCGCGGTCGGTCAGCTCCTCACGGCCATCGACGAAGGCGAGGAGACGGATCAGGCGGACGAGATGAACGAGGAGGAGGTCGCCATGCTCGACGTCACCTCCTCGGTGATCGAGGTCGGGACCGACGAGAGCGGCCAGGCGGTCGTTGCCCTCCAGGCTGGCGCCCTGCCGCCTTTCCAGCTTCGCCTCACGGACGAGGAGGCCCGTCACGTGGCGACGAGCCTCAATCAGATCCTCAGCGCGCCGCGCGACGTGCGCACGTCGCACGGCGGCCATTGAGCCCGGATCAGCGCCGGGTACCGGGATCGGTGGGGCCGCCCGGCAGGTAGTCGGGTTCGGAGCCGGGGCCCTTGGGGTCGGTCACGCCGGGATCGTTGACGGGGTAGGGGCTGCGCGGGCCGGTCGGTCCGGTATCCGGCAACTCGTCCGGCGGTTTGGGCGGCAGGTCGGTGGGAGGGGTGCCGCCGGGATCGGGCAGGCCAGGGTTGGCCATGGTCGTGCCTCCTCTGTTGGCGTTCGGGAGACAACCGAAGGGCCGCAGAGGAGTTCCGGTGGGGAACCGCTGCGGGCGGGAAACGGTCGCAGGCGGGAACTGCGGCAGGCGGGCTCTGTTGCCCGGTCGAGTTCCCTTACCTTGGAGACATCCGATGCCCGATATTCGGCAGGCGAAGATCCTCATCATGGCGACCGACGGTTTCGAGCAGTCGGAACTCGAAGTGCCGAAGGCGAAGCTGAGCGAAGCCGGCGCCACGGTCACGGTGGCGGCTCCGAAGTCCCGCCGGAGCGGCGATTCCATCCGCGGCTGGGACAAGACGGATTGGGGGCGCCCGGTGAAGGTCGATGCCGACATCGAGAGCGTGGATCCGTCCGCCTACGACGCCCTGGTGCTGCCCGGCGGTCAGATCAATCCGGACAAGCTGCGGCTGGAGCCGAAGGCGCTGGAGATCCTGCGCGGCTTCCTCGCCAGCGGGAAGGTCGTCGCCGCGATCTGCCACGCGCCCTGGCTGCTGGTCGAGGTCGGCGCCGCCAAGGGGCGCCGGATGACCTCCTACGCCTCGATCAAGACGGACGTCATCAACGCGGGCGCCGATTGGCGCGACGAGGCCGTCGTCACCGATCAGGGCATCATCACGAGCCGCAATCCCGGCGACCTCGACGCCTTCTCGGCCAAGATCATCGAAGAGGTCCAGGAAGGCCGCCACGGCCGCGCCGCAGCCTGACAGCGGGAGCCCAGAGGGCCTTTCGGCCCTCTGGCGCGGGGTGCGCGGGCACTTGAGCCCCCGCGCGGGGCGTAAGCCCCGGATCAGGCATCCTGTCCCTCGGGCTCGACCAGGATCTCGCGCTTGCCGGCATGGTTGGCGGGACCGACGATGCCCTCGCGCTCCATCCGCTCCATCAGCGAGGCCGCCCGGTTGTAGCCGATCTGCAGCCGCCGCTGGATGTAGCTCGTCGACGCCTTCTTGTCCCGCAGCACCACCGCCACCGCCTGGTCGTAGAGGTCGCCGCCCGGCTCGCCGAAGGAGCCCTGGTCGAACACGGCGCTGTCCGGCTCGGCGGCACCCTCCTCGCCCTCCTCCGCGGTGATCGCGTCGAGATAGGCGGGCCGGCCTTGGCGCTTGAGATGGGCCACCACCGCCTCGACCTCGTCGTCCGACACGAACGGGCCATGCACCCGGGTGGTGCGCCCGCCGCCGGCCATGAACAGCATGTCGCCCTGCCCCAGCAGCTGCTCGGCCCCCATCTCCCCCAGGATGGTGCGCGAGTCGATCTTGCTGGTCACCTGGAACGAGATCCGGGTCGGGAAATTCGCCTTGATCGTCCCGGTGATCACGTCCACCGACGGACGTTGCGTCGCCATGATCAGGTGGATGCCCGCGGCGCGGGCCATCTGCGCCAGGCGCTGGATCGCCCCCTCGATGTCCTTGCCGGCCACCATCATCAGGTCGGCCATCTCGTCGACGATCACCACGATGTAAGGCAGCGCCCCGAGGTCCATCACCTCGTCCTCGTACACCGCCTCGCCGGTCTCCCGGTCGAAGCCCGTCTGCACGGTGCGGGTGATCACCTCGCCCCGCTCGCGCGCCTCCGCCACCCGGGCGTTGAACCCGTCGATGTTGCGCACGCCGAGCTTCGACATCTTCTTGTAGCGTTCCTCCATCTCGCGCACGGCCCATTTCAGGGCGATCACCGCCTTCTTGGGGTCGGTGACCACCGGCGAGAGCAGGTGCGGGATGCCGTCGTAGACGGACAGCTCCAGCATCTTGGGATCGACCATGATCAGGCGGCACTCCTCGGGTTTCATGCGGTAGAGCAGCGAGAGGATCATGGTGTTGATGGCCACCGACTTGCCCGAGCCGGTGGTGCCGGCGACGAGCAGGTGGGGCATGCGGGCGAGGTCGGCGATGATGGCCTCGCCGCCGATGTTCTTGCCCAGGCAGAGGGCGAGCTTCTGCTTGGTTTCGGCGAAGGCCGGCGAGGCGAGGAGTTCGCGCAGGAAGACGGTCTCGCGCTTGATGTTGGGCAGTTCGATGCCGATGGCGTTGCGGCCCTGGACCACGGCGACGCGGGCGGAGACGGCGGACATCGAGCGGGCGATGTCGTCGGCGAGCGAGATCACGCGCGAGGACTTGGTGCCCGGGGCCGGTTCGAGTTCGTACAGGGTGACGACGGGTCCGGGCCGCACGGCCAGGATCTCCCCCCGCACCCCGAAATCCTCGAGGGTCGATTCGAGCAGCGTCGCGTTCTGCTCCAGCGCATCGGTCGAGACGGCGGCGCTGGGGGAGGGGCCGCGCGGCTCGGCGAGGAGCGCGAGCGCGGGCATCTCGTAGGCATCCGCGGGCGCGGCGGCCGGCGGGGCCCGGCGCGAGGCGAGCGGCGGCGGCGGGGGCGCGACCCGGCTGATGGGCGCGGGCACGGTCTCGGCCTCCATCGGAGCGGCGGGCGGCGCCTTGCGGGCCTTAAGCCTCACATCGTCGAAGACCGGCTCGCGGCGGCCGGTCTCCGCGGGCGCGTCGTCCCAGAGGGCATCGTCGCTCTCCGCGAAGGCGCGCCGGGCCGCGAGGGCCGGGGAGGCGTCATCGGTGACCGCGGGGGCGGGTCCGAGCCGCGACTCGCGCCATGACACGATCCGCTGCGCCACGTGGTCGCGCGCGCTCAGCGCCAGATGGGCCAGGGTGTCGAGGCTCGCGATCCCGAGGCCCGGGCCGTCGTCGTCCGGGGCGCGGTCAGCCGGGCGGCGGCTGCGCGTCGGCGTCCGGGTCGGTGCCGAGAGATAGAGCTCGGCCTCGTCGTCCTCCTCGTCGTCGGCATCGGCGAGGCTGCAGGCCGCGGTGAGGCAGATCACGGCGGCAGCCGCATAGGCGAAGCCCGCGATGGCGCCCACCGGTCCCAGAACCGCCTTCGCGGCGCCGAGCAGCGCATCGCCCGCGACGCCGCCGAGCCCGGTCGGCAGGGGCCAGCGGGCGGTCGGCGGCAGGGCGCTCGCCACCGCGCTCGCCGCCGCCGCGCCGACGAGCCACAGGCCGATCCGGGCCCGCAGGCGGCCGAGCCGGTGCGTGCGCAGGATCTGGACGCCCCAGACGGCGAGCGGCAGCGCGAACGCCAGCGCCCCGAAGCCAATGAGCTGCATGCCGAGATCCGAGACGATGGCCCCGCCCGAGCCCAGCAGGTTGCGGGCGGGCCGGCTGGTCGCGTGGTTGAGGCTCGGATCCTCGATCGACCAGGTCGCCAGGGCGAGGGTGAAGGCCACCGACCCGAGCAGGAGGGCGAGCCCTGCCAGCTCGGTCATGCGCCGCTTCAGGAACGAGCGGAGCGTGTCGACGAGTGCATCGTAGGGCGATGCCGAGCGGCGAAGCGAACGCATGCGGAAGCGAACCGGGTACGCGGAACCTTCCACAACCTAAGGCTGGCGAGGTTAATGCCCGTTTAAGACTAACGTCGGCGAGACGCTTTGAGAATCAAGGATTTGGCGCGTTCGCGGGCGGTCCTGCAACGCGGGAGGCCCGATCCGGCGCGGCCGGTCCGAAGCCTGACAGAGGCGAGCCCCGGCCCTTGCGGGCCGGGGCTCGTTCGCAGCGATCGAGGAACGGCCGCCCCGAGGGCGGCCGCTCGGATCAGTAATTGTAGGCGCGCTCGCCGTGATCCGCGAGGTCCAGACCCTCGCGCTCCTCCTCCTGCGTGACACGCAGGCCGACCAGGAGGTCGACGACCTTGTAGAGGATCGCCGAGCCGATGCCCGACCACAGAATGGTGAAGCCGACCGCCTTGGCCTGCGCCAGGAAGGCAGGGCCGAACTCGTAGGCGGCCGCGACCAGCTCGCCGGGCTTGGTGGCGTAGTCGGGCGCGCCGGTGCCGCCGAGGGCCGGGTTGACCAGGATGCCGGTCGCGAGCGCGCCGATGATCCCGCCGATGCAGTGCACGCCGAAGACGTCGAGCGAGTCGTCGTAGCCGATGGCGTTCTTCACCGCCGAGCACATGACGAAGCAGACGGCGCCCGCGACGAGGCCGAGCACGATCGAGCCCATCGGGCCGGCGAAGCCGCAGGCCGGGGTCACGGCGACGAGACCGGCGACGGCGCCCGACAGCATGCCGAGGAGCGAGGGCTTGCCCTTGGCGGCCCATTCCACGAAGAGCCAGGACAGGCCCGCCGCGCAGGTCGCCACGAAGGTGTTGATCATCGCGAGCGCGGCGTTGCCGTTCGCCTCGAGATTCGAGCCGGCGTTGAAGCCGAACCAGCCCACCCACAGGAGCGAAGCGCCGATCAGGGTCATGGTCAGCGAGTGCGGGGCGAGGAGGTCGCGGCCGTAGCCGATGCGCTTGCCGATCAGCAGGCAACCGACGAGGCCCGCGATGCCGGCATTGATGTGCACCACGGTGCCGCCCGCGAAGTCGAGGGCGCCCCACTTGAAGAGCATGCCCGCATCGGCGTTGACGGCGTCGAGCGCGTCCTGGGCGGTCTTCTTGGTGGCCTCGTCGGTGGCCGCAGCGAGCGCCTTGGCGGCGTTGCCGACCGCGTCCGGGCCGCTCCAGTACCAGACCATGTGCGCCATCGGGAAGTAGATGAAGGTGACCCACAGCGCGATGAACAGCATCAGGGCCGAGAACTTCATCCGCTCCGCGAAGGCGCCGACGATCAGCGCGGGCGTGATCATCGCGAAGGTCATCTGGAAGCAGATGTAGACGTATTCGGGGATGACGACGCCGTTCGAGAAGGTGGCCGCCGTGGAGCTGGGATCGACGCCCTTCAGGAAGGCCTTCGAGAAGCCACCCACGACGTCGTTGAGGCCGCCGCCATTGGTGAAGGCGAGGCTGTAGCCGTAGAAGACCCAGAGGATGCCGACGAGGCTGACGATCGCGAAGACCTGGGTCAGCAGCGACAGCATGTTCTTGGTGCGCACGAGGCCGCCGTAGAAGAGCGCCAGGCCCGGCACCGACATCAGCAGCACCAGGGCGGTGGAGATCAGCATCCAGGCGGTATCGCCCTTGTTGGGCACCGGCGCCGCGGCCGCGGCCGGCGCGGCCTCGGGGGTCGGCGTCTGCGCCAGCGACGGCTCCACCAGGAGGAGCGCCAGGGCGGCGCCTCCCAGGCCGAGAGCCAGGAGGTTGCGAAGCTTCATGAAACGGAACTCCCGATCGACATCGTCATGAAACGGGTCAGGTTACGAAGGCCGCCGCGCCGGACGGGGCGGGTCACAGCGCGTCGACGTCGGTCTCGCCGGTGCGGATCCGGACCGCCTTCTCGAGCGGCAGGACGAAGATCTTGCCGTCGCCGATCTGGCCGGTGCGGGCCGCCGCCGCGATCGTGTCGATGACGTTGCCGACCAGATCGACCGCCACCGCCACCTCGATCTTCAGCTTGGGGAGGAAGCTCACCGCGTACTCGGCTCCGCGGTAGATCTCCGTATGGCCCTTCTGCCGTCCGTAACCTTTGACTTCGGTCACGGTCAGGCCGTGCACGCCGATGCTGGTGAGTGCGTCGCGCACTTCCTCCAGCTTGAACGGCTTGATGATGGCCATGACGATCTTCATGGGTCGTGCCCCCTTTCCGATTGGCACCCGGTGCCCGCGCCTTCAGGCCCGGCCGGCAGCTGCCGTGGGACCACACCCTCAGCGTGCCCCCGGTCGCGCCCGGCATATCAAGGAACGTGCCAGCATCTTCGGCGGGGCTTACGGACAAGCTGCCCGGTAGCTGCCCGGTTCTTGGGCCGATTGCGGAGATTGAAGCCGCCTCGGCCGGCAGATCGGATTAAAAATTGGGCATTTGACAATAAAGTCATCAAATCCGGCGCCGACGGGCCAGGATCAGCCGGGGCCCGGCGCCTCCTCCCGCACCGGGCGGATCATGCCCTCCTGGGCCACGGAGGCCACGAGGGTGCCGTCGCGGGTGAAGATCAATCCGCGGGAGAAGCCGCAGGCGCCCGATGCGCTCGGGCTGTCCTGGGCATAGAGCAGCCACTCGTCCGCCCGGAACGGCCGGTGGAACCAGAGGGCGTGGTCGAGGCTGGCAGGCTGGATCGTGCGCTCGAAGACGGTCCGCCCATGCGCCACCAGGGCGGTGTCGAGGAGCGTCATGTCGGAGGCATAGGCGAGCACGCTCTGGTGCACCGCCGGGTCGTCCGGCAGCGCTGCGGTGGCGCGGATCCAGACGTGGAAGCGCGGCGCGCGGGGCTCTGGGTAAGCGTAGCGCTCGAATTCCACGGGGCGCAGCTCGATCGGGCGCTCGCGCTCGAAATAGGCCCGCACGGGTTCGGGCATGCGGGGCATGATCGAGTCCCTGAGGCGGCTGTCGTCGGCGAGCGCCTCCGGCATCGGCACGTCGGGCATCGGCAGCTGGTGGTCGAAGCCCGGCTCCTCCAGGTGGAAGGAGGCCGACATGGAGAAGATCGGCCGCCCGTGCTGGATCGCGTTGACGCGGCGCGTGGTGAAGCTGCGCCCGTCGCGGATGCGGTCGACCTCGTAGATGATCGGCACGCGCGGGTCGCCGCCGAGCAGGAAATAGGCGTGGAGCGAGTGGGGCCGGCGCTCGGCCGGCACGGTCCGTGTCGCGGCGACGAGGGCCTGCCCGATCACCTGGCCGCCAAAGACGCGCTGCCAGCGGTCCTTCGGCGAGCGCCCGCGGAAGAGGTTCTGCTCCAGCTGCTCCAGATCGAGGATGTCGAGGAGTTCGTCGACCGCGCGCGTCATCGGCTGTTCCGCTCCGGAGCCTGGATCCGCCCGGCCGGGCGGCAAGCGGGTCGATCTGGCGCGGGGGCGCCCGTGCCGTCAAGCGGCGGCTCCTTACGCTTCGTGCTATGGCGGAATGTCGGCAGGGAGGGCGGCGGTATGGCGGCACAGGCTCGGCCTCATCGGGAGATCATCGTGGCGGGGGGCGGGCTGCCCGGCCTCTCGCTGGCCCTGGCGCTGCGCCGCTCGCTCGGCGACATGGTCCGGGTCACGGTCTGCGACCCGGCCTTCGCACAGGCCTCCGGGCAGGCCTCCGGGCGGGCCTCAGGCCCGGCCGGCCGGCCGGACCTGCGCGCCTACGCGGTGGCGGCGGGCGGGCGGCGGATGCTGGAGCGGCTCGGGGTCTGGCCGGCCGTGGCGGCGGGCGCGCAGCCGATCCGCGAGATGGTCATCACCGACAGCCGGCTCTCCGATCCGGTGCGGCCGGTCTTCCTCACCTTCGCGGGCGAGGTGGCGGAGGGCGAGCCCTTCGCGCATATGGTCGAGGGCGGCGGCCTGCTCGCGGCCCTGCGGGAGGCGGCAGCCGCCTCCGGCGCGATCCTCGATCCCGTGCCGGTGAAGGCGGCACACCCCGAAGGCGGCGCCATCACGGCGCGTCTTGCCGACGGGCGGAGCTTGCACGCGAGCCTCGTCGTCGCGGCGGACGGCGCGCGCTCGCGCCTGCGCGAGGCGGCGGGGATCAGCTGGATCGGCTGGTCCTATCCGCAATCGGGCATCGTCGCGACGGTATCGCACGAGCGCGACCACGAGGGGCGGGCGATCGAGCATTTCCTGCCCTCCGGCCCCTTCGCGGTGCTGCCGCTCTCGCCCGGCGGCTCCCTCGGCCATCGCTCCTCGATCGTCTGGACCGAGCGCCAGACAGAGGTGCCGACGCTGCTCGGCGGCGGTCCGGAGGAGGCGCTGCGCGAGGTCGAGCGCCGCTTCGGCCTGACGCTCGGCCCGCTCGCGCTCGAGACCGAACTCGCCGCCTATCCGCTCTCCTTCGGCATCGCCCGGCGCTTCTCCGCCCCGCGCCTCGCGCTGCTCGGCGACGCGGCGCATGTCATCCACCCGATCGCCGGCCAGGGCCTCAATCTCGCCCTCAAGAGCGCCGCGGCTTTGGCCGAGGTGCTGACCGACGCGATGCGGCTCGGCCTTGACCCGGGCGGCCCGGACGCGCTCCGGGCCTACGAGCGCAGCCGGCTTGCCGACACGCTGGCGATGGGGGCCGCCACCGACGGGCTCAACCGCCTCTTTTCCAACGACGCCCTGCCGATCCGCCTCATGCGCGATTTCGGCCTCGGTCTGGTGGACCGGATGCCGGCGCTCAAACGCTTCTTCATTCAGGAGGCGGCGGGCCTACGCGGCGTGCAGCCGCGGCTGATGCGTGGCGAGGCGCTTTGAGGCCTGGGCCTTGATGTCGGCGCAGAGGATGGCGGCGGCGAGATAGCCGGTGAGCGAGACGGCGATGCGGTCAGGGTGGATCGGCTGTTCGAAATGGGCGCTGACGCTCATTCGCTTCTCCCGATTCGGTGCCGGCCGATGAGACGCCAATCCGGCGCGGGCGTGAAGCCTGTCCCGGGTCACGGTTTCTCGATCGGATTCCCCGGCGGAACCGGGTCGACGACATCTATCCCACCCGCAGCCTCATCCTGAGCAATCATGAGATTGAGGGCCGGGGTTGGCTGCCCCAGGCGGGAACGCTCGGACAGCATGGTTTTGCTCAGATGGGCGCGATGATCCGGTCTCCGCCTCTGTCCCGCTCCCTCTTTGCCGGATCTCCTTCCGCTGCCGCTGCATGCGCCCGGGACAGGGAGGAGCGGACGTCCTCGCGTGGGCCGCCTGGGCTGACGCGGTCTCAATCGAACCTGACATGCGTGGAAGCGGCCACGCCCCTCAGGCTGAGATGTTGGCGATCAGAGATCGCACGGCCTCGTAGGAGGGCTCCAGAGAGCGCTGTGATTCCTGGAGCCGTCCTTCGAGGCTCCTTCGGAGCAGCTCAGGATAAGGCCGCGGGCGGGATGGAGCCGGAGGCTGCAGATGCCTGGTTCAGGGGAGGGCGGCGCCCCGGCCCGCGAGACCGATGCGGCATCCGCCCCCTATTCCGGCAGCCCCGCCAGCGTCTCCACGAGGCGCGGATCGTGCAGCGCGGCCATCCGCTCCTTCGGGGTCAGCCACGCGGCGGCTTCCGCGGCGCTCACGGCCTCCGCGAGCTTCGCCTCGGCCAGCGTCCGGTCCGGGTCGATCCGACCCCGCGGCCGGGCCGAGGGCGGCGGCAGCATGGCGAGATGGCCTTCGCGCAGGGCGGGATCGGCATGGAGCGCGCCGATCGCGTCCGCGTCGTCGAAGCCCCGCGCGGCATTCTCGGCCTCGAGGGCCTTGGCGCGCAGCGCGATCGGCGGCGGCACCCGCTCCTCGGGCGTCATCAGCAGGCCGAGGCGCTTGAGGGCGAGGCCCCAGGCGAGCTGACCGCTCGCCCAGGAGATCGGGATGGCGAGCACGAGGCCGAGGATGGTCGGCGACATCCAGAGGAACAGCGAGGTCGCGATCGCGAAAGCCGCCGCCCCGGTAACGAGGCCCAGGATCGCGTGCCAGCGGTGGCGGCGCACGATGTCGCGGAACGGGATCGAGCCGTCGTCGCGCCGCTGCGGGTTCCAGCCGGTGTCGCGCCCGAGCAGGATCTGCAGCACCGAGCCCGACTGGATCAGCATGGCGATCGGGGCGATCAGCGCCGAGAGCAGCGTCTCGATCAGGGCCGAGAGGACGAGGCGCATGGCGCCCCCGCTCGCGCGCCGCACCGCGCCGTCGAGGAGCCCGAGGATCAGGCCGAACAGCTTCGGGGCGAGCAGGATCCCCATGGTGAGCCCGAAGAGCTGGAGCGCGCGCACCGGATCGAAGCGCGGCCAGATCGGGTAGAGCCGGAACTCGCTCGGGAAGTATTCCGGACGGATATAGGCGGTCTGGAGGACGAGGGCGACGCCGACCACGAGCTGCGCCGCCCAGAGCGGCGAGGCGACGTAGCTCGCGATGCCGGTGGCGAAGTGCTGGCGCGAGGGGAGCCGAAGGCCCGCGGTGCCGATGACGCGGGCGTGCTGCAGGTTCCCCTGCGCCCAGCGCCGGTCGCGGATGGCGATGTCGATGAGGGAGGGCGGGCTCTCCTCGTAGGATCCGGCGAGGTCGGGGAGCATGTAGACGCCCCAGCCCGCGCGCCGGATCAGCGCCGCCTCGACGAAGTCATGGCTGAGCACGTGGCCGCCGAAGGGCGGCTTGCCGGGCAGGTCCGGCAGGCCGCAATGGGCCGCGAAGGCCCGGGTCCGGATGATCGCGTTATGGCCCCAGTAATTGCCGTCCCGGCCCGACCACAGCGCGAGGCCGGTGGCGATGACCGGCCCGTAGATCCGCGCCGCGAATTGCTGCACGCGGGCGAAGAGCGTGTTGCGGTTGATGATGAGCGGCAGCGACTGGATGATGCCCGCATCCGGATCCGCCTCCATGGCGGCGGCGAGGCGCAGGACGCACTCGCCGCTCATCAGGCTGTCGGCGTCGAGCACCAGCATGTGGTCGTAGTGACCGCCCCAGCGGCTGACGAAGTCGGCGATGTTGCCCGCCTTGCGGTGGTGGTTCTTGGGCCGGTGGCGGTAATAGAGGCGCGCCCCCGGCCCGAGCTTCTCGCGCAGGGTGAGGTAGGCCCGCTCCTCGGCGATCCAGGCATCGCTCTGCGTCGAATCCGACAGGACCCAGTAGTCGAAACGGGCGCCCTGGCCGGTGGCCTCGATCGATTCGCGGATCGCCTCGATCGCCGCGAAGGTGCGGGCCGTGGCCTCGTTGTAGACGGGCATCACCACCGCAGTGCGGCTCGTCAGGGGGCCGGGCGGCGGGGCGGGGCGGCGCTGGCGCAGGAGCGCCACGAAGCCGAGGAGCCCCGAGGTGAAGGCGAGCGCGATCCAGGAAAAATTCAGCGTGAACAGCAGCAGCAGCAGCAACTGCAGCCAGGTCGCGCTGCCCGCCACCGAGACCACCTGGTACATCTCGTAGGCACCGTAGGCGGTGAGCAGCGCCGCCGCCCCGAACACGAAGAGCCGTGCCGGCCACGGCGTCGGGTGCGGCCCCTCCCGGTGCCCGTCCTCCGGCGACCAGCGGCGCAGGTCCTGCACCGGCATGGCGAGCGGGGCCTCGGGCGGCACAGCGGGGGCGAGGGACGCCACCGGCGTCACGGGGTCCAACGATACAGCCATGTCTCACTGACGGGTTGGTCGCCGTTCTTGACGACGAGACGCATCTCGCAGGCGGTCTCGCCGCCGGGATCGAGCTCGAAGACGGCGCGCACCGTCTTGCGCTCGGGATAGAGGTAGAGCAGGGGCCGGAACTGGGGATCCCGCTTCACCGGTGGCGCGTCGGGTTTCGGCTGCACGATGGCGCCCGGCGACGCGGTGACCGACAGCTTCAGGGCCTCGGGTGCCGTGCCCGGCGCGAAGAGCGCCTCCCCGGTGAAGTCCACCAGGAAGAGCCGGCGCTTGCCCCCGCTGCCCTTGCCGACCCGCGTGCCGGTGCAGCGCGCGAGCGGCGGCGCCCCGGGCACGTCCCAGCACCAGAACTGCCGGTAGCTGAACGCGGTCTCCGTGGTGACCGGCTCCTTCGGGCGCCAGTAGGCCAGGATGTTCTCGTTGACCTCGGACTCGCTCGGGATCTCGATGAGCTGCACCGCGCCCGCCCCCCAGGGGCGCTGCTCCCGGTCCGGCCCCCAGGTGTTGTAGGGCTCGACCCACAGGCTCGGCCGGCGTTCCCAGCGCTGCACGTCGTCCTGGAAGGCCGCGTAGTCGCGGTCGCGCTGCACCAGCCCGAAACCCTTCGGATCCTGGTCGAGGAAGGAGGAGATCTGCAGGGTCTCGGGGTTCTGCACCGGCCGCCAGATCGCCTCGCCCCAGCCGTTGCGGATCTGCAGGCCGCCGACCTCGTGGGCCGCGGTGCGGGCATCGTCGACGTTGCGGTGGTCGGTCGGGCCGAACAGGAAGGCGCCGGTCATGCCGCCGATGCCGACATGGTCGAGGGTCTTGCGCGGGAAGAGCGTCGCCTCGATGTCGACGATGGTGGCGTCGCCCGGGCGCAGGGTCATGTGCAGGGCCGCCGCCGCCGATTCGGAATCGAGCAGCGCATGCATCACGATCTGCCCGCTCGCGGGCGTCGGGCGCTCCAGCCAGAAGGCCCGGAACATCGGGAATTCCTCGCCCCGCGCCTCGGCCGGGCGCAGGGTGAGGGCGCGGGCGGTGACGCCGTAGCTCTGGCCCGCCGCCAGCGCCCGGAAGAACGAGGCGCCCTGGAAGATGGCGCAATCGGTGGGCGGCCCGCCGCCGAAGCTCGCATAGAGCCGGAAGCCCGAGAAGCCGAGGTCGCGGCCCTCCTCGGGCGGGCTGGCCTTGCGGAACTCGAAGCGGCTGCGGTCGTAGGCGATGCGCCGCACGATCCCGTCCTCCACCGTGTGGAGGGCGACCGGGTTGGTGAACAGGTAGCCCCGGTGCAGGGGCTCGACCACGAAGCCGCGGCCCTCGTCGCGCCAGACGAGCAGCTCGGGCTTGGGCCGGATGGCCACGTACTGCTCGTAGGAGAGCTTGCCGAAGGCATCCGGCAGGTCGTTCGGCGGGGCGGCGTAGGCCTTGGCGGCAAGGGCGCGGGCGAGCGCCACGACGGTCCCGGGATCGAAGTGGTCGCCGTCATTCAAGGTCGCAGCCGGCGGGTCCTCGGCCCGGGCGCCGCCCGCGACGGCGAGACCGGCGCCGGCGAGCGCCAGCACCGCGCGACGGTCGAGCCCGCTTCTGTCGTCGGTCGTCCGGGGGGAGGCGGGGCGGTGTCGCGTCATGCGATCTCGTCAGGCGTGAGGATCGGACAGGGCAGGGCTCACGGGCCGTTTACCACGCCGGAAGATGAATTGGGGGTTAAGATCGCGGGCCGGCGGCGCGGCCTGCGGTCGGCGGCCCGCGTTTGCCCGCGCGCGCGATTCGGCTAGACCGGGGCCCCCGCAGCCGGACCAAGAGCCCGATGACCTCGACCCCGACCGCCCCCGGCGCCCGCTCGCTCCTCTGTGTCGTGCTCGCCGCCGGCAAGGGCACGCGGATGCGCTCCGACCTGCCGAAGGTGCTCCATCCCCTGGCCGGCCGGCCGATGCTCGGCCACGTGCTCGCCGCCGTGCGCGCGGCAGGGGCGGACGCGGTCGCCGTGGTGATCGAGCCCGGCCGGGCGGATGTCGCCGCCGCCGTCGAGGTCGCCGCCCCCGGCGCGCAGGTCTTCCCGCAGGCC
Organism: Methylobacterium nodulans ORS 2060; assembly: GCF_000022085.1. Lineage (NCBI taxonomy): Bacteria > Pseudomonadati > Pseudomonadota > Alphaproteobacteria > Hyphomicrobiales > Methylobacteriaceae > Methylobacterium > Methylobacterium nodulans. Next base: position 1,923,495 of record NC_011894.1, read on the forward strand.
GAGCGCCTCGGCACCGCCCATGCGGTGCTCGCCGCCCGTCCGGCCCTGGAGGCGGGCTGCGACGACGTGGTGATCGCCTTCGGCGACACGCCCCTGATCCGGCCCGAGACCCTCGCCCGCCTGCGCGCGCCCCTCGCCGAGGGCGCAGGCGTCGCCGTCCTGGCCTTCGAGGCCGCGGATCCGACCGGCTACGGGCGGGTGCTGACCGACGGCGACCGCGTCGTCGCGATTTGCGAGGAGAAGGATGCGGGCCCGGAGGAGCGCCGGGTCAGCTTGAGCAATGCGGGCCTGATGGCGCTCTCAGGAAGGCTCGCCCTCGATCTCCTCGGGCGCATCGGCAATGCGAATGCCGCCGGCGAGTACTACCTGCCCGATGCGGTCGCCCTCGCGGTCGCCGACGGCGAGCGGGTCGCGGTCGTCCCGGTCGAGGAGGCGGAGGCGCAGGGCGTCAACGACCGGGTCCAGCTCGCCGCGGCGGAAGCCGTCATCCAGGCGCGCCTGCGGCGGGAGGCGATGCTCGCCGGCGCGACGCTGATCGCGCCCGAGACCGTCTTCCTCAGCCACGACACCCGGCTCGGGCGCGACGTGGTGGTGGAACCGCACGTGGTGTTCGGGCCGGGGGTCGTCGTGGGCGACGGCTGCACCATCCATGCGTTCTCGCATCTGGAGAAGACCGTCCTGGAGCCGGGCGTGCAGATCGGCCCCTATGCCCGGCTGCGGCCCGGCGCGCATCTCGCCCGCGGGGCGCGCATCGGCAACTTCGTCGAGGTGAAGAACGCCGCGATCGGGGCCGGGGCCAAGGTCAACCACCTCTCCTATGTCGGCGACGCCGAGGTCGGGGCGGGCGCCAATCTCGGGGCCGGCACCATCACCTGCAACTACGACGGCGTGAACAAGCACCGGACGGTGATCGGGGCGGGGGCCTTCGTCGGCTCGAACTCGGCCCTCGTCGCGCCGGTGACGATCGGGGCGCGGGCCTATGTGGGCTCGGGCTCGGTGGTGACCGACGACGTCCCCGCCGAGGCGCTGGCCCTCGGCCGCGGCCGTCAGGTCGTCAAGCCGGGCTGGGCAAAGGGCAAGGGGAAGGCGTGAGGCCGGAGGCGCCGCGCGCCTCGTTCGGAAACGACTCGGGCTTAGCCGCGCGCCCGCACCGCGCGGCTCCCCTCCGCGCCGACTGGCGGGACCGGGGGCGGACCGGCTACATTGCTGCGGTCGAGGCCCCGCACGGGGCGGTCCGGAGCTTGCGCCGGGCCAGGCAGGCAGGCGCGCGGCTGCCCCGGATCGGGATGCCGCCGTCCAGAATCGAGGCGGTCAGCATGTGCGGCATCGTGGGAATCGTCGGCCGTGAGGCCGTGGCGGGACAGGTGATCGATGCGCTGCGGCGGCTCGAATACCGCGGCTACGACTCGGCCGGGATCGCCACCCTGGAGGGCGGCCGCCTGGAGCGGCGGCGCGCCGAGGGCAAGCTCACCAACCTGCAGTTGAAGCTGCTGCAGAACCCGCTCTCGGGCGCCATCGGCATCGGCCACACCCGCTGGGCCACCCATGGCCGGCCCAACGAGACCAACGCCCATCCGCACGCCACCGCGCGCCTCGCGGTGGTGCATAACGGCATCATCGAGAATTTTCGCGAGCTCAAGGCCGAGCTCGAGGCGCAGGGCTGCGTCTTCGAGACCGAGACCGACACCGAGGTGGTCGCCCAGCTCGTCAGCCGCCAGCTCGACCAGCAGATGACGCCGCAGGCGGCCGTGGCCGCCACCCTGCCGCGCCTGCGCGGTGCCTTCGCGCTCGCCTTCCTGTTCGCGGGCGAGGAGGACTTTCTGATCGGCGCCCGCCACGGCGCCCCGCTCGCCATCGGCTTTGGCGACGGCGAGACCTATCTGGGCTCCGACGCGCTGGCGCTCGCCCCCTTCACGGACGAGATCACCTATCTGGACGAGGGCGACTGGGCGATCCTCACCCGCGCGGGCGCCGAGATCCGCGACCAGGCGGGGACCATCGTCGCCCGGCCCCGGCAGAAGATCGCGACCCAGGCCTTCCTGATCGACAAGGGCAATTTCCGCCACTTCATGGCCAAGGAGATCCACGAGCAGCCGGAGGTGGTCGGGCGCACGCTGGCCCATTACGTCGACCTCGCGAGCGGCCGCATCGCCCTGCCCGCGGCGCTACCCTTCGACTTCGCCAGGCTCTCGCGCCTGTCGATCACCGCCTGCGGCACCGCCTATTATGCGGGCTTGGTCGCCAAGTACTGGTTCGAGCAGCTGGCGCGGCTGCCGGTCGAGATCGACGTCGCCTCGGAGAGCCGCTACCGCGAGCCGCCCCTCGCGACGGACGGGCTGACGCTGGTGATCTCGCAATCGGGCGAGACGGCCGACACGCTGGCCTCGCTGCGCTATGCCAAGGGCCAGGGCCAGCCCGTGCTGGCGGTGGTCAACGTGCCGACCTCGACCATCGCGCGCGAGGCCTCCGCCGTGGTGCCGACGCTGGCCGGCCCCGAGATCGGGGTGGCCTCGACCAAGGCCTTCTCGTGCCAGCTCACGGTGCTGCTGTGTCTCGCCATCGCGGCGGGCCGGGCGCGGGGCAGCCTGGATGCGGCCGCGGAGCGCCGGCTGATCGACGCGCTCATCACGGTGCCGGGCCTGATGGCGGAGGCGGTCAAGCGCGAGGCGGAGATCGAGGGGCTGGCGCGCGAGATCGCCAAGGCGCGCGACGTGCTCTATCTCGGCCGCGGCACCGCCTACCCGATGGCGCTCGAAGGGGCGCTCAAGCTCAAGGAGATCTCCTACATCCATGCGGAGGGCTATGCGGCGGGCGAGCTGAAGCACGGCCCGATCGCGCTGATCGACGACAGCGTCCCGGTGATCGTGATCGCGCCGCACGACGCGATCTTCGAGAAGACCGTGTCGAACATGCAGGAGGTGGCGGCGCGCGGCGGGCGGATCGTGCTGATCGGCGATGCGCGGGGGGCGGCTGCGGCCGGCCTCGACACGCTGGCGACGCTGATGATGCCGGATCTCGACCCGGTGGTGGCGCCGATCGTCTACGCGGTGCCGATCCAGCTGCTGGCTTACCACACCGCCGTGGTGCTCGGCAAAGACGTCGACCAGCCGCGCAACCTCGCCAAGTCCGTCACCGTGGAGTGACGGCTCACGCCTCCGCGCGGTGCTCCTCCCGCGCGGCCTCCCAGACCTCGCGCGCCGCATCGGCATTCATGGCCGCGATCCCGAGCCCGACCAGCAGGTCGGGCCAGGCCGAGCGCCACAGGAAGGCCGTGACGAGGCCAGCAGTGACAATCGCCACGTTGGCGACGGCGTCGTTGCGGGCCGACAGGAAGGCGGCGCGGGTCAGGCTGCCGCTCTGCCTCCGGTAGGCGGCGAGCACGACCGCGCAGGCGAGGTTGACCGCGAGCGCGCCGAGACCTGTCAGCGACAGCGCCAGGGCCTGCGGCGGAACCGGCGCGTTGAACTTCTCCCAGGCCGTCCAGAGCGTCGCCAGACCCGGCACCAGCAGGATCGCCGCCAGCATCATGCCGACCCGGGCGCGGTTGCGGGCGCGCCAGCCCAGCGCCGCCAGGATCAGCAGGTTGATCGAGGCATCCTCCAGGAAGTCGATGCTGTCGGCGAACAGCGACACCGATCCGATCGCCACCGCCACGGCGAATTCGACGCCGAAATAGCTGAGGTTGAGTGCCGCCACGAGCGCCACCGCGCGCCGCAGGCCGGCCTCACCCATTGCGGGCCGCATCATCGATACTCGTCTCCCGTTCGGAGGCTGCGCGGCCCCTGTTGCCGGAGCGGTTGCCGTCCCGCGGATCGGCGAAACGGGAGAGGGGATCAAGGGCCTCGCGCCGCCAAGGGCCTCATGCCGCATGGCGTTCCCCGCACCTGCCATCCGGTTCACGATGCGGGCCCCTCTGTGGCATGGTCCGCCCCGAGGCCGGCCCGCGCGTGCCGCCGGAGGCAGAGAGGACCCATGCGGCGAGGTGTGATCGCTCTGGCCGCCGCCGGCCTTCCGCTCGCGGCCCTCGGGCAGGGGCCATCCGGGCAGCGCTTCCTGGTGCGTGAGGGCGCGCTCCTGTGCGTCTCGCCCTACAGCCTCCCGGTAGCGGCCAGGGCGGCGCAGGATTCCCGCTGGCTGGCCGAGAACGGCTGCCTTCGCGCCACGGGCGGCGTCACGGTTCGGCGCCTCCCTAAGACCACCACGACGGCGAGCGGACTGATCTGGAACGTCCAGCTGGCGGATCCCGATCAGGCGGGCCTCGTGCTCTGGGGCTATGCCCGGGACTTCCGGCTGGAGAGCGGCGAGCCCCTCGCACAGGATTACTAGAGCCGTTCCCGACCTGATTGCATCAGGTCTGCGGCTCTCAAGCTCTTGATGTGACGTGCTTCCTGACGCCGAACCGGCCTCCACTTCGGCGGGGAGCGCTCCAAGGGGCGCCGCCCTGGGGGACGGGGAAGCGCGACCATTGCGGCCTTGAATGCGGGCGCCGTCGCGCGCAGAAGGCGCCAGCAGTCTGGAACCGATCGATGCCCACCTACCGCTCCCGTACGACCACCCATGGCCGCAACATGGCCGGCGCCCGCGGCCTCTGGCGCGCCACCGGCATGAAGGATGCCGATTTCGGCAAGCCGATCATCGCGGTGGTCAATTCCTTCACGCAGTTCGTGCCCGGCCACGTGCACCTGAAGGATCTGGGACAGCTGGTGGCCCGCGAGATCGAGCAGGCCGGCGGCGTCGCCAAGGAGTTCAACACCATCGCGGTCGATGACGGCATCGCGATGGGCCACGACGGCATGCTCTACTCGCTGCCCTCGCGCGAGCTGATCGCGGATTCCGTCGAGTACATGGTCAACGCGCATTGCGCCGACGCGATGGTGTGCATCTCGAACTGCGACAAGATCACCCCCGGCATGCTGATGGCGGCTCTGCGCCTCAACATCCCGGCGGTGTTCGTCTCCGGCGGGCCGATGGAGGCCGGCAAGGTGGTGCTCGGCGGGGCGCGCAAGAAGCTCGACCTCGTCGACGCCATGGTGGCGGCCGCCGACGACCGGGTCGGCGACGCGGACCTGCAGGTGATCGAGCGCTCGGCCTGCCCGACCTGCGGCTCCTGCTCGGGCATGTTCACGGCGAACTCGATGAACTGCCTCACCGAGGCGCTCGGCCTGTCGCTGCCGGGGAACGGCTCGGTGCTCGCCACCCATGCGGACCGGCGCCGGCTCTTCGTCGAGGCCGGCCACCTCATCGTGGATCTGGCGCGGCGCTACTACGAGCAGGACGACGACAGCGTCCTGCCGCGCGCGATCGCGAGCTTCGCTGCCTTCGAGAACGCGATGACCCTCGACATCGCCATGGGCGGCTCGACCAACACGGTGCTGCACCTGCTGGCCGCGGCCCACGAGGCTGGCGTGCCCTTCAGCATGACCGATATCGACCGCCTCTCCCGGCGGGTGCCGGTGCTGTGCAAGGTCGCCCCGGCGGTGCCCGACGTGCACATGGAGGACGTGCACCGGGCCGGCGGCATCATGGGGATCCTGGGCGAGCTCGACCGGGCCGGTCTCCTCGACACATCGGTCGGCAGCGTGCATGCGGAGAGCCTCGCCGCCGCCCTCGAGCGCTGGGATGTCCGGCGCAGCGACAGCCCGACCGTGCACGCCTTCTACCGCGCCGCCCCCGGCGGGGTGCCGACCCAGACGGCCTTCTCGCAGGAGGCGCGATTCGATGCGCTCGACCTCGACCGCGCGGGGGGCGTCGTGCGCGATGCCGAGCACGCCTATGCGCGCGACGGCGGCCTCGCCGTGCTCTACGGCAACCTCGCGACGGACGGCTGCATCGTGAAGACCGCCGGCGTCGATGCGAGCATCCTCGCCTTCGCCGGGCCAGCCCATGTCTTCGAGAGCCAGGACGCGGCGGTGGACGGGATCCTCTCCGGGCGGGTGAAGGCCGGCGAGGTGGTGCTGATCCGCTACGAGGGGCCGCGCGGGGGGCCCGGCATGCAGGAGATGCTCTATCCGACGAGCTACCTGAAGTCGAAGGGCCTGGGGAAGGCCTGCGCCCTCGTCACGGACGGACGCTTCTCGGGCGGCTCCTCGGGCCTGTCGATCGGCCACGTCTCGCCGGAGGCGGCCGAGGGCGGCCTGATCGGCCTCGTCGAGCAGGGCGACCGGATCGAGATCGACATCCCCAACCGGCGCATCCACCTCGCGGTGGACGAGGCCGAACTGGAGCGGCGGCGGGCCGCCCAGGAGGCCCGCGGCTGGCAGCCGGCCGTGCCGCGCAAGCGCAAGGTGTCGGCGGCTTTGCGCGCCTACGCCATGCTCACCACCAGTGCCGCGCAGGGGGCGGTGCGGAAGCTCTGAGGGCAGTGGCGCGCCCCTCTCGCCGGCCTCCTCTCGTCCGCTCCCCCCTGTCCCGGGCGCATGCAGCGACAGCGGAAGGAGATCCGGGAAGGAGGGAGTGGGAAGGGGCGGAGGCAGAACTCCGCCCGCACCCAAGCGAAGCCGAGATCCGCATGGCGAGGCCATCCCGTATGGCGAAGCCATCGACCGGATGTCGAATGAAAGACGCTAGCCTGGCGGGATGTACTGGTAGGTCCAGGTCTCGCTCAGGGTCTCGGTGCCCCGGCGCAGGAACAGGCGCAGCTCCACCGGCTCGGGCCCCGTCACCGCGAGGTCGAACTCGGTGCGCCAATGGCCCGGCACGTCGTCGGGCACCGCCTCGGTGCGGGCGAGCGGGAAGGCGCCGCGCGAGGCGGTGAGGACGGGCTCGGGCTTCACCCCCGCGGGAAGGCGCGCCAGCGGCTCGCCGAGGAACTCCACCACGAACTTGCGCACGCCCTTCGGGCGCTCCGTCCCCGCTTGTCCTCCATTGCCCTCGCGGGTCGCCACGCAGCGCGCGAAGGCCGAGGGGTAGGGCTCGTCCGCTACCCAATGCAGCCGATAGGCGAGGTCGTGCACGCTGCCGGCGCGGGCCGGCTCGGCCGGCACCCACATCGCCACGACGTTGTCGTGGATCTCGTCGTCGGTCGGATTCTCGACGAGCTGCACGCTGCCGCGACCCCAATCGCCCAGCGGCTCGACCCAGAGCGAGGGCCGGCGGTCGTAATAGACCCCGTCCTGGTAGTGGTCGAAGACGCGGTCGCGCTGCATCAGGCCGAAGCCGCGGGGGCGCTCGTCCGAGAAGGCCGAGACCATGGTGCGGGGCGGGTTGCGCAGCGGCCGCCAGATGCGCTCGCCGGTGCCGGTCCAGAGGGCGAGCCCGTCCGAATCGTGCACCTCCGGCCGCCAGTCGACGGCGTTGGGCTTGGCCGTCTCCGAGAACCAGTACATGGAGGTGAGGGGAGCGAGGCCGAAACGCCCCACATCCCGGCGCAGATGCAACTGCGCCTCGATCTCCATCACCACCGACTTGGTACGCCGCATGCGGAACCGGTAGGCGCCCGCGACTGACGGGCCGTCGAGGAGCGCCATCACCGTCACGGTGTCGGAATCCGGTGCCGGCGTCTCGAACCAGACATGAGTGAAGTCCGGGAATTCCTCGGGCCGGTCCGGCATCACCGTGTCGAGGGCCAGCCCCCGCGCGGACAGGCCGTACTGGTAGAGTTCGCCGATGGCCCGGAAGTAGGAGGCGCCGAGGAAGGCGACCCAGTCGTTCCGCCGCCAGTCGAGGGCGCCGCCGCGCCGCTCCTGGAAGCGGAAGCCCGCAAAGCCCGGATTCGGCGGCAGGCGCCGGGCGGGCGAATCCGCCGGCATCTCGAAGGCGTTCGGGTCGTAGATGATCTCACGGGCCTGCCCGCCCTCGACCGCGTGCATCCGCACCGGCTTCTGGAAGTAGCGGCCGAGATGGAAGAAGGTCACCGGGAAGGCGCTCGGGCCGTCCGCCCACAGGGCGTGGTCCGGCTTGAACCGGAGCTTGCCGTGGGCATCGTAGTCGATCGCCTGGAGCACCTCGCGGTCGGGGATCGCGGGCGCCGCATAGGGGGCGGCGGCGAGGGCGCGGGCCCGGTCCTTCAGGCTCTCGAAGCTGAACGGGGCCGGGGCGCCGAGCGGCAGGCCGGAGGCTGCGGCGGGGAGGCCGGAGCCGACGAGAAGCGCGGCTCCGGAGAGGAACGTGCGGCGGTTGAGCATGGGGGGCGTCAGCGCCGGATGCGGATCGGCTCGATGCTGGAGGCACGGCGCCAGAGCTGCACCATGATGTAGAGGGCGATGAGGCTGAAGGCGCCCATCAGGATATGGCCGACGAGGTCGCCGAGCTCGAACAGACCGGCGATGGCCCAGCCCGCCGCAACCGCCACGCCGAACACCTCCGTGCCCACCAGCACCATGATGCTGATGAGAGTGACGAGGTTGCGGGTGCTGATGGATCCGGAGGGGGCGGACACGGGCGACACCTTCTGGCGGGGAGCGGCACAGCCGCGGATCGGGCCGGATCGTATTCCGTTCGGCGCCGCGCGGCAGTAGCGTGAAGCCCCCCTCCGGCGCAACCCGCGCCATCGTCACGCCCTCGAAGAGCGACATGCCCGAGACGCCCGTCTTCGCCCGTGCAGCCTGTGCGGCCCCCCACCATTTGGCTGCCGAGAGCGGCCGCGCCGTCCTGGCCGAGGGCGGCAACGCCGTCGAGGCGATGCTCGCCATGGCGGCCACCATCGCGGTGGTCTACCCGCACATGAACGGCATCGGCGGCGACGGCTTCTGGCTGGTGCGCGAGCCGGGCGGGCGTGTCCACACCATCGAGGCCTGCGGCCCGGCCGGCGCCCTCGCGACGATCCGGCGCTACCGCGACAAGGGCTACGATTCGATCCCCGACCGCGGCCCGGACGCCGCCGTCACGGTGGCGGGCGCGGTCGGCGGCTGGGCCCTAGCGCGGGAACTCGCCGGGTCCCTCGGCGGGCGGCTGCCGCTGTCCCTCCTGCTCGGCGAGGCGATCCGGCACGCCCGGGAGGGCGTCGCGGTCTCGGCGTCCGAGGCCCGCTATGCTCCGAAGGAGCTCGATACGCTCTACGACCAGCCGGGCTTCGCCGCGACCTTCCTGATCGACGGCAAGCCGCCGCAGGCCGGCGCGATCCGCGCACTGCCGGCGCTCGCCGCGACCCTGGAGCAGCTCGCCCATGCGGGGCTCGACGACTTCTACCGGGGGGATGTGGGGCGCGAGATCGCGGCCGACCTGGAGCGGGCCGGAAGCCCGGTGACACGCGCCGATCTCGACGGCTACCGGGCGCTGGCCCGCGCGCCGCTCGCGGTGCGGCTCGCCAAGGCCACGGTCTATAACTGCCAGCCGCCGAGCCAGGGCCTCGCCGCCCTGATGATCCTCGGGATCGTCGAGAAGCTGGGATCGATCCCGCCCGAGACGCCGGCCTGGTGCCACGCGCTGATCGAGGCGACGAAGCGCGCCTTCCGGGTGCGCGACGCGGTGGTGACGGATTTCGACCGGCTGCGGCACGACCCCGCCGCCTTCCTCACCCCCGAGCGCCTCGCCCGGGAGGCCGCCGCCATCGCGATGGACCGTGCCGCGGCCTACCCGCTGCGTGCGTCCGGCGATGGCGACACGGTGTGGATGGGCGCGATCGACGGCAGCGGCCTTTCCGTCTCCTACATCCAGTCGGTCTACTGGGAATTCGGGTCCGGCCTCGTCCTGCCGGCGACCGGCATCGTGTGGCAGAACCGCGGCACCTCCTTCTCGCTCGATCCCAAGGCCACCAACCCGCTGGAGCCCGGCCGCAAGCCCTTCCACACGCTCAACCCGGCGCTCGCCGTCCTCGATGACGGCCGGGTAGTCTCCTATGGCAGCATGGGCGGGGACGGGCAGCCGCAATTCCAGGCGCAGGTCTTCACCCGCTACGCCCTGTACGGGATGGGCGTCGCCGATGCGGTCGACGCGCCGCGCCTCCTCTTCGGGCGCACCTGGGGCGCCGAATCGATGACCGTGAAGGTGGAGGACCGCTTCGATCCCTCCTGCATCGCCGCTTTGCGCCGCTTCGGCCACGAGATCGAGGAGCTCGGCGGCTCCTACGTCGACTCGCTCGGCCATGCGGGACTGCTGGTGCGCCATCCCGGCAACGGGCGGGTCGAGGCGACGCACGATCCGCGCTCGGATGGCGGGGCGGCCGGGATCTGACCCGCGATCCGGTTCGCGGCAGGCGCGCTCCGCTCTTCCCGCTCCCTCTTGCATGTTTGACGGGCCGACCAGCGCACCAAGCTGTGAGGTGCGTCGCGGCCGGTGGCCACCGGCCGCGACGCGGGCGGCCGGGATCGATCTCCCTCTAGGATTGGCACCGTGGGAAAGCAGGATCCGGCCGCCCTCTGGCTCTTGTCCTGAACAGATGCTGGGGAGCAAGTCCCGTATGCAAGGCAAGGAAGTGTCCAAACAAGAGACCGCGGGCAAGTCTAGCGTGGGGATCGACGTCAGCAAGAGCTGGCTCGACGTCCACGTCCTCCCCTCCGGCCAAGCCCAGCGGTTCGCCAATACCGAGGTCGGCATCCGGCAGCTCAAGCGCTGGCTTGGGCGCTTTGCTCTGGGGCTGGTCGTGGTCGAGGCCACCGGCAAGTGGCACCGCCAGACCCGCCGCAGCCTGCATGCCTCGGGCCTGCCGGTCGCCGTCGTCGATCCGTTTCGGGTGCGCATGTTCGCCAAGGCGCAAGGCATCTGGGCCAAGACCGATCGGCTCGATGCCCGCGTGCTGGCGCAGTTTGCCGCGGTGATGGCCCCCCCGCAGCGCCCGCCGGCCTCGGACGCGCTCGAAGCGCTCCAGGAACTGGTCGCGGCCCGCGACAGCGCCGTGGCCGAACAAACCGCCCTCAAGAACCAGCTGGCCGCGGCCGCAAGCCCGTTCCTGATCCGCCAGCTCCAGGACCGTCTGGCCAGGATCGCCGCGGACATCGAGGCCCTTGCCGGCGAGATCCGCCGGCTCATCGCGGCCGATCCCGGACTGGCCCGGCGGCATGCCATCCTGGTCTCGATCCCCTCGATCGGGGACACGATCGCGGCCACCCTGGTGGCCAGCCTGGCCGAGCTGGGCACCTGCAGCAGCCGGCAGATCGGCCTGCTGGCGGGCCTGGCGCCGGTCGCCGACGATTCCGGCGCGCGCCAGGGCGTGCGGGTCATCTGGGGCGGCCGCCCGCCCGTGCGCCGCGTCCTCTACCTCGCGGCGCTCTCGGCCGCCCGCCACAACGCCGGCCTGAAAGCCTTCCACGAACGCCTGATCGCCAACGGCAAGAAGCCAAAGTGCGCCATCATCGCCGTGGCCCGCAAGCTCGCCGTGCTGGCCAACAGCCTCATCGCTCAGGACCGCCTCTGGACGCCAAATCAGCCCCAACAGGCTTGACGCCAAACACAGATGCTTTCCCGGATCTCCTTCCGCTGACGCTGCATGCGCCGGGACAGGGAGGGAAGCTCTGCCGCGGGTCGGATCGTCAGGTCTCAGCAGGACGAAGCGATCATGCGGGTATCATACGAAAAACCCCTCTCCCGGTGACGGGCGAGGGGTTGTGGTGCCCCCGGGCATCTCGGGCGGCCCTAAGCAGACTTGGCGGGGCGTGCCACCCCTTCGTCCGCTTAGGCTTTTGCTGGGTCGCAGGTTTTGACGGAAAACCGCAAGGCACTGTTCCGAAACCTGCTTAGCGCGGCGCGCGCTTGGCCAGGATCCGCTGCAGGGTGCGGCGGTGCATGTTGAGCCGGCGGGCCGTCTCCGAGACGTTGCGGTTGCACAGCTCGTAGACGCGCTGGATGTGCTCCCAGCGCACCCGGTCGGCGGACATCGGGTTCTCCGGCGGGTCGGCCCGCTCGCCCGGCTGGGCCATCAGCGTGCCGTGGATCTCGTCCGCATCGGCGGGCTTCGCGAGGTAGTCGAACGCGCCGAGCTTCACTGCCGTCACGGCGGTCGCGATGTTGCCGTAGCCCGTCAGGATCACGCCCCGGGCCTCCGGGCGGCGCTCCTTCAGGCGGGCGATCACGTCGAGGCCGTTGCCGTCCGCAAGCCGCATGTCGATGACCGCGAAGGCCGGCGGATGGGCATCCACCAGCGACACGCCCTCGGCCACGCTCTCGGCCACCTGCACCTGATAGCCGCGCGCCTCCATGGCGCGGGCGAGCCGGGTCGAGAACGGCTTGTCGTCGTCCACGATCAGCAGGCTGCGATCCGCATGAGCGGCGAGCGGATCGCCCTCCGGGACGGTGCCGGAACTCGCCGGCGTGCTCAAGGTTCCGTGCTGCGTCATCAAGCGACGCTCCTCACCATTCGTTCTGTTTCTTCAGCACCTTATATAGGAACATCGCGGGCCTGCGTCAGGGGGAGGGGTCCGTTCGTCCCCCCGAATCGTCGCACAGTCACCTCCCTCTCGAAAACGTGACGGGGCCACGCGATCCGCACCACGGCGCCGGTCGAGGGGGCGGCGGCGTTGGCGAGCATGATCTGGGCGCCCGAGCGCTCGATCAGGGTCTTGGCGATGAACAGGCCGAGGCCAAGGCCCGACCCGCCCTCCTGGCTGTCCGTCCGGGATGCGCCGCGCGTGGTGACATAGGGCTCGCCCACCCGCAGCAGCACGTCGGGAGCGAAGCCCGGGCCGTCGTCCCGGATCTCCAGCCAGACCCGGTCGGCATTCCAGCGCGCCTCGATGATCACCCGGCTCTCCGCGAAGTCGACGGCGTTGTCGACGATGTTCGATAGGCCGTAGAGCACGCCCGGATTGCGCCGGCAGGTCGGCTCCGGCCCGTCCCCGCGGGCCGAGATGTCGAGCACGATGCCGAGCGCCCGCTGGGGGGCCACCAGCTCCTCCACGAGGTGGCTGAGGGTGATCGTCTCGAGGAAGCCCGACTGGTCGTCGTCGAGGGAGGTCAGCTTCGAGAGGATGCCGCGGCAGCGCTCCACCTGCTCGCGCAGGAGCTTCAGGTCCTCGGCGACGGCGGGCGTGGCGGTGGGGCCGAGCGCCCGGTCGAGCTCGTTGACGACGACCGTGATGGTGGCGAGCGGCGTGCCGAGCTCGTGCGCCGCCGCTGCCGCGAGCCCGTCGAGCTGCGAGAGGTGCTGCTCGCGGGCGAGGACGAGTTCGGTCGCGGCGAGGGCCTGGGCGAGCTGGCGCGCTTCCTCGGCGACCCGCCACGCATAGACGCCCGTGAAGGCGATGCCGAGCAGGATCGCCGTCCAGACCCCCGACACATACAGGAAGGGGAACTCCATCTTCTCCGCCGAGAACCAGGGCAGCGGGCGGTGAACGAGGGCGAGGAGCGTCGAGAGACCCACCGCGAACAGCCCGAGGGCGAGCGTGTGGACCGGCGGCAGCGCCGTCGCCGAGATGAGGACCGGGGCGAGGAAGAGCAGGGAGAACGGATTCTGCAATCCGCCCGTCAGGAACAGGAGAGCGGCGAGCTGCACGATGTCGAAGGCCAGCAGCAGGGCGGCGGCGGTGTCGCTCAATCGGTAACTCGCAGGAAACCGGACCCGCAGCAGCAGGTTGAGCCACGACGAGGCGGCGATGACGAGGAAGCACCAGCCGAAGGGCAGGGGCAGGCCGAGGCCGAAATGCGCGCCCGCCACGGCCGCGCTCTGCCCCGTGATGGCGAGCCAGCGCAGGCGCACGAGGGTGTCGAGGCGCAGGTGGCGCGCATCGTGCACGAGATCGATCGGCGTGGCCTCTGTCATGCCACCACGATAGCGCGGGAAAGGCTGCCGGCCAGAGGCTGCCGCCGCCGAAGGCGCGGCAGGATAATGCCGATCTCGCGGGCATGCCTGCGACGAAAATGGCACAGCGCTGTCTCTTTGGTATGATATTGCACTTTGGTCGAGTCTCTTGCCCTTGCGTCCGCTCAGTGGAACCATAACTTAGAATCAGCAGTTGGGACCGGGCTCTTTGGCGGCGTCCCGGCGCTGCTGGTTCCGAGAACGGGCGGTGGCGGCATGGATCTCTCTTATTTCTGGTACGAAGCAGCCCACTGGATGCTGACGCCGGCACGCGCCGCAGCCGATGCGACCCAGCTCGTGTTCCAGAACCCGGTCAACCCGATCTCCTACACGCCCTACGGCCGCACGGTCTCGGCAGCCTGCGAGATGTTCGAGCGCACCACGCGCCGATACGGCAAGCCGGCCTTCGGCCTGCCGACGACGGAGGTGGAGGGCTTGACCGTCGAGGTGACGGAGCGGCTGGTCTGGGAGAAGCCGTTCTGTCGCCTGATCGCCTTCGATCGGGCGCTGAAGCGCCCGACCCTGCGGGCCCAGCCCAAGGTGCTCGTCGTCGCTCCGATGTCGGGTCACTACGCGACGCTCCTGCGCGGCACCGTCGAGGCGCTGCTGCCGGCTCACGAGGTCTACATCACCGACTGGGTCGACGCCCGCATGGTGCCGCTCGACGAGGGCCGCTTCGACCTCGACACCTACATCGACTACCTGATCGAGCTGTTCCAGCATCTCGGCCCCGACCTGCACGTGATGGCGGTCTGCCAGCCGGCCGTGCCGGTCTTCGCCGCGGTGGCGCGGATGGAGGCGGAGGGGCTTCCGGGCGTGCCCACCTCCATGACGCTGATGGGCGGGCCGATCGACACCCGCCGCTCGCCCACCGCGGTGAACTGCCTCGCCGCCGAGCGCGGCATGAGCTGGTTCAAGCGCAACTGCATCACGGTGGTGCCGCCGGGCTATCCGGGCTCCTGGCGCGAGGTCTATCCGGGGTTCTTCCAGCTCTCCGGCTTCATGGGCATGAACCTCGACCGGCACCTGACGGCGCACTGGGACATGTTCAAGCACCTCGTGCGCAACGACGGCGACTCGGCCGAGAAGCACCGCGAGTTCTACGACGAGTACCTGTCCGTGATGGATCTCACGGCGGAGTTCTACCTCCAGACCGTCGAGACCGTGTTCGTGGAGCATGCCCTGCCGAAGGGCGAGATGCGCCACCGCGGCGCGATCGTCGATCCGGCGGCGATCCGCCATTGCGCCATCATGGCGGTGGAAGGCGAGAAGGACGACATCTCCGGCGTCGGCCAGACCAGGGCCGCGCTCGAACTCGCCGTGAACCTGCCGGAGCACCGCAAGCTCTACCACCTGCAGCAGGGCGTGGGGCATTACGGCGTGTTCAACGGCTCGCGCTTCCGCACCCACATCCTGCCGCGCATCTCGGCCTTCATGCACGAGATGCAGGGCACCGCGGTTCCGGTGCTGCTCCAGGCAAGCTGAGGCGCGCCGACCCGCAACCGGCAAGCTGACAGGAGCCCTGCCGACCGCCTAGAATGCCCCTATGCGAGTCGCGTTGCTGCGCCGGTCGGCGCCCGATCCCACCCACCTCACGGTCGTGCATGAAGGCACCAGCTTTCGCGTCGCGATGCGGCGACGCGCCAGCGCCCGCCGGATCACGCTCCGGGTCTCGAGCGCGACCGGCGAGGTGGTCCTCACGCTGCCCGAGCGCACCGCCGTCTCGACCGCGCAGCTTTTCGCCGACGCGCATGCCGGCTGGATTGCCGCACGCGTCGCCAAGGTGCCGGCCCGGGTCGCCCTCGAACCGGGGGCGATGGTCCCGCTGCGGGGCGTGCCGCACCGCATCCTGCACTGGTCCGTGACCTCGGGCGCGACCGTCGCGACCCGCGATGGGACCGATGCCCCCATCATCGCCGTCGCGTGCCAGCCGCCCCATGTCGGGCGCCGCGTGCGGGACTTTCTCGAAGCCGAAGCCCGCCTGGACCTGCGCGAGGCGGTCACCCGTCACGCGCGGGCGCTCGGCCGCGCGCCGAGGCGCCTGACAGTGCGCGACACGCGCAGCCGTTGGGGCTCCTGCTCGGCCCAGGGCCACCTCAACTTCTCCTGGCGGCTGATCCTCGCGCCGTCCTTCGTGCTCGACTACCTCGCCGCCCATGAGGTCGCCCATCTCGCCGAGATGAACCATTCCGACCGGTTCTGGAGCCTGCTCGAGCGCCTCTATCCGCGGGTCGATGAGGCCGAGCGCTGGCTCAAGCGCCACGGCACGGAGCTGCACCGCTACGGCTAGGGTGGTCGGCCTTGGCTGTGTCGGTTCGTCTCAAGCGAACCTGACCTGCGCGGCAGCCGCCCCGCTCCTCGTGCTGAGGTGCAGGCGATCGAAGATCGCGCAGGCTGCCTCGAAGCACCCCGGACCGGTGCTCCCAGCCACCAGAGCCTTGGACCAGCGGTCAGGCGTGCTTCGAGGGCCGGCTCCGCCGGCCACCTCAGCATGAGGAGCGGGGCGGCTGCCACGAGCGTCGGAGGATCCACGCGCGTCGGAAGGCTTGTGCCGGATCCTTGTCTCCTGTCCGCGGCCGCTTCAGACGCCCGGGAACGGCGGGGAGGCGCCGGCTCAGCCCTTCGTGCGCACCACGACCGAGGTCACCGAGGGCCAGGTCGGCCGGGGATCGATCTGGCCCGGAGCGAGCGTGCGCGGCGCGATCGCGTCGCAGATCTCGCGCTGGCGGATGATCACCACGCCGATCTCGTCCCGGCGGCGGATCAGGCCGCCGTCGCGGCAGAAGCCCGCGATCTCCGCCGAGCGGGCCGCCCGCCGTCCCCGCGGATTGCGCGGGACGGGAGGGTGCTCGATGGTGAGCGGCGCGTAACGGTTGAGCGAGCGCTCGATGTAGGTCGTGTCCTCCACCGGCAGCGGATCGGCATGGGCAAGGGCCGGTGCGGCCAGCAGCAGGGCGAAGGAGACGGCTCTCAGGGGCGGGCGCATCGGCGGCATCCGGTCGGACAAGTGTGAGCTCAATCTAGGGCGGCCTCGGTGCCGGAGAAAGCTGCGGCGCAGGCAGTCCGGCGCTTGGGCGGCGTCTGTGTCTTTGCTGCCGTGACGCTCCTTCGCTTGACAGTCACGGGTCCCCGTGGTCGGAAGCCGCCCGGGATGCGGCGCCCGACGGCGCAGAACGGAGCGGGAGAGGCGTGCGAGACATGGTGCGATGGGCCGGGATCCTGGCGGCCCTGCTGCTCGCGGCGGGGCTCGCCGCCGGATCGGCCGCGGCCCAGGGGGCGGTGAAGCAGACCTTCGACGACTGGCAGCTGCGGTGCGAGACGCCGGCCGGCGCCAAGGCCGAGCAATGCGCCCTCGTCCAGTACGTCGCGGCCGAGGACCGCCCGAACCTCACCCTGGCGGTGATCGTGCTGAAGACCGCCGACAACCGCGGCACGCTGCTGCGGGTGGTGGCGCCGCTCGGCATCCTGCTGCCCTCAGGGCTAGGGCTCAAGATCGATCAGGCGGATATCGGCCGCACGCTGTTCGTGCGCTGTCTCTCCACCGGCTGCGTCGCTGAGGTCGTGATGGACGAGAACCTGATCAAGCAGCTCAAGTCCGGCCAGCAGGCGACCTTCATCGTGTTCCAGACCCCCGAGGAGGGCGTGGGCATCCCGCTTTCGCTCAAGGGCTTCGCGACCGGGTTCGACAAGCTGCAATAGCCTGAGGACAGCATCGTGACGGCAGGCGGATTTCTGAAGGGGTGCGCGGTTCTTCTCTGCGGGGCGGCGCTCGCCGGGAGCCCGGCCCGGGCCCAGGAGGACGACGGCAGCAACCCGTTCCTGAACATCCTCCGGTACGGCGGCACCACCAAGCCGCCGGAGGCGCCGCCGAATCCCGACGACACCTACTGCCCGATCATCGACATCCCGGAGGGCGGTGCCTCCCTGCAATCGCTCGCGGGCGGGACGGTGCGCCACCAGATCGCCCTGGCACAGGTGAGCCGCGAATGTGCGCCCGGTCCGGGCGGCTCGGTCCTCGTCAAGGTGGGCGTCCAGGGGCGGGCGCTGCTCGGGCCCGGCGGATCGCCGGGGCGTTTCGAGGCGCCCGTCACCGTGACCGTCAAGCACGGCAGCACGATTCTCGCCCGCCGCAGCCGGCGCGCCGCCGTCACGATCCCGACTGGCGCGGCGAGCGCGACCTTCGCCTTCGTGGAGGACGGCATCACGGTGCCGGCGACCGCCGCGGCGGATTTCGAGATCGAGGTGGGCCTCGGTGGCGGCGCCTCCAAGCCCGCCCGCCGCAGCCGCAAGCCCGCCGCGGCGGCGCCTGCCGGCTGAGCCCCGGCCCAGGCCCCGTGTCCGCGCCGCCGCTCCGCCTCGCCCCCCATGACGACCCGGACTTCACCCGCCGCCTCGTCCTGCCGCGCGACCCGGGCGGGCGCTGGCTGTCGCTGACCCTCGCGGCGAACCGCTTCGCGCGGCCGAGCCGCCCGATGCTGCGCTTTCTGCGCGCGGAGGGGCATGCGGATGTTCTGCTGCCCGGCCCCGTGCTCGGGCGGGCCTCCTGGCTCGGGCCGGTCCCACGCGGCACCACCGCCATCCTGCTCGCCGCGCCGGCCGGGGAGGTCCGGATCGAGGCGGCGCGGCTCCTCGGCCTGACTTCCGTGCTCGCCCGGGCTTCAAGGCGCCGGCCCGCCATGCTCGCCGCCGCCCTGTTCCATGCGGGGCGGCGCGACCTGCGGCGCTTCCACACCATGCTGCGCATCGCCGCCGCCGTGACCCCGCTCGACGGCTACGCCGCCTGGCGGGCCGAGCGCGCCCGCGCCTTCGAGCCCGCCCTCGACCGGCGCGCGCCGTCCTCCCGGCGCATCGGCCTTCGGCTCGAAGCCGAGGCCACCGAGCTTGCCGCCGTGCGGCGCAGCCTGTCGGCGCTGCTCGCCCAGAGCCACCGCGACTGGCGTCTCGCCCTGGCGTGGCGCGGGGCGCCGCCCGGCCAGGGCAGTCTGCCGCAGGATTCCCGGATCCTGTCCGGCCCCGGCTTCCCCGAGGCGGAGGCGGTGGGCGTCCTGCATCCGGGCGATGTGCTGGCGCCCGACGCCCTCGCCCAGCTGGCGGATGCGCTGGATGAGGCCGATCTCGTCTATGCGGACGAGGAGGTCGAGACCGGCGCCGGATTGCGTCCGCGCCTCAAGCCCGCCTGGAGCCCCGATCTCGCCCTTGCGACGGGCTATCCCGGCCGGCCGCTGCTGATCGCGCGGCCCCTCCTCGAATCCTGCGGCTGGGATCCGGCGCAGGGGCTCCGGGCCTTAGCCCCCGCCGCCTTCCTGGCCGTTGCCCCGGAGCGCGTCCGCCACGTCGCCCGCCTGCTCTGCCGCCGCCCCGATGCGCCGGAGGAGCCGGTTGCGGACCTCGCGGCGGCCCTGCAGCGGGCAGGCTCGACCGCGACGCTGCGGCGGGAGGGCGCCGATCTCCTCTGGCCGCTGCCCGCGCCGCCGCCTCTCGTCTCGGTGGTGATCCCGACCCGCGACCGTCCCGACCTGATCCGCGTCGCGGTGCGGGGCGTGCTGGAAGAGACCGACTACCCGGCGCTCGAACTGGTCCTCGTCGACAACGGCTCGGTCGATCCCGAGGTCGCGGCCTTCTATGCGGGCCTCGCCACCGATGCGCGGGTGCGCCGTCTCGACCGGCCCGGGCCGTTCAACTTCTCTGCGCTCGTCAATGCGGGCGTGGCGGCATCGCGCGGGGCCGTGGTGGTGCTCCTCAACAACGACGTCGCCGTGCGCGAGCCGCGCTGGCTCGCCGAGATGGTGCGGCTTGCGGTGCGCCCCGGCATCGGTGCGGTGGGGGCGAAGCTCCTGTATGGGAATGGGCGCCTGCAGCATGCCGGCGTGGTCGTGGGGCTCGGCGGCCGGGCGGGCCATATCCTCCGCAACCGTCCGGCGGATACGCCGGGCCATCTCGGCCGCCTGCGGGTCACGCATGAGGTCGCGGGCGTCACCGCCGCCTGCCTCGCCGTGACGCGCGCGGCCTTCGACCGGGTCGGCGGCTTCGATGCGGAGGACTTCGCGGTCGACTTCAACGACATCGACTTCTGCCTGCGCCTGCGCGAGGCGGGTCTGCGCAACCTCTGGACGCCGCACGCGGTGCTCGATCACCACGAATCCGTGAGCCGCGGCCCCTCCGTCGGCGCCGCGCGGGTACGCTTCGAGGCGGAGGCGGAGCGGTTCGCCGCCCGCTGGCGCGGCGTGATCCGCGACGACCCCTACTATCATCCGGCCTTCTCGGTCACGACCTTCGGGGAGGATCTGGAGTGAGGGCGCCGGGTCCGCTGCGCTTCCCCCCGCACGCCGCCTTCGACGCGCTGCGCTTCGCCGAGCCGCTGCGGCCCTCGCCCTGGCGCCGGCTTGCGGCGCTGAGACTGCTCGTCCGGCATCCGCGGGAGGCGCTCGCCATCGCGCGGGCGTGGCTCGGCGGCAAGCGCGTGCGGGCTCGCAATCTCGCGACGGCGCTCCTCGGCGCCGCGCACCGGCTGCATCCGCATCCCGTCCCGGAGGCAGGGCCAGAGGCCGCGCCCGCCACCTTTCCGGTCATCCTCTGCCCGCCCGGCCACAGCCTCGCGGCGGGGGCCGTCGCCCTCATCGAAGACGCCTTCCGCGCGGAGCCGTCGCTGCAGGCGCTCTACGGCGACGCGCTGGTTCTCGGGGCCGACGGGGCGCCGCTGCTGCCGCTGCTGCGCCCGGCCTTCGACCCCGACTTCCTGCTCGCGGTCGATGCGGTGGGACCGGTCGTGGCGGTCCGGCGCTCCGCCCTGGAGGAGGCCGGTCCTGCGGAGGGGCCGGCGCTGCTCTTGGCGCTCCACGACCGGCACGGCCCACGGGCCGTGCGGCATCTGCCGCGGATGCTCTCGCTGTGGCGGCCTTTCGCGGCGGAGCCGCCTGGGCCGAGCAAGGCCGTCCGCGAGGCGCGCCGCGCCCTCGCACAGGCCCGCGTTCCGGGCGCCGTCGTCGAGACCGGGCCGGACGGGGTGCTGGCGATCCGCCGCCCGCTGCCAGACCCGCTGCCGCTGGCGAGCCTGATCGTGCCGACCCGCGATCGGGTCGATCTCCTGCGCACCTGCCTCGACAGCCTGCGGGCCTGCACCGACTGGCCCGCCCTCGAGATCATCGTTTGCGACAACGACAGCCGCGAGCCCGAGACGCTCGCCTGTTTCCGGGAACTCGAAGCGGCGGGAGCCGCCCGGGTGCTCGCCTGCCCGGGTCCGTTCAACTTCGCGGCCATGAACAACCGGGCGGCTTCGATCGCCCGCGGCCAACTCCTCGGCTTCGTCAACAACGACGTCGAGGCGGCTCAGTCGGACTGGCTGCGGCGGATGGCCGAGGAGGCGCTGCGGCCGGAGGTCGGTGCCGTGGGGGCGAAGCTCCTCGACGGGGCCGGACGCATCCAGCATGGCGGCATCGTGCTGGGCACGGGCGGGCTCGTCACCCATGCCCACCGCCACTTCCCGGGCGATGCGCCGGGCTACCTCCACCGGCTTGCCGCGACGCACCGGGTCTCGGCCGTCACGGCGGCCTGCCTCGTGGTGGAGGCGCGGAAATTCGCGCAGGTCGGCGGCTTCGACGAGGCCGCCTTCGCGGTCGATTTCAATGACGTCGACCTCTGCCTGCGCCTCGATCGCGCGGGCTACCGTACCCTGATGGTGCCGGGCGCGGTGCTGCATCACCGCGAGGCGGCGAGCCGCCGCTGGACGCCGGAGGCGCGGGTGCGCCACGCGGCCGAGGTCGCCGCCCTGCGGGCCCGCTGGGACGCGGCGCTCGCCGCCGATCCCTGGTATCACCCGGGCTTCGACCCGCAGGCCCCGACCTATACGCGCCTCGGGCCGCCGCCCGACGCCTCACCCTTGCGCTAGGCAAACGAAACGGGGCCGCCGATCGGCAGCCCCGTTCCATGAACGCCGCTGAGGCCGGCCCCGAGGCTACTGGACGAGCCGCGGGCCGCCGCTCTGAACCTTCTCGTTCTCACCGAGGATCCCGAGGCGGCGCGCCACCTCCGAATAGGCCTCGATCAGGCCGCCCAGATCCTTGCGGAAGCGGTCCTTGTCGAGCTTGTCCTGGCTCTTGATGTCCCAGAGACGGCAGGAATCGGGAGAGATCTCGTCGGCGACGACGATGCGCATCAGGTCGCCTTCCCAGAGCCGGCCCGTCTCCATCTTGAAGTCGACGAGGCGGATGCCGACGCCGAGGAAGAGACCGGACAGGAAGTCGTTGACCCGGATGGCCAGGGCCATGATGTCGTCGATTTCCTGGGGCGTCGCCCAGCCGAACGCGGTGATGTGCTCCTCCGACACCATCGGGTCGTTGAGCTGGTCGTTCTTGTAATAGAACTCGATGATCGAGCGCGGGAGCTGCGTGCCCTCTTCAAGACCGAGCCGGGTTGCCAGGGATCCGGCCGCCACGTTGCGCACCACGACCTCAAGCGGGATGATCTCGACTTCGCGGATCAGCTGCTCGCGCATGTTGAGGCGGCGGATGAAATGAGTCGGCACGCCGATGTCGTTGAGATGCTGAAAAATGAACTCGGAGATCCGGTTGTTCAGCACGCCTTTGCCGTCGATCACCTCGTGCTTCTTGGCGTTGAAGGCGGTCGCATCATCCTTGAAGTGCTGGATGAGCGTGCCCGGCTCCGGCCCCTCGTAGAGGACCTTCGCCTTGCCCTCGTAGATGCGACGGCGGCGGTTCATAGGCGTGTACCGTGGTTTGAGGAAATCCATGGGGCCGTGGCTCCAAATAAGATGTGAGGCCCGCGGCGCGGCGACCCGAAACCAGGTCGGGCCGGGGACGTGATCGTCCCGGCAGCCGGTTGCAAACTACCCGAAGCGGGAAGGCAGCACAACGCATCGGCCGGGCCGCGGCGGGCGGCTCGTCCCAAGCTCTCCGGGCGGATCGGGGCCGCCCTCCCTGTCGTGCGCTGCAATGCCCGGCATGTGGTTCCGGGCAGTCCGCATGTCAAGAATCGCCGATTTTCGGCGCGGATCAAGCCGCCTCGACGCGGCCCGGTCCGCCGCTCAAGCCGGCGCGGCTGCGCCCCGCTGCTTGGATTTCTTTGCTTCCGCATCATTCTGATCGCCGAGCCGCGGGACACGTCGGCGAAGGATGCTTAAGCTCGGGCGGGACCGGCCGGAGCGCCGGAGCGGACAGGGAGAAACGGCATGGCGGAACGGGGTGGGGCGGTCGCCGCCCTGGCGGCGCGGTTTCGGGAGGGCACGCCTCTCGTCTCCGCCTGGTGCGGGATCGCCGAGCCGGCCGTGGCGGGACTGCTCGCGGCCGAGCCCGGCTTCGATACCGTCACGCTCGACATGCAGCACGGCGCCCACGACTTCGACAGTATCGCACGGACCGTCCCGCTGGTGGCGGCCCGCGGCAAGCCGACCATCGCGCGGGTGCCGGTGGGCGCCTTCAGCACCGTCTCGCGGCTCTTCGATGCGGGTGTGTCGGCGGTGATCGCCCCGATGGTCAACAGCGCCGAGGATGCCCGGCAATTCGCCGCCTTCGCCAAGTATCCGCCGCTTGGCGCGCGCAGCTGGGGGCCGCTGCCGGCCCTCGCGCTCTCGGGGCTCCCGGCCGATTCCTACCTCAGGGAGGCGAACGGGTTCTGCCTGTCGCTCGCCATGGTGGAGACCCGCGAGGCGCTCGACGCCGTCGATGCGATCCTGGCGGTCGAGGGGATCGACGGCATCTTCATCGGGCCCTCCGACCTGTCGATCGCGCTCTCGGGCGGGGCCGGCCTCGACCCGGGCGGATCCGTGGTGCGCGCCGCCCTCGACCACGCCCGGGCCCGGGCCCGCGCGGCGGGCAAGCGGATCGGCGTCTATGCCCATTCGGCGGCCCGCGCCCGCGAGAACGTTCAGGAGGGCTTCGACCTGATCGCGCTCATGGGCGATGCCGGGCTGCTGCGGCTCGGCGCCCAGGCGGCGCTGAAGGAAGTGCGGGGATAGAGGCAGGCCGGATCCCCGGATCGATCCCTGCTTTCACCGGGGGAGGCTCTCACCGAGCCGTTGCGCCAGAAACAGCCCCGCATGGTGCAGCGCCCCCTCGTCGATGCCGTGGCCCATGCCGGCCGAGAGATGCCATTCCACCGGCACCTCAGCGCCCGAGAGCAGGTCGGCCGAGAGGAAGAGCGCCTCGACCGGGATGACGTCGTCCTGATCGCCATGGACGAGGAGGACCGGCGGCACGGAGCGGATCGCGGGCTTGAGGCTCTCGGGCCCCTTGCCCTCCTCGATCACCAGCATCCCGGACAAGCCGACCAGGGCCGCGAGGCGCCGCTTGCGCCGCAGGGCGACGTGGAGCGCCATCATGCAGCCCTGGCTGAACCCCACCAGGGCGAGGCGGCTCTCGTCGAGCCCGGTCTCGGCGAGCTCCGCGTCCAGGAAGGCATCCAGCGTGGGCGCGGCCCGGTTCACGCCGCGCCAGCGTTCGTGCGGGTCCCGGAAGGTGAGGGGGAACCATTGCCGGCCGAAGCCCTGGAGGCAGGGCTCGGGCGCGTGCGGCGACACGAAGGCGGCATCGGGCAGGAGCGGCTGCCAGGCGTGGGCGAGATCGATCAGGTCGTTGCCGTCGGCCCCGAAGCCGTGCAGCAGCACCACGAGCTGGCGCGGGCGGCCCGAACGGGGCGGGAGGCGCGGGCCGGTGAGCGTCGTCATCGCGAGACCTCGGGATCAGGAGGGCGGAATTCAGGAGGGAAGAGGCGCCGCGTCGCGCGCCTTGGCCACGCGGTAATACGCCCACAGCACCTTGGCGGCGACCCCGCGCCAGGGGCGCCAGAGCTCGGCGCGTTCTTTGAGCGCCGCGGCGCCCGGCCGGGCATCGAGGCCGTCCGCGAGGCGGGCTGCCTCCTGGAGCGCGAGGTCGCCCGCCGGAAAGGCGTCCGGATGGCCGAGGCAGAACAGCAGGTAGACATCAGCCGTCCAGGGGCCGATGCCGTGCACCGCGACCATCAGGCGGTGGGCCTCGTCGGCACCGAGGATGTGGAGCGCGTCGAGCGGAAGCCGGCCCGTCCCCACCGCCTCCGCCACCGCTCGCAGGGTGCGGATCTTCGGCCCGGAGAGGCCGGCCGCCTTGAGATCCGGGTCCGCCGCGGCCGCGAAGGTCTCAGGGGTCAGGTCCGGCAGCAGGCGCTTGAGGCGGCCCCAGATCGCGCCCGCGCTCGCGGTCGAGAGCTGCTGGGCGACGATGATGCCGGCCAAGCCCTCGTAGCCCGGCGGGCGCTTGCGCAGGGGTGGCACCGCGCCTGCGGCGACGATGCGGGCCATCACCGGGTCGCAGGCGGTGAGGGCCTCGACGCCTTCATGCAGCACCGCCTCCGAATCGAGGAGCCGCGCGGGCGGGCCCGCGGCATCGACGGCGCCGGCAGCAATCCCCATCTGTGGCTCAGCCGCTCTTCGTCCCATCGCCGCCGTGTCTCCTCCGGTCTTCCGCTTCGCCCCGAGCCCCAACGGGCGCCTCCATCTCGGCCATGCCTATTCGGCCCTGCTCAACGCGGCCTTCGCCGACAGAATGCAGGGCCGCCTCATCCTGCGCCTGGAGGATATCGACATCACGCGCTGCCGGCCGGAGCTGATTGCGGCGATGCTCGACGACCTGCGCTGGCTCGGCCTGCCCTTCGAGGAGCCGGTGCGGCGCCAATCCGCGCATTTCGCGGAATACGCGGCGGCCCTCGACCGGCTGCGGGCGCGCGGCCTCGTCTATCCGTGCTTCTGCTCGCGCCGGGAGATCGCGGCGGCGAGCCATGCCCGCGACCCGGACGGGGCGCCGCTCTACCCGGGCACCTGCCGGAGCCTCGCCGCGGCGGAGGCTGAAGCCCGAATCGCGGCGGGAGAGCCGCATGCATGGCGCCTCGACATGGGGCAGGCCCGCGCCGCGTGCCCGGGGCCGCTCGTGATCGAGAGCTTCGATGAGGCGGGCGCGGTCACGCAGCGCCTCGCCGCACCGGAGCGCTGGGGCGACGCGGTGCTCGCCCGCAAGGACGCGCCGACGAGCTATCATCTCGCCGTGGTCCATGACGACGCGCTGCAGGGCGTCACCCATGTGGTGCGGGGCCGGGATCTCGATGCCGCCACCGACCTGCACCGCCTGCTCCAGGCCCTGCTCGGCCTGCCGGCGCCCCGCTACCATCACCATGCCCTCCTGGTTGATGCGGAGGGCGGGAAGCTCGCGAAATCGCGCGGCTCCGAGCCGCTTGCGGCCCTGCGCGCCCGGGGCGTCACCGCCGCGGAGCTGCGCGCGCAATGGGGCTTTGCCGCCGAGGCTCACGCGGAGCGCCCCGAGAAGCGCTCGCGATAGGCCCGCGGCCCGGTGCCGATCACCCGCAGGAAGCCGCGCCGCATGGTCTCCTCCGATCCGAACCCGCACTGGGCCGCCGCCCGCGCCACGGGCGCGCCCTGCTCCAGCAGCCGGCGGGCCGCCTCGACCCGGATCTCCTCGACCGCCCGCGCGGGCGTGCGCCCGGTCGCCTGCCGGTAATGGCGCGAGAAGCTGCGGGCGCTCATGGCGGCCCGGTCCGCCAGGGCCGCGAGCGAGAGGTCGGCCCTCAGGTTCTCGGCGATCCAGGCATGGAGCCGGTCGAAGCGTCCCGCCTCCTGGAGGGCGAGGAGCGTGCTGAACTGCGCCTGCCCGCCGGGGCGCTTGAGGAAGATGACGAGCTGGCGGGCCACCGCCAGGGCAGTGGCGCGGCCGAGATCGTCCTCCACCAGGGCGAGGGCGAGGTCGATGCCCGCCGTGACCCCCGCGGAGGTCCAGACGCTGCCGTCCCGGACGAAGATCGGATCGGGATCGAGCCGCACGGCGGGAAAGCGCGCGGCGAACTGGGCGCAGCGACCCCAATGGGTGACCGCGCGCCGGCCGTCGAGGAGCCCCGCCCCGGCGAGCACGAAGGCACCGCTGCAGACGGAGGCCGTGCGGATCGCCGCATCGGCTCGGCGCCGGACCCAGGCGAGCAGCGCCGGATCCTCGCTCACCGCATCGACCCCGCGCCCGCCCGCCACCATCAGCGTGTGCAGGGGCGCGTCGGCCGGGGGCAGGGGCTCGGTGGCGAGCGCGAGGCCGGCCGTGCTCGTCACCGAGGCCTCGGCCGCGACCACGGTGGGGGCATAGGGGAGCGGCGCGCCTCCTGCGGCCGCGATGTCGTTGGCGGTGGAGAAGACCTGGAGCGGCCCGGCCACGTCGAGCAGCTGGACATCGGGAAAGGCCAGGATCTCGATGCGGCGTGCGTTTGGCATGAAGCGAGGGATGTTTGGCGTCTCCGCCAAAGCCTGCGCCGGTAGCATCCGGGCCGTCAATCGGGAGCCGCCGTCATGTCCCTGCGCTTCGGGATCCTCGTCTTTCCGGCCGTCCAGCAGCTCGACCTGACGGGACCCTACGAGGTCTTCGCCTCCGCCGCGGGCGCCGAGGTCCACCTCGTCTGGAAGGATCTCGCGCCGGTCGTCTCCGCCACCGGCCTGACGCTCAACCCCACGGCTACTTTCGAGACCTGCCCGCCCCTCGATGTGCTCTGCGTGCCGGGCGGCAGCGGGATCAACGCGCTCCTGGAGGACGAGGCGACCCTGCGCTTCCTGCGCGAACGGGCGGCGGCGGCCCGTTTCGTCACCTCGGTCTGCACCGGGTCGCTGGTTCTCGGCGCGGCCGGGCTGCTCGCGGGACGGCGCGCCACGACGCACTGGAACGCCCTCGACTTCCTCGCCGCGTTCGGCGCGACCGCCGTCGAGGACCGCATCGTGCGGGACGGATCCCTCATCACGGCGGGCGGAGTCACCTCGGGGATCGATTTCGGGCTCGCCGTGGTGGCGGCGCTGCTGGGTGAGGCGGAGGCGCAGACGGTCCAGCTCTGCCTCGAATACGCTCCCGCGCCGCCCTTCGCGGCCGGCACGCCCGGGCAGGCGCCGCCCGCCATCCTGGCGCAGGCACGCGAGCGGCTCGCCGGCTCCCGGGCCGCACGCGAGGCGATCCTGGCCCGCCTGAAGCACCCGGCCTGAGGCGCGCTCAGGCCACGCCGGTCGGGGTCACCCGAAGCGGCGAAAGGGTCAGCCCTCCTCCGGCACCGCGAAGACGACCGCTTCCGAATGGGCCCGCTCGAAGGCCTGGATGACGTGCTGAAAGGAACGCCACGTCTCGCTCGCGTGATCCGCCTCGTCGGGCCGCAGGACGAAGAGCATGAGCGAGCGCCCGGTGACATCGTAGGTATCGCCGATGGCGAAGCGGGCGAGTTCGTCTTCATCCGGGAGGTTGGTGTCGACGAGGCGCACCCAGGAATGCCCGCCCACCACCTCCGGCAGCGTGAAGGGTACGAGATCGTGATGGGCGTTGAGGAAGAGCAGCAGCGTCGCCTCCGAGCCCCGGCGGCGCAGCCCGCTCGTCGGGGCGCGCCCATCGAGCAGCACGGCGAGCGCCCGCGCGCCGCTCTCGTTCCAGTTCTCGGGGGTCATCTCATGACCGGCCGGGGTGAGCCAGGTGACGTCCCTGACCCCGAGCTCCTCGTCGAAGGCGCCCGTGAGGAAGCGTCCGCGGCCCAGCATCGGAAGCGCCTTGCGCAGGGTCAGGAGGCGGCGGGCGAAATCCGCCAGATCCCTCTCCTCCGGCCCGATTCCCTGCCAGTCGATCCAGGAGATCTCGTTGTCCTGGCAATAGGCGTTGTTGTTGCCCTGCTGCGAGCGGGCGAACTCGTCGCCGGCCGGCAGCATCGGCGTCCCGCTTGAGAGAAACAGCGTCGCCAGCATGTTGCGCATCTGGCGGAAGCGCAAGGCGCGGATCTCGGGATCGTCCGTCGGCCCCTCGACGCCGTAGTTGAACGAGAGATTATGCGAGTGGCCGTCGCGGTTGTCCTCGCCGTTCGCCTCGTTGTGCTTGTCGTTATAGGACACCGTGTCGTGCAGCGTGAAGCCGTCATGCGCGGTGAGGAAGTTCACCGAGGCCCAGGGCTTGCGGCCGCGCTTGTTGAACTTGTCGGCCGAGCCGGTGAGCCGCGAGGCGAGATCTGGCAGCATGCCCTCGTCGCCGCGCCAATAGGCGCGCATGTCGTCGCGGAAGCGGTCGTTCCACTCCGCCCAGCCCGGCGGAAAGCCGCCGACCTGATAGCCGCCCGGGCCGCAATCCCACGGCTCGGCGATCAGCTTCACGGAGGAGAGGACGGGGTCCTGGCGGCAGGAATCGAGGAAGCCGCCGCCCTCGTCGAAGCCGTAGGGCTCCCGGCCGAGGATGGTGGCGAGGTCGAAGCGGAAACCGTCGACCCGCATCTCCGTCGCCCAGTAGCGCAGGGAATCCGTCACCATCTGCAGCACCCGCGGGTGCGACAGGTTCACGGTGTTCCCGGTGCCGGTGTCGTTGATGTAGTAGCGCTTCTGGTCGGGCAGCAGGCGGTAGTAGGAGGCGTTGTCGATGCCCTTGAAGGAGAGGGTCGGCCCGCGCTCGTTGCCCTCGGCGGTGTGGTTGTAGACGACGTCGAGGATGACCTCGAGCCCGGCGCCGTGCAGGCGCGCCACCATCTCCTTGAACTCGGAGAAGGCGAAGTCGGGCACCGCCGCGTAGCGCCGCGCCGGCGCGAAGAATGACAACGTATTGTAGCCCCAGTAATTCACCAGGTCCTTGTCGAGCAGGTAGCTGTCGTTGACGAAGGAATGCACCGGCAGAAGCTCGACTGCGGTCACGCCGAGGCTGCGGATGTAGTCGAGCACCG
The DNA here is from genome assembly GCF_000022085.1 of Methylobacterium nodulans ORS 2060. Classification (NCBI taxonomy): domain Bacteria; kingdom Pseudomonadati; phylum Pseudomonadota; class Alphaproteobacteria; order Hyphomicrobiales; family Methylobacteriaceae; genus Methylobacterium; species Methylobacterium nodulans. Next base: position 1,952,866 of record NC_011894.1, read on the forward strand.
GCTTGGTGCCGAGGCCCGCATAGGTGCCGCGCAGGCGCTCGGGAACGGCGGGGTGGAGCTTGGTGAAGCCCCTGACATGGGCCTCGTAGATGATTGTGCGGTCCCAGGGCACGTCCGGCTTCTGGTCGCGGCCCCAGGTGAAGGCCGGGTCGATCACCCGGCTCTTGCGCATGAAGGGGGCGCTGTCGCGCTCGTCGAAGGTGAGGTCGTCGCCGCTCTCCATCACGTAGCCGAACAGGGCCGGGTCCCAGCGCACCGAGCCGACCAGGGCCTTGGCGTAGGGATCGAGCAGGAGCTTGTTCGGGTTGAAGCGGTGGCCGGCCTCCGGCTCGTAGGGGCCGTGGACCCGGTAGGCGTAGATGGTGCCCGGGCGGGCATCCGGCAGGTAGCCGTGCCAGACCTCGTCCGTGTATTCGGGCAGGTCGATGCGCGCGATCTCCGTCTCGCCGTCATCGTCGAACAGGCAGAGCTCCACCCGCGTCGCATGGGCGGAGAACAGCGCGAAGTTGACGCCGAGCCCGTCCCAGGTGGCCCCGAGGGGGAAGGGCTGCCCTTCCCGGATGCGCGGGCGGCGGATCACCGCCGGTTCCGCAGGAGACGGGGTCGGGGAGGGAGGCTTGGTCATGATCGGGCCGGATGATCTGTGGCAGGGGCGAAAGCCAGACGGGAGACTGAACGCGCTGCCCGCCATCCGGGGTCCCCTGCGCGGCGCGTTTTCCCCAGCCCATCCTCGGCGGCGCTCCCGGCCGCCGGCATCACGTCCTCGGCGGCGCCTGCTCGCTGGCCGCGGTGTCGATCGTCCGCCGGGCGATGTAGCGGCTGACCATGCCCTCGACCTCGCCGATCGTCTCCTCGATGAGGTGGGCCTGCAGCTCGGCGCGCGGGTCGTCCCGGCTCACCCCATCGCGCTCCTGGAGCCGGAGGACCGCCTGGCGCACGACCTGGTAGACCGTCTCGCGCTCCTCGCGCGACATGGTGGGGGAGATCGCGCGGGCGATCAGATCGGTGAAGTCCGAGTCCGGCATCGGGGCGGCCTCAGATATTGTGGTCCTTCACGCCCTCGACGAGGAGGGTGGCGCTGCCCCAGGTCACGAGGAGGCAGAAGAAGATCACGAACAGGCTCTCGGGCCGCTGCGGCAGCGCCGCGTATTGGGGGGCGGCCGGGGGCACGAAGGTCGCGAGGTAGATCGACTGCTTGCTCGCGGCGATGCGGGCGCGTTCGTACATGCCCACTGCCGATTCGTTCAGGCGTTCGGCGACGGTGCGTTCGATCACGAGGCGCTCGTATTCGAGCAGGGCCTGGGCCGCGTTGGGTGTGTCGACGGCCATCGCGTCGTTCGTGAGCGTCTGCTGCAGGTGCTTCATCTGCTGGTCGATCGCCGCGACGTTGGCGACGAGGGCCTGGATCGAGCGGGATTTTTCGTCGAGCGAGGACGAGCGCAGCACCTGAAGGTCGTTCTCGAGCTTGATCTTCTCCTTGCGCAGATCGATCAGGGTCATGTAGGTGGCCTCGGCCGATTTCGCCGGGTCGATGATGCCCCAGCGGTTGCGGAACTCCTTGAGGGCGAGATGCGCCCGGGTGAGCCGCTCGCCGGCCTTCTGGACCTCCTCGCGGCTGTGCCGCAGCATGTCTTCCTGGGCGCGCTCCGAGATGCCGTTGATCAGGTTCTCGGAGCGGGCCACGATGTGGTTGGCGATCGCGAGCGCGTCCTGCGGCGTGAAGGCCGTCACCTTGAGGGTGATGATGCCCGAGATCAGGTCGATCGAGGCCTGCACCTGCTTGCGCCAGTACTTCAGCAGCTCCTCGATCGGTGCCTTGCCGGAATACCGCGCCCAGAAATCGGCCTCGTGGCGCATGAACATCGTCTTGACGTCGAGGGTCTGCTGGGCGCTCTCCAGCATCGGCTTGCTGCGGATGTACTCCGCGACGATGTAGGTGTCCTGGCTGTTGTTCTTCTGGATGACGCTCGCGAACTCGCCGACCTTGACCTCGCCGAGGGGCAGCACCTCGCCGCGCACGGCGAACCGGGCCTCGACCACGTACTGGTCCGACGCGAGGACGAACAGGTAGAAGCCGGCCAAAGCCGTCGGCAGCAGGACGAAGATTCCGAAGCCGCGGATGAGGCCCGCCCCCGCGCGCCGGGGATGGACATCCTCCTCCGTGCGGATGAGGCGGGTCCAGCGGAGCGGCTTGAGGAGCTGCAACATGCGCCGCGGACGCGGCGCGTCGACGGGCTCGATCGTCTCGGCGTCCCGGCGCAGCTCGGGCAGGGAGCGCCGCGCGAAGGCGATGACGCTGCCGAGCTTGTCGCGCCGTTTGACCTCGTCCACGCTCATGCCGTCTCGTTCCCGCTTCCGCTCGCCCGGCCGATTCCCGACATCCCGCGTCCCGCCGCGCCGGATCGTCCGGTCCGCCGAAGCGGCCAAGCTGGCTTATGCGGCCCAACCCTGGCGGGGGTCAACGAGGCGCGCCCGGGACCGGACGCGAGGCGAGACCGGCCCTGCCGGCTGCCCTGGAGATCCCGGTTTTTTCGGCCTTTTTGATGGCGCGGGCGTATCGCGGAGGTTTCACACCAGGGCGCGTTCGAGCCGCGCCCAGCCCACCTCGCAACCCGGCAGGCCGAAGCGCAGGCGGGTGGGCGCCTCGTCGAAGCGGCGCACGAACAGGCCGGCCCGGCCGAGCCGCGCGAACAGGGCGGGCGCCTCGGCGAAGGCGGCGGTGCGGAACAGGCGGGTGCCGCCGACGAGGCGCCCGCCCGCCCGCGCGAGGAGGCCATCGAGGCGGGCAGCGTCCCGCCCCCGTGCGGCGGAAGCGGCCTCCCGCCAGGCCCGGTCGGCGAGCGCCGCCCGACCGATCGCGATCGCCGGCCCCGACACCGCCCAGGGCCCGAGCGCCCGCCGCAGCCGGTCAGCGAGGGGCGGGCGTGCGACGGCGAAGCCGAGGCGCAGCCCCGCGAGCCCATAGGTCTTGCCGAAGGAGCGCAGCACCACCGCGCCGGGCGGAACCGCGCCGCACAGGCTCTCCACCGGCTCGAGATCGGCGAAGGCCTCGTCGACGACGAGGAGCCCGCCGCGGGCCGCGAGCTCCGCCGCGGCTGCGTCGAGCGTGCGGCGTCCCGTCACCCGGCCGTCCGGATTGTTGGGATTGACCACCACCGCGACCTCGGCTCGGAGCGCCGCGTCGAGATCCGGCACGGTCTCGACGGCATGGCCGCCCCCGCGCCACGCGGCCGCGTGCTCCGCATAGGTCGGCCCCACCACGGCGACGCGGCTCGCCGGCCGCAAGGCCGGCAGCCAGCCGATCAGCGCCTGCGTGCCCGGGGCCGCGACGATATGGGCGGGGTCGGCGCCATAGGCCGCCGCCGCTGCGGCTTCGAGCGCGCGCAGATCCTCGGCGGCGGGCAGGCGGCTCAGGAGGCTGGCCTCCAGCGCCGGGCACGGATAGGGGACCGGGTTGATGCCGGTCGAGAGGTCGATCCAGGGCGTCGGGGCATCCGGGAACAGCCGCTGCGCCTCGCCGAGATCGCCTCCGTGCCGGATCGTCTCTCGAGCCACCATGCCCGCCTCGCTTCACCCGCCCGACAGCCTGATCCTGCTCGCCATCGCCCTCGCGGCGGAGGCGGCAATCGGCTACCCCGACCGCCTGTACAGGGCGCTCGGCCATCCTGTCACCTGGATCGGCCGGCTGATCGCCGTCCTCGATCGCGGGCTCAACCGCGAGGGCGATCCCCCGGCCCTGCGGCGCGCGGCCGGGATCCTCGGGCTCGCCCTCGTGCTCCTGGCTGCCGGGGGGACGGCGCTTCTCCTCGCCGCGGCCGCGCAGGCCTGCGGGCTTCCCCTTCTGCTCGGCGGCCTCCTCGCGGCGAGCCTGCCGGCGCAGCGCAGCCTGCACGAGCACGTGGCCCGGGTCGCGGCCGATCTGCGCCGCGAGGGCCTGCCGGGCGGCCGCCGCGCGGTCTCGATGATCGTCGGCCGCAACCCGGAGACGCTCGACGAGGCGGCCCTGTGCCGGGCCGCGATCGAGAGCCTCGCCGAGAACTTTTCCGACGGCGTGGTGGCGCCCGCATTCTGGACCGCCGCCGCGGGGCTTCCCGGGGGGGCGCTCTACAAGGCGGTCAACACCGCCGACAGCATGATCGGCCACCGCACCCCGCGCCACGCCGCCTTCGGCTGGGCGGCCGCGCGCCTCGACGATCTCGTGAACCTGCCGGCCTCGCGCCTGACCGCGGCGCTCCTCGTCGCGGCGGCCGCCCTGCGGGCGGATTGCTCGGCGGCCGGCGCCGTGCGGGCCGTCCTGCGGGATGCGGGCCGGCACCGGTCGCCCAATGCCGGCTGGCCCGAGGCCGCCATGGCCGGCGCGCTGGGCTTAAGGCTCGCGGGGCCGCGGGTCTACGGCACGATCCGGGTCGAGGACCATTGGATGGGCGACGGCCGCACCGAGGCGACGGCGGCGGATATCGACCGGGCGCTTGCGCTCTACCGGACCGCGGTCGGCGCGATGTGGGGGCTCGTGGCGGCGCTGGCGGGCCTCGCCCTGGCCGCCTGACCGGCCGGGTCCCCCAACATCCAATTGCTTGGTCATGCGGATGCCGGCTTTGCTTTAGGGGACGCAGAGCTCTGCCCGGCGCCGCGCGGGCTCGATGATCCGGGATCTTTCGCAGACCGGATCACAGGGTCTCCGCCCCTTCCCGGATTCTCCGCCCCGTCCCGCTTCCTCTTTCCCGGACGACTGTAGCGGCAGCGGAATGCGACCCGGGAAAGAGGGAGCGGGCGACGGGAGGCCGGGTGAGCCGATCGTCTCCGGACGCGTCAGACGAAAGGTTGCCGCGTGGGCTCGGTGACACGGATCTCCGACCCGGGCGTCCGGAAACCGTATCACGCTTCCGCTGCGGCAGGACGCGCCGGCCTCACCGCCGCGCGAGCCTCATGTCCGCCTCCGCCGGGGGGGTGGGGCGGCGCAGGACCGCCTTCGCCACGAAGACCATCACCACGCCGCCGAGCAGGCAGGCGGCGAGGAACAGCATCGGGGTGAGGTCGCTGCCGGTGCGATCGCGGATCCACGGCACCGCATTCTGGGCGATGAATCCGCCGAGATTGCCGACCGAGTTGATCGCTGCGATGCCGGCCGCCGCCGTGGCGCCGCGCAGGAAGGTCGGGGGCAGGGACCAGAAGACGGGCTGACCGGAGAAGATGCCGGCCGCCGCCACGCACAGGCAGGCGAATTTGAGCGCCGAGCCCGGCACGATCACGCTGAGCGTCAGGGCCGCGGCGCCGATGAGGGCGGGCCCCGCGATGTGCCAGGTCGTCTCGCCGGTCCTGGCCGCGTGGCGCGGCACCCACCAGAGCGCAAGGGCGACCGCCACCCAGGGAATCACGTTCAGGAAGCCGTTGACGGTGTTCGAGACCCCGAAGCCCTTCACGACCGTCGGCAGCCAGTAGCTCAGGCCATAGGCCGCGAGCGGGAAGGCGACGTAGAGCAGGGCGAGGATCATCACCCGGCGATCGAGGAGGACCCGGAACGGGTTGGGGTGCTCCGTGTGGGCCGTCGCGGCCGCCTCGCGGGCGAGCGTGTCGGCGAGCCACTTCTTCTCCTCCGCCGGCAGCCAGCGCGCCCGCTCCGGTCCTTCCGGCAGGATGAAGAACACCACCACGGCCAGCAGCAGGGCGGGGAGCCCGGTGGCGAGGAAGACCCATTGCCAGCCGCGCAGGCCGAGTAGCCCGTCGAGGTCGAGGAGCGCCCCGCCGATCGCCGCCCCGATGGCGTTCGCCACCGCGCTCGCGATCATGAACCAGCCCACCATCCGCCCGCGGTGGCTCTGCGGGAACCACAGGGTGAGCGCGAACAGGACGCCGGGGAAGAACCCGGCCTCCGCGGCGCCGAGGAGGAAGCGCAGGATGTAGAACATCGCCGTGCCCTGCGTGAATCCGAGCAGCACGGTGACGAGGCCCCAGCTCGCCATGATGCGGGTGAACCAGAGCCGCGCGCCCACCCGTTCGAGGATCACGTTCGCCGGCACCTCGAACAGGAAATAGGCGACGAAGAACAGCGACGCCCCGAGCCCATAGGCCGCCTCGCTGAGACCGAGATCGCCGACCATCTGGAGCTTGGCGTAGGAGACGTTCTGCCGGTCGATGTAGGCGATGAGGTACATCAGGCCGAGGAGCGGCATCAGCCGCCAGGTGATGCGGTCGAGCGTGCGCGTGCCGAGCGCGTCCGGCGCGTGGTCTGCCATGGTGCGTCCCTCCCGGACCGATCCTTCCCGGAGCCGGCTCGTCGAGGCCGGTTTGGGATCGGCAAATAGGGTCCGCCGGTCTCGCGGGAAGCGGGCGCGCGATCGGCCCTCCAGGGCGTTCAGCCCTTATGCGCCGCGAGATTGCCCTTGAGCGCCTCCCAGCGCCGCCAGAGCCCGTCGAGGGGGCGCGGCTCCGCCGTGCCCCCGGGATGCACCACCACGGTCGCCGTGCGCCCGGCGGTGAGCCGGGCGGCCTCCGGCGTGGGATCGAGCGCGACCCGGACCGGCACCCGCTGGGCGAGCCGCACCCAGGCGAAGGTTGGGTTGACGTTGGCGAGGAGGTTCGCGCCGGCGCTGCGCTCCCGGTCCTCGATGCCGGCCGCCACGCTCTCGACCCGGCCGGTGAAGTCGTGGCTGTCGCCCATCAGGTGCACGGTGACGGGGTCGCCGATGCGGATGCGGTCGAGCTTGGTCTCCTCGAAATAGCCCTCGACATGGAGCGTGTCGCTGTCGACCAGGGCCATCACGGCCTTGCCGGTCGCCACATAGGTGCCGGGCCGCAGCTCCAGGTTCGAGATGCGGCCGTTCACGGAGGCGCGCACCTCGGAGCGGGCGAGGTTGAGCTTGGCGAGGTCGCGGTCCGCCACCGCCTGGTCGTAGGCCGCACGGGCGCCCTGCTCGGTCGCCAGGGCCGCTTCGAGGCGCTGCTGCGACACGACGTTGTCGCTGAGCTGCTGGTAGCGGGCGAGGTCGGCCTCCGCCTGCGTCAGGGTCGCCTTGCGGCCGGCCACCACCGCCTCCGCCTGCCGCAGCGCCAGCGCGAAGCGCTCCGGATCGATGCGGAACAGGACGTCGCCGCGCTTCACCTCCTGATTGTCCCGCACCTCGACCGCGCGGACGAGCCCCGACACGTCGGGCGCGACGCCGACCACCTCGGCGCGCACCCGCCCGTCCCGGGTCCAGGGGGCCTCCAGGTAGTAGTCCCAGAGGGCGGCCCCGACCACCAGGGCGGCGAGCAGCAGCAATCCCGTGACGGCGAAGCGGCCGACGAACGCGAGGAAGCGGGTCATGACGAAGGCTCAGGTGAGGCGCGGGGCCAGGGCGACGATGCCGCCGAGGCAGGTGATGGTCAGGGCGAGGTCGAAGAGCGGCCGGTGCCAGACGAAGCGGTAGAGCCCGGCCCAGGCGATCAGGCGGCGCAGCACGAGGCTCACCCCGAAGGCGAGCACCGCGTAGACGAGGAGGGCCGGCAGGAAGACTCCGTAGATGTCGATGTCGGGCATCAGGCAGCCTCCCGGATCGCGTCCGCGCGAGGCCGTGCCGGGTCGTAGGGAGCGGCCTCGGGGAAAAGGGCGCGGCGCAGGCCGGCAAGGCCGAGGAGGGCGTCACGCCGCTCCTCGGGCCCGGGATGCGCCCCGATTAGGCGGAGCGCCGCGTCGATGCGCTCCAGCATCAGCGGGTCCGCCGTCTCCGTCTCGCGGCGGTAGTGGCGGGCCAGGTCGTCCAGCACCCGATCGAGGGCCGCCACCTGATCGGCGGGCAGCCCGTGGCGGGCGCGACGCAGGAAGACCAGCACCATGCCGACCCGCAGCTCCGCCAGCGTGTCGACCCGGCGCAGCGCGCTGTCGGGCGGCGCGGCGGCGATGCGCGGCACGAGGAGGCCGAGGCGGTCCATCATCAGGGCCGCGAAGGCGACCCGGTCGCCGCGTCCGCGCCGGGCCGCCGCGCGGGCGAGATCCCGCCGGCTCGCGCGCAGCAGCCGCCACGCGCCCTGCTCGGCGCCGATCGAGCGGATGAGGCTCGTGACGAGCGCCGCGATCCAGATGCCGGCGAGCAGCGCCATGCTGGAATTCACGAAGGCCGAGAACTCGGCATTGTAGCGGTCCTGGAGGGCGAGCAGCGCATTGCCGTTGACGCCGAGTGCGATCCCGGCCGCGGCCGTGCGCGGGTGGCTCATCAGCAGGCCGCAGAGCATCAGCGGCGGCAGGACGGCGAGGGTCAGCATCGTGAAATCGTGGACCCGCGGCAGCACCCCGAAGAGCAGCAGGCCGGCCGCGACGGCGGCGGCGGCCGACCATCGCGCGAAGCCGAGGATCGAGGGGGTGGGGTCGTCCTGCGCGGCGAAGAGACAGCAGAGCACGAGGCCCATCATGGCGGCCGTGGCGCCGTCCGGCCAGGCGGTGGCGATCCAGAGGCCGACGCACACCGCCGCCGAGATCAGGACGCCGAGGGCGGAGCGCAGCGCCATGCCGTGATCGCGGTGCCGCGGCGGGCAGGCGGCGAACTCGCCCCCATAGGCGAGGGGCGCCCGCAGGCGCCCGCCGCCGCGAGCGATGTGCTCCTCCAGGGTGCGGCAGTCCCGCGACAGGGCGACGAGGTCGCGCAGGCGGTCGAGGAGGCTCGCGCGCATGAGCGCCGCCCAGCCCGGATCGGCGGCAAGCCCCCGCTCGGCGGCCTCGATCCGCGCCGTCAGCTCCGCCACGCCCTGCACCGGAGCGCCGGCCTTCGCCCAGCTGTCGAGGGCCTGCAGCAGCTCGCGCAGGTCGAAGGTGAGGGCCCGGAGGCCGCGCAGGGCCGCGATCCGGTCGCCTAAGGAGGAGAGCACCGGCAGCAGCAGGAGCATGCGCCCTCGCAGCAGACGCACCCAGGGCGCGGCGGCGGCCTGCTCGGAGGTGTCGTAGGCGAGATGCGCGGCGAGCACGTCGATCTCGCCCGCATCGGCGGCGAGCCGCAGGCGCCGGGCGCGCACCGCCGGCTCCTCCGCCTCGCCCGCCAGCACCTCGCCGGTCCAGCGGCCGGCCTCGGCGAGCCAGGCGGCGATGCGCTGGGCCACTACCGGCGCGACGGATTGGGGCAGGACGAGGCTCGACACCAGGGCGGCGCAGAGGATGCCGAGGGTGATCTCCTCCGCCCGCGCGATCGCCGTGTCGAAGATCGCGCCGGGCTCGCTCACGGCCGGGAAGCCGATCAGGGCCGCCGTGTAGCCGGCGAGCATGAACAGGTAGCTGCGCGGCGTGCGGTCGAGGAGCGAGAGATAGAGGCAGCCGGCCGTCCAGAGCGCGAGCGCCAGGGTGAGCAGTTCCGGCGCGTTGACGAGGTTCGGCACCATCGCCACGGCGGCCACGACGCCGATCAGCGTCCCGCCGACCCGGTAGGCGGCCTTGGAGCGGGTCGCGCCCGAGAGCGCCTGCGCGGTGATGAACACCGTCGCCATCGCCCAGTAGGGGCGGGGCAGGTCGATCCACAGGGCGATCCAGAGGGCGAGGATCGCCGCCCCCGCAGTCTTGCCCGCGAAGAGCCAGGCGCGCCAGCCGGGCAGGGTCATGACGCGGCCCTCGCGGGCGGCAGGAGTTCGGGGCCGGAGCGGTCGCCGGTGCCGTCGCGAAGCGCCCGCAGCACGCGCAGGGCCGCGAGCAGGTCTTCGTCGGGCACCTCCGCGAAGATGCGCGTGCGCAGCCGGTCGAATTCCGCCTCGATGGCGCCGACCCGCGCCCGGCCCTCTTCGGTGAGGCGCAGCACCTTGGCACGGCGGTCGGTGGGATCCTCCTGCCGGGTGACGAGACCGGCTTCCTCGACCTGATCGAGGAGCCGCACCAGGGTCGGCCCCTCGATGCCCAGGGCCTCGGCGAGGGCGGTCTGGCGCGGGTCGCCGCCGAGCCGGCCAATGAGCAGCAGCGGCAGGGCGGTGGCCTCGGTGAGACCGTAGGCGGTCACCACCGCGTCCGCCGCCCGCCGCCAAGTGCGGCCGGCGCGCACGAGGCCGAGCGTGAGACTCTGGAGAAGGGTATGGCGCATGGCAGGAGAACGCGACGGTGAGCGGGGCCGTTGCAAGGGCTGATAGATAGGATACTATCGATTGCTTGGCACCCTCTGAGCCATGCGCCTCCGTCGGGGGAGGGCGTCGCCGGGCTCGGGATAGCGGCCGGGATGCGCGGCCCCTCGGGCCGGTAGGCGGGCTTAAGCCCCCTCCGGACGGGCTACAGGCCCGGCCCCTTCGCGGCGCCCAGGATCCGGCCCGGCCCGCCATACTCCGCCTGCAGCACCAGCACGTAGGTATCGGCATCCCCCGACTGGAGGATGGTCCGGGGCACCTCGTAATGGGCCGGCGCGCCCGACCAGCTCCCGACGTGATGCATGCCGCGCACGACATTGCGGTAGGTCACGGTCTTGCCGCGGTTCTCGCCGCGCGCGATGGCGACCTCGCGCGCGCGCGCCACCGGCAGCAGCCAGAGCTCGGCCTTGCGGCCCGCATCGGGCGCGGCGCCGATGTCGATCCGGATACGGTCGCCCTCCAGCTCGCTGCGGATCGGAACCGGCAGGCTCACGGCGGTGCCGGGATCACGGATCGTGTGTTCGAGCGCGTTGCGGTCGGAGCCCACCACCGCCAAGGCGCCATTGATCACCGCCTGCGGCGTGTAGACCTGCCGGTCGCCCCGCACGCCCGCATAGGCGCGCTGGCGCTCGGTGAAGGCCGCACGGGCCAGCGTATCCTTCCAGCCGAGATAGTCCCAATAGGTGACGGGCAGGCTCAGCGCGATGACGCTCGGGTCCCGGGACAGGTCGCCGATGATGCGGTCGGCCGGCGGGCAGGCCGAGCAGCCCTGGCTCGTGAAGAGCTCGACCACCGCCCGGGGGGCATCCCCGGCCGCAGCCGGGAAGGAACCGCCGAGGAGCAGAACCAGCAGGAGCCAATGGGATGCCGCGCAGGTCATGGCCTCATCAAGCCCCGGCGGCCGGACTGACGGAAGTCACGTTAGCTTGAGCCGCCAGGCCGGTGACGGGCTGCCCCGCGACGGGCTGCGCCGCCCGCGGCAGCATGGCGGGGCGCCAGCGCCGGTGCATCCACATCCACTGTTCCGGATGCTCCCGCACCCAGCCCTCGATCACCCGCGTCATCGCCTGCATGGTGGCCTGAACGTCGACTGCGCCGGAGGCGTCGCGCGGCAGGTCGAGGGGAGGGGTCAGTTCGAGCCGGAACCGGCCGCCCGGCAGCCGGATCACCCGGACGCCGTGCACCGGACACTCGTAGTGCCGGGCGAGCTTGGCGAGCAGCGGGTTGACCAGGGCCGGACGCCCGAAGAACTCCACCACCACGCCGCGGGTGAAATGCTGGTCGACGAGCATGCCGAGATGGCCGCCGCGGTCGATGACGCCCTGCATGGCGAAGGCGGCGCCGGGCCCGGCCGCCGTGAGGCCGCCCATCGTGGAGCGCCGCACCTCCTGCACGAGTTCCTTCGCGGCCGGGTTGTTCGGCGGCCGGAACACCGCGCTCGCCTCCAGGCCGAAGCGGGCCGCGCAGATCGCCGGCAGCTCCCAGTTGGCGAGGTGGGCCGAGAAGATCAGGCCCGGCTTGCCGTCGTCGCGCAGCGCGAAGAAGTGCTCGATGCCCGCGACCTCGATGCGGCCGGGCGTCGCCGCCTGCGGGTCGTAGTCGAAGATCTCGGCCAGATGCGCGTATTCGGCGCCGGTGCGGCCGAGATTCTCCCAGGCACCGCGGGCGATCGCGGCGATCTCCTCAGGGCTGCGGTCCGGATAGGCGTGGCGCAGGTTGTCGAGGGCGGTGCGGTGCGCGGGCAGGCGGGGTCCGAGCGTGCGGCCGAGCCAGGCCCCGAACCCCCCGGCCCGCTGCGGCCCGAGCAGGCTCGCGATACCGAACAGCAGGCGCACGAGCCAGATCATCGGCAGCCCGGCGAGGCGGGAAACGAAACGGTACAGCCTCAGCTTCAGGCGCAGCACGGACATCTCACGAGGGGTGGCGACGGCGCAGGCGGAGGCGCCGAGCCGGCAGGTCGTCGGTCCCTCATAGAGTTGCAAGGGGTGACGCGGAAGATGGTCCGCGCGGCCCTCATGCCAACGGTCGTTTCCATGTGACCGTTGGTTCGGTTCTCGAATTTTCGCCAAGCCTTTGGCCTGGAATCGAAAATCCGAGATGGTCAACGGCCCGCTGCGTGAGCATGCGCGGCAGCACTTGGCTTGCGTCAGCAGCCCGGGCCGTTGGCATCAGAGCGTGGCGATGATCTTCCCGAAGACCTGCCGCGATTCGAGCCGCGCCAGCCCCTCCTCGAAGGAGGCGAGCGGCAGCACCGTGTCGATCACCGGGGTGAGCCCCTCGGCCATCTTGGCCAGGGATTGCCGGATGTTGTCGATCCGGCAGCCGAACGAGCCCGTGATGCGGTATTGCTGCTGGAACAGCTGCATCAGGTTCATGGTGGCGGAGACACCGGAGGTCGAGCCGCAGGTCACCAGCCGCCCGCCGCGCTTGAGGCACAGGAGCGAGCCGTTCCAGGTATCGGCGCCCACATGCTCGAAGACCACGTCGACGCCCTTGCGCTTGGTCAGCCGCCGCACCTCGCCCTCGAAGCGCTCGGTGCGGTAGTTGATGACGTGGTCGGCGCCGAGCGCGCGGGCCTTCTCGCCCTTGGCGTCGTCGCCGACGGTGGTGAAGACGGTGCAGCCGATCGCCTTGGCCATCTTGATCGCGGCGGTGCCGATGCCGGAGCCGCCCGCATGCACCAGGATCGACTCGCCCGGCTCCAGGCGGGCATTGTCGAAGAGCATGTGCTGGACCGTGCCGAAGGCGATGGGCGCGCAGGCGGCCTCGACGGCGCTCACCCCGGCCGGCACCGGCACCACGAGGCGGGCCGGCATGACGACCCGCTCGCGGGCGAAGCCGTCGATGTGGAATCCCATCACGCCGCCCACCTCCTCGCAGAGATTGTCGCGGCCCTCGCGGCAGGCCCGGCAGCGCCCGCAGGTGAGCGCGCCGTAAAGCGCCACCGGATCGCCGACCTTAAGCCCCTCGACGCCCTCGCCGAGGCCTGAGATCTCGCCGGCCGCCTCGGCCCCGACGGTGAGCGGCAGCTTCCGCTTGGCGAAGGCCATGCCGCGGAAGCCCCACACGTCGATGAAGTTGAGCCCGACCGCCCGGATCCGCACCTCGACCTCACCCGGGCCGGGCGGGGGCGGCGCCTCGACCTGCGACAGGCGCAGGTCGCGATCGCCGAAGATCTGCAGGGCTTGCATGGTCAAACTCGGGCTTGGGAGGACGACGGGTCCGGTGACAGGAGAATGTGGCCGAGACGGGTCGCGAGTGCCGCGCGATCCGGCTCCGCCATGGATCCGATCGCTCGTCCGACAACCCTGTCGGGCAGCGTGAACAGCTTCCAGCGGACGACTGATACGGCTTCTGGTTGATCTGTTCCGAGACAAGAGGGCGCGGGAGAGGGGTTCCCCGCGCTTACTCGTCTCGAAAAGATCAACCGGAAGCCGCATCACTCCGGCGCCAGGAACTTGCGGCGAGCCCAGCCGACGATGCGGCCGTACTTCACCCGGCACCACGTGCGCCCGCTCGGTGTGTCGGTGGTGCAGCCGAAGCCGCGCAGCCGCCCGTCCCAGGGCACCCGCCCGACCGTGGGCGCCGCGGCGTCCGGAGCCTCGCGGATGCTTAAGGAATCGCCCGGGGCCACGTCGTCGACCCGGAAGGTTTCGGATTGGGCGAAGGCCGCTCCCCCCGTCAGCACGAGGAGGGAGGCCGCCAGTCGGACGCGACGCATCGCGCAAGGCCTCTTCATCACGCGCCGACCTGCGGCGCGAGCCCGCTTCGGCGCAGCGAATGCGGCGGAATCAAGGATCGGGCGCTCAGCCGCGGTGGACGCCCATCATCGCGGTGAGCCCGCCATCGACCGGCAGCACCGCCCCGGTGATGTAGGCTGCGCCCGGCCCCATCAGGAAGGCGACGAGGGCCGCGACCTCCTCCGGTGCGGCGAAGCGCCCGGCCGGGATCTGCTTCTCCATGGCGGCGCGGTGGGCCGCGTAGGGCGCCATCATGGCGGTGTCGATGAAGCCCGGCGCCACCACGTTCACAGTGACGCCCCGCCGCGCGCATTCGAGCGCGAGCGTGCGGCAATAGGCGATCAGCGCGCCCTTCGAGGCCGCGTAGGCGGCGTTGCCCGGATTGCCCCGCAGCGCCGCGACCGAGCCGATCGCCACGATCCGCCCCGCCTTGGCCCGGGTCATCGGCCGCACCAGCGCCTTGGCGAGGCGCGTCAGCGACCAGAAATTGACCTGCATGGCCGCCTCGGCCCGGTCCTGGTCGAGGATCGCCGCGAGCGCGTCGTAAGACTGGCCGGCATTGTGCACGAACCCGCCATAGCCCTCCTCCGCCGCCTGCTCGCAGAAGGCGTCGAGGGCGGTCCGGTCGGCGAGATCGACGGGCAAGGCACGCAGCCTGCGGCCCGGATGGGTGGCCGCGAGCTCCGCCGCCAGGGCCCCGGCGGCCTCGCCCGATTGCCGGACGGTGAAGTCCACGTCGTGGCCCGCGGCCACGAGCGCCCGCACGATCGCGGCCCCGAGGCCCCGGGCGCCGCCGGTGACGAGGATCCGGCCGGCCGCGGATGCGGGCCCGTTCACGCCGGCTCCGCCGCGAGGACGAGGCAGGTGTTCTGCCCGCCGAAGCCGAAGGAGTTCGACAGCACGGTCCGGACCGGCAGGTCGCGGGCCGCCGTCACCACGTCGAGGGGGATTGCGGGATCCGGCACCGCGTAGTTGAGCGTCGGCGGCACGCGTCCGGTCGCGATGGTGAGGAGCGAGAAGGCCGCCTCGATCGCCCCGGCCGCGGTCAGCGTATGGCCGATCATCGACTTGTTGGAGGAGATCGGGACGCTGCGCATGCGCTCGCCCAGGACTGCGAGGCAGCCGAGCGCCTCCATCTTGTCGTTCTCCGGCGTGCCGGTGCCGTGGGCGTTCACGGTGTCGATCTCATCCGGCGCGAGCCCGGCATCGTCGAGAGCGTCCTGGATCGCCGCGATGATCGGCGCGCCGTCCGGGCTCGAGCGGGTGCGATGGAAGCCGTCGCCCTTCTCGCCGCAGCCGAGCACGTAGCCGAGGATCCGGGCGCCGCGGGCGGAAGCCGCTGCGGCATCCTCCAGCACCAGGGCGGCGGCGCCCTCGCCCATCACGAAGCCGTCGCGGTTCCTGGCGAAAGGCTTGGAGGCCGCCTCCGGCGGGTCGTTCTGGGTCGACAGGGCCGAAAGGAGCGAGAAGCGGATCAGCGATTCGGGATTCACCGAGCCGTCGGTGCCGATGCAGAGGGCGGCCGTCATCTCGCCGCGGCGGATCGCCTCGACGCCGAGCTGGATCGCGGTGGCGCCCGACGAGCAGGCGGTCGAGAGCGAGATCGGCGACCCCTTGGTGCCGAAGCGGTCGGCGATGCGGTCGGCCACCGTGCCGAAGATGAACAGGTCGTGCCAGTCGTCGAAGCGGCGGGTGGAGGCGGCCCGCAGCAGGTCCGCGTAGGTGATGTCGCCGGACACCCCCGCCGCCTCGGCAAGAGCCTGGCGCTGCGGCCATTCCATCTCGACGGGCGGGACGGCGATGAACAGCGCGCCGGGGAAGTCGCCCGGGATCCGGGCCTCGGCGACTGCCTCCTCGGCGGCGGCGGCGGCGAGGCGCTCGGAGAGCAAAGGCGCCACCATCGGCTCGGCCTTGAGGAAATCGACCGTGCCGGCGATGCGGGTGCGCAGACCCTCGGTCGGGAAGCGGGTGATGGCGTGGATGCCCGAGCGCCCCGCCGTCAGCGCCGACCAGTTCTCCGCCACGCCCTGCCCGAGGGAGGTGACGACGCCCATCCCCGTGACGGCGACGAGGGGCCGGCCCTTGGCGTCCCGATAGGCGCGCATCATGCGGAGCTCCCGGCGGGCAGGATGCGGAGGACACCCTCGCCGCGGCGGTGCCCGACCGCCGTGACGGCGACCTCGCGGGCCGCGCCCGAAGCCACCAGGGCGGCCGCGAGGGCGGCCCCGAAGGGGGCCGTGACTTCGAGGGTGTGGCCGGTGAGGTCGCCGAGCGCGCTCACCCGGGCGCCGGGTGCGAGCGTGGCGAGCGTGGCTGCCTCCTCGCCGGTGATCCCGGCGCAGCCGGTGGCGCCCGAGATGACGGCATCCGGATCGGCGAGGCCGGCCTGCCGCCAGAGCGCGGTCAGGCTCGCGCCGACGCTGCCCGGCGCCCGCCGCGAGCGGTCGCTCGCCACGGCGGCGAGGCGGGCGAGCGGAGCGGCCCTGCGGGCGGCGGCGTGGTCGGCGGATTCCAGCACCAGGAAGGCGGCGCCGCTTCCTAAGATGAACCCGCCCGTGCCCTCGCGGCGAAAAACGGGCGCGTAATCCGGCCGGTAGAGGAAGCCGCCCATCTCGTGGACGAGCAGCACGTCCGCCCGCTCGGCATTGTAGGAGCCGCCGACCAGCATGCTGTCGACCTGTCCGGCGGCGATGCGGGCCTGGGCGATGCGCAGGGCGTCGACGCCGCTCGATTCCTCGCCCATGAAGGTGCGCGAGGCGCCCGTCACGCCGTGCACGATGGCGATGTTGCCGGCGAGCAAGTTCGAGAGCTGGGCGAGGAAGAGGGTCGGACGTAGGTCGTTCTGCAGCCGCTCGTTCAGGAAGGCGCCCGGATCGGCGGCGGCGCGAAGCCCGGTGAGGATCTGCCCGTCGACCGCGTAGTCGCGCTCGCCGCCGCCCGCCGCCACGATGAGATGCATGGCGCCCTTTCGCGCCGCATCCCCCTTGAGGCCGGCCGCATCGAGGGCGAGGCCGGCGGCGTAGACGCCGAGGCGCTGCCAGGGCTCCATCTGCCGCTGGTCGGCCTTCTTGGGGATCTGACTGTCGAGGGCGAGTGGCGCCACCGGATGGACCGGCCAGGGCGCGAAGGTCTCGGCATCTTTGCGCGGCGGCCGGCCCGCAGCAAGCGCCGCCTGATGGGCCGCGACGCCCTCGCCTGCCCCGGATACCAGCCCGAGCCCGGTGATCACGACCTCCCGGGCGCTCACGCGGCGGCCCCGTCCGCGGCGGCCCCGTCGAGGAGCCCGATGGCCCGCGCGCGCTCCCGCATCGGCCCGTCGAGGCCCGCCGGGAACGGCATGGTCCTGAAGCGCAGCTCCGCATTGCAGAGCGGCTTGCCCTCTGCGCGGATGGCCGCCTTGGTGACGGCGTAGCCCGAGCCGTCATGCTCCAGGCTCGCTTCCACCGCGAGTTCCGCGCCCGGCCCCACGAAGGAGCGGAAGCGCGCCTTGTCGACGCCCATGAGGAACGGCATGTGGCTGAATCCCGAACGGGCGAGGAGCAGGTAGCCGGAGGCCTGCGCCATGGTCTCGGTGAGGAGCACCCCCGGCACGAGGGGATGGCCAGGGAAGTGCCCCTCGAAGACCGGGCTTGCCATCGGCACGGTGGCGCGCGCGTCGATCCGCCCGGCCTCCCGGTCGATGGACACGACGTGGTCGATCATCTCGAAATATTCGAGGCGCATGCGCCGGCCCGCCCGAGCGCGCTTCAGACCTTGGCGGCCTTCTCGGCCACCAGGCTGTCGATGCGGGCGCAGAGATTCTTCAGCACGAAGTACTGCTCGGCCGGCACCTTGCCCTCGTTGACCTCCTGGGTCCATTGTTCGAGGGGCAGCTTGATGCCGAAGGCCTTGTCGATCGCGAAGGCGATGTCGAGGAAGGCGAGGCTGTCGATGCCGAGATCGTCGATCGCGTGGCTCTCCGGCGTGATCGAGTCGCGCGGGATGTCGGCCGTCTCGGCGATGATGTCGGCAACGCGGTCGAAGGTGTCGGACATGGGCGTGCAGCCGCTTTCGTGATCAGGTCTGGCTCGACCACGCGACCAATGGACCTCCGCCCGAGCCCCCGGTCACGAACCGCTCTTTCAGGCGGCCTCGAGCTGTCAGGTTTCACTCCGCCGGAGCCGGCGAGCCGGATCGGGCCAGCTGCACTCGCGCACCGCCGCCCCGGTCGAGGGGTCCGCATACACGAGGGGGGAGCGACGGGCAACAGCGCGGCGGACGACCACGTCCGGCGTTGATGCACCGGGCGGGCGATCCTGCCCCTAGCGGAGGAACCGGAATGGAACACGTCACGTCGCTGCCGAGCGCGCGCCGGGAGACCGAGCGGTCGCATGCCGTGGCGCGGGCCGCGATGGTGCTCGGCCTCGCTTCCATCGGCCTTTGGACCCTGCACGGCTTCCTGCCGGCCCTGGTCTGGGCCGTCATCCTCACCATCGCGCTGTGGCCGCTCTATGCGCGCCTCACCCGGCGGTTTCCCGGCGGCCGCCACAACCTGCTGTGGCCGAGCCTGTTCACCCTGGCGCTCGCCCTTGTCATCCTGGTGCCGCTCGCCTTCGTGGCCGTCCAGGCCGCCCGGGAGGCCCACGACGTCCTCCAGTTCTGGCGTCAGATCGAGGAGCAGGGCTGGCCGGTGCCGGAGGCGGTCGCGCACCTGCCTTTCGGCGCCGCGCAGGTCTCCGCGTGGTGGCAGGAGAATCTCGGTCATCCGGCGGGCACCTCGGACCTGCTGCACCGGATCGAGCGCTCGTCGCTGATCGGCCTCGGCGGCAGCTTCGGAAAGCAGATCGCCCACCGGGTGGTGCTGTTCGGCTTCACGCTCCTGACCCTGTTCTTCCTCTTCCGCGACGGGCCGGCGGTGGCCGAGCAGGGCCTCGTCGCCTGCCGCCGCCTGTTCGGATCGCGGGGCGAGCGGGTCGCCCGCCAGATGGCGGCGTCGGTTCACGGCACCGTGGACGGCCTCGTCCTCGTCGGCCTCGGCGAGGGCTTCCTGCTCGGCCTCGTGTACCATTTCGCCGGCGTGCCGCATCCGGTGCTGCTCGGCGCCGCCACCGCGCTCGCGGCCATGATCCCCTTCGCGGTGGTCGTGGTGTTCGGGCTTGCGGCGGTGCTGGCGGCCGTGAATGGCAGCGTCGCCGCGGCGGCGGTGGTGGTGATCGCGGGGATGGTCGTGACCTTCGTGGCCGACCATTTCGTGCGCCCGGCCCTGATCGGCGGCGCGACGCGGCTGCCCTTCCTCTGGGTGCTGCTCGGCATCCTGGGCGGGGTCGAGAATTTCGGGCTGCTCGGGCTGTTCCTGGGGCCGGCCGTGATGGCGGCCCTGGTGCTGCTCTGGCGGGATTTTACGGCTGGGGAAGGCGAGACGGCGGTGTGATCCGGTCTCCGGACGATCAGTTCGGTGACCGTATCAGTCCACCACCGGCCGGGCCGACCCTGAGGGATGAAGCCGGCTGACTGAGCGCTCCCGCTCATGGCAGTCAACCCCGCTCCTCATGCTGAGGTGCTGGCGATCGCACATCGCACTGGCGATCGCAGATCGCACGGAGCCTCTGGCCGGCATCAGCCGGCACGCACGCCTGACCGCTGGTCCGAGGCTCTGGTGGATGGGAGCACCGGTCCGGAGTGCTTCGAGGCTGCTACGCAGCACCTCAGCATGAGGAGAGGGGGCGGCCGCCACGCAGGGCCGCTTCAATTTAACGGCCTGATGCGTCAGCACCCGCTGCATCGGCAGCCTGGGCCGCAGGGATCAGACCGGCCGCAGCAGCACGTGCTTCTTGCGGCCGAAGGACAGCTTGATCACGCCGTCCGCGGTGAGGTCGGCCTC
The DNA here is from genome assembly GCF_000022085.1 of Methylobacterium nodulans ORS 2060. Taxonomy (NCBI): domain Bacteria; kingdom Pseudomonadati; phylum Pseudomonadota; class Alphaproteobacteria; order Hyphomicrobiales; family Methylobacteriaceae; genus Methylobacterium; species Methylobacterium nodulans. The sequence continues at coordinate 1,972,531 of NC_011894.1, forward strand.
GCCGAGCACCGCCCGTTCATCCGTGACCGCGGCGTCGTTCACCTTGAGGCCGCCGCTGCGCACCTGGCGACGCGCCTCGCTCGTCGAGGGCAGGAGCTTGGCATGGTCGGGCCCGAAGGCCGTGAGCACCCCGAGGCCCCCGGCGAGGAGGGCACGCGGCACCTCGACGGTCGGCAGGGTCTCGGGCGCGGCGCCCTCCTCGAAGGTGCGGCGCGCCGTCTCGGCGGCGGCCTCGGCTGCCTCGCGGCCATGCAGCAGGGCCGTCGCCTCGGTCGCCAGCACCTTCTTGGCCTCGTTGATCTCGGCGCCGCCGAGCGCGGCGAGCCGGTCGATCTCGTCGAGCGGCAGCAGCGTGAACAGCCGCAGGAAGCGGCCGACATCGGCGTCCTCGGTGTTGCGCCAGAACTGCCAGTAATCCCAGGGCGAGAGCATGTCGGGATTGAGCCAGACCGCGCCCGAGGCCGTCTTGCCCATCTTGGCGCCCGAGGCCGTGGTCATCAGCGGGCAGGTGAGCGCGTGGAGCTGCGGCGTGCCGAGGCGCCGTCCGAGATCGATGCCCGTTATGATGTTGCCCCACTGGTCCGAGCCGCCCATCTGCAGCGTCACGCCGTAGCGGCGGTTCAGCTCCACGAAGTCGTAGGCCTGCAGGATCATGTAGTTGAATTCCAGGAAGGACAGCTCCTGGTCGCGCTCCAGCCGTAGGCGCACGCTGTCCATCGACAGCATGCGGTTCACAGAGAAGTGGCGGCCGATGTCGCGCAGCATCTCGATGTAGTTGAGCTGCGTCAGCCACTCGGCGTTGTCGGCCATGATCGCGTCGCGCAGGTCCTTGCCGAAGCGCAGGAAGCGCGTGAAGGTCTTGCGGATCTCGGCCTTGTTGGCGTCGATCTGCTCGAGCGTCAGGATCTTGCGGCTCTCGTCGCGGCCGGAGGGGTCGCCGACCCGCGTCGTGCCGCCGCCCATCAGCGCCAGGGGCTTGCCGCCCGTCGCCTGCAGCCAATGCAGCATCATGATCGAGAGCAGGTGCCCGATATGCAGCGAGGGGGCCGTGCAGTCATAGCCCACATAGGCCGTGAGCCGCCCCTCGCGGGCGGCCGCGTCCACGCCCGCGAAATCGGAGCACTGGTGGACGTAGCCGCGCTCGAACAGGACCTTCAGGAAGTCGGAGCGGGGCGCGAAGTCGATGGGCGCAGCCATGGGCGTCAAGGTCTCGTGAGGCGGCAGGACAACCCCGTGCCGCCGTGCTAGCTCGATCGGATGCGCGGCGCTCATAGCAGCGTGCGGCCCGAAAGGCACGGGGGCGGATGATGATGCGGGCGATCGGCCTGATGAGCGGCACCTCCCTCGACGGCATCGACGTCGCGCTCATCGAGAGCGACGGCGAGACGGTGCGGGTGCGGCGCGGGCATAACGGCCGCATCGGGCCGCTCGGCCCCACCGGCTACCGGGCCTATTCGGACGAGGACCGGGCCTTGCTGCGCCGGGCCCTGGCGGAGGCCGAGGCGATCGCTGTGCGCACCGACCGGCCGGGCTGCCTGCGCGAGGCGGAGGAGCGCGTGACGCGTCTCCACGCCGAGGCCGTCGAGAATTTCCTGACCGAGAATGGCCTCACGCCCGCCGACATCGACCTGATCGGTTTCCACGGCCAGACCGTGATCCACCGGCCCGGCCAGGGGCTGACCGTGCAGATCGGCGACGGCGCGCGGCTCAGCCGCCATCTCGGGATCCCGGTCGTCTCGGATTTCCGGCAGGCCGACGTCGCGGCGGGCGGGCAGGGGGCGCCGCTGGTGCCGATCTTCCACCGCGCCCTGGCCCGGGCCTCGGGCTTCGAGGGCAGCCTCGCGATCCTCAATATCGGCGGCGTCGCCAATGTCACGCTGATCGCGGGCAACGGCGATCTCCTCGCCTTCGACACCGGACCGGGCAACGCGCTGATCGACGACTGGATGAGCGAGCGTGCCTCACGGCCCTTCGACGCGCGGGGGAGCACCGCCGCCGCGGGCCGGCCCGACGAGGCGCTGCTGGCCTGGCTTCTCGTGCATCCCTATTTCACCCGCCGCCCGCCCAAATCCCTCGACCGGAACTCTTTTTCGCACAGGCTCGTGGGCCCTCTCTCGACCGAGGACGGTGCCGCGACCCTCACGGCCTTCACGGTTCGCGCCGTCGCCCGCGCCCTCGATTTCGCGTCCGAACCCCCGCGGCGCTGGATCGTGGCCGGGGGCGGGGCGCGCAACGACGAGATGCTGCGCCTGCTCCGCCATCACCTGCGGGCCGAGGTGACGCCCGCCGACGAGATCGGCTGGTCCTCCGCCTTCCTGGAGGCGCAAGCTTTCGCGCATCTCGCGGTGCGCGCCTGGAACGGCCTGCCGATCACCTTCCCGTCGACGACCGGGGTGAGCGCGCCGATGACCGGGGGCGTGACGGCGCGGCCGTGAGCCTCGGCCACGCGCTGCGCCGGATCATCCGCGAATATCCGCTCGCGCGCCTCGACCCGCTGCCCGGCCATCCCCTCGCCCACGTGATCCGCCGGGGAGCGCCCGACGAGGTGCGGGCCGCCCTTCCCGCCGGAGCGCCCGGGCTCCTCGTCAAGGGCAGCCCCGGACGGGGCCTGCACTGGGCGGCGGTGCCCTGGATCGCCGTGTTCGATCCGGCCGTGACCACGAGCGCCACGCAGGGCTTCTACCTCGTCTACCTGTTCCCGGCCGACCGCGAGGCGGTGCATCTCTCGCTGGCGCAGGGCACGGTGGCGGCGATCCGCGCGCATGGGATGCGGGCCGAGGCGGCCCTGCGCGCCGATGGCCCCCGCCTGCGGGCGCGTCTCTCCGATTTCGCGGAGCGGCTGCCGGCGACGGCGATCGGGCTCGGGGCTGCGGGCGAGCTGCCGCGGGGCTACGAGGCGGCGCATATCCTGGGCGTCACCTACGCCCTCGCCGCGCTCGATGACGAGCGGCGGCTGCGCCGGGACCTTGCGACGGGGCTCGATGCCTACCGGGCGCTGAAGGCGCGGGGCGGGCTTGCGGGCCTGCATCCGCCATGACCGAATGACGACCGGGTGATCGCGGCGTTTGTCCCCGCCCGCATCCCGCGCTAGACCGCCATCATGTCGCACAACAGCTTCGGCCACCTCTTCCGTGTCACGACCTTCGGCGAGAGCCACGGGCCGGCCCTCGGCTGCGTGGTGGACGGCTGCCCGCCGCTCATCCCGCTGGAGGCCGCCGAGATCCAGGCGGAACTCGACCGGCGCCGGCCGGGCCAGTCGCGCTTCACGACGCAGCGCCGCGAGCCCGACACGGTTCGGATCCTGTCGGGGGTCTTTGCCGACGACCGCACGGGCGGGCGCCAGCTCACCACCGGCACGCCGATCGCGCTGATGATCGAGAACGTCGATCAGCGCTCGAAGGATTATTCCGAGATCCGCGACACCTACCGGCCGGGCCATGCCGATTACACCTACGAGGCCAAGTACGGCATCCGCGACTATCGCGGGGGCGGGCGCTCCTCCGCCCGGGAGACAGCGGCGCGGGTCGCGGCGGGCGCCATCGCCCGCAAGGTGCTGCCGGGCGTCACCATCCGGGGCGCTCTGGTCCAGCTCGGGCCCCATGCCATCGACCGGGCGCGTTTCGATTGGAACGAGGTCGGCAACAATCCCTTCTTCTGCCCGGACGCAGTGGCGGCTGTGCAATGGGCGGAGATCCTGGACGAGATCCGCAAGGACGGCTCGTCGATCGGCGCCGTGATCGAGGTGGTGGCCGAGGGCGTACCGCCGGGCCTCGGCGCCCCGGTCTACGGCAAGCTCGATGCGGATCTCGCCGCCGCCATGATGTCGATCAATGCGGTCAAGGGCGTTGAGATCGGCGACGGTTTCGCGGCAGCGACCCTGCGGGGCGAGGAGAATGCCGACGAGATGAGGCCCGGCAATGGCGGCGCGCCGGCTTTTCTCGCCAACCATGCGGGTGGGATCCTCGGCGGCATCTCGTCCGGGCAGCCCATCGTCTGCCGCTTCGCCGTGAAGCCGACCTCGTCGATCCTGACGCCCCGCGCCAGCGTGACCCGCGACAACCGGCCGGCCGAGGTGGTGACGAAAGGGCGCCACGACCCCTGCGTCGGCATCCGCGCCGTGCCGGTCGGCGAGGCGATGATGGCCTGCGTGCTCGCCGATCATTACCTGCGCCACCGTGGGCAGGTGGGCGAGCGGGCGCCGTTTCGAGAGGGTTGAAGTGCGGCGACGATTTCAGTTTCGCTGAAATCCGCCGCTGGCTATGATCGCCCCGTGAAACTCGGCGACTGGCTTCGGCATCAGGGCGTGTCCCGCATCGACTTCGCACGGCGCTGCGGGCTCTCCCCCGCGGCGGTGACGGGCCTGTGCAACAATCCCGCTGCGTGGCTGTCGCGCGAGACCGCGGCGCTCGTCGCCCGCGAGACTGGCGGCGCCGTGACGCCGAACGACTTCCTGGGCCTGAACGCCCCACGGCAGGAGATGCCCGTGCCCCACGCTTCCGTCGTCGAGACCATCGAGGCCTTCGCCCGCGGCGAGATCGTCATCGTCACCGATGACGACGACCGCGAGAACGAGGGCGATCTCGTCGTCGCGGCCTCCCTCTGCACGCCGGAGAAGATGGCCTTCATCATCCGCAACACCTGCGGGATCGTCTGTGCGCCGATCACGGGCGCGGAGGCCAAGCGCCTGCGCCTGGAGCCGATGGTAGCCTCGAACGACGCGCCGCTCGGCACCGCCTTCACGGTCACGGTCGACGTCAAGCACGGGCTCACCACCGGCATCTCGGCCGAGCAGCGCTGCAACACCGTGCGGGCGCTTGCCAACGGCAACATGGGCGCCGCGGACTTCGTGCGGCCGGGCCATATCTTCCCGCTCATCGCCCGGGACGGCGGCGTGCTGATGCGCTCCGGCCACACGGAGGCGGCGGTCGACCTCTGCCGGCTGGCGAAGCTGCCGCCGGTCGGCGTGATCTGCGAACTCGCCAACGACGACGGCACGGTGATGAAGGGGCCGCAGATCGAGGCCTTCGCCGAGAGGCACGGCCTGCGCCAGATCTCGGTGGCGGAGCTCATCGCCTACCGGCAGGCCCGCGAGAAGCTCGTCGAGCGGATCGGCAGCTTCCCGGTGAAGACCGAATGGGGAAGCCTGACCGGCTATGCCTACACCACGCCCTTCGAGTCGATGCAGCAATTCGCCTTCGTGCATGGGCGGATCGGCGACGGGCGCGACATGCTGGTGCGCCTGCACCGCTCGAACGTGGTGGCCGACGTGATCGAGGGCGGCCGGGTGATCGAGTGCGTCATGCGCCGCTTCGCCGACGAGGGGCGCGGCGTCCTGGTCTATCTGCGCGACGGCACCGCGGGCGTCCCGCTCACGAGCTTCCGCGAGGAGCATGGCGACGGCGCAGAGGCCGCCCGGGTCCGCCAGTGGCGCGAGGTCGGGCTCGGGGCCCAGATCCTGCGCGACCTCGGCGTGGTCTCGATCCGCAATCTCGCCACCGCCTCGCGCTCCTATGTCGGCCTGTCGGGCTTCGGGATCGAACTCCTGGGCGACGAGCCGCTGGACGGCTGAGCGACCTCCTCCGGGCGGTCCTCCGGTTCGGCGGCGATGGGTCAACGGCCCGATGCGCGAGCATGCGCGGCAGCATCCTGGGCCGTTGGTATGAGTTCTCCACCGGCCTTTGCCGACCCTGACGGACGAAACTGGCCGCAAGGCCCCCCGATGGCAGCCCCACGGGTCCTCACGCTGAGGTGCTGGCGATCGCAGATCGCGCAGGCTGCCTCGAAGCACGCCTGAGCGCTGGTCCGAGGCTCTGGCGGATGGGAGCACCGGTCCGGCGTGCTTCGAGGCAGCCTGCGCGATCTGCGATCGCCAGCACCTCAGCATCATGAGGAGCGGGGCGGCTGCCACTCACGTCCGTTTCTATTCAGTGTCCCATCAGCGCCTCGACATGGGCCGCGACCGACTTCGACAATCCGTCGAGGTCGTAACCGCCCTCCAGGACCGACACGACCCGACCGCCCGCGCGCCGGTCGGCGATCGCCATGAGGCGGCGGGTCGCCCAGGCGAAATCCGCCTCCGTGAGCTGGAGATTGGCCAGCGGATCGCGCCAATGGGCATCGAAGCCCGCCGAGATCACGATCAGGTCCGGGTGGAAGGCATCGACCCGCGGCAGGATCCCCTGCTCGAATGCCTCGCGGAAGCGGTCGCCGTCGTCGCCCGGGCGCAGGGGCACGTTCACGATCGTGTCGTGGTCGCCCCGCTCGGAGGCGGCGCCCGTGCCCGGGTAGAGCGGCATCTGGTGCGTCGAGCAGTACAGCACCGAACGGTCGCTCCAGAAGATGTCCTGCGAGCCGTTGCCGTGATGGACGTCCCAATCCACGAGGGCGACGCGCTCCGCGCCGAAGCTCTTCTGGGCATGCCGGACGGCGACCGCCGCCTGGTTGAAGACGCAGAAGCCCATGGCCCGCCTCCGCTCGGCGTGGTGGCCGGGCGGACGCATGGCCGCGAAGGCGTTGGCGACCTTGCCGGCCATCACCTCGTCGACGGCCTGCCGGGCGGCCCCGAGCGACCGCAGCACCGCTTCGAGCGTGCCGGGCGACATCACGGTGTCGGAATCGATCGCCACCAGGCCGGCCTGGGGCGCGGCCTCGGCGATGGCCTCCACATAGGCCTCCGGATGGGCGAGCGTCGCGACCGCGAGCTCCGCCCGCGGCGCCTGCTCGCGCACCAGGGCGGAGAACCGCTCATCCTCCAGCGCCTGCTCGATGACCCGGATGCGATCGGGGCGTTCGGGATGGCCGAGGGGCGTGGTGTGGTCGAGGGATGCCGGGTGGCTGAGATACAGCGTCGTCATGCCTTGTCCTGGCCCGAGGGCCCCCTCCCGTGAGTGTGGCATACAACGTGGCAGGAGGCTGACCGCGACGCAACACATGCGTGCATTCGTGCTGGAGCGAGCTTGCTGCGACTTCGCAGCCGAACGGCCGAGCCTTAGGAGTAACCATCGGTCAACCATGACGTCCTCTGGCTGACCGGGAGCGGGATCCTGTTTCGATGCGCCGTCACGCCCTCGTCCTCGCCGCCCTGGCGCTCTCCGGCTGCAGCTACAAGAGCATTCCGGATCCGGCGCTGTCCGCGCAGGACGCCGCCTGGATGGCGATGGTGCCGGAGGCCGAGGCCGATCCGCGCTTCGCCCGCTATCTCACCGACGATCCGACCGGCGAGCCGCCCGGCACCATTGTGGTCGAGACGAAGGAGCGGCAGCTCTACTACGTGCTCCCCGACCGCAAGGCCGTGCGCTACGGCGTGACGGTGGGCGACGAGGCCTATGGCTGGACTGGCACCGCCCGGGTGTTCCGCAAGGCCGCCTGGCCGGACTGGAACCCGCCCGCCGAGATGGTCAAGCGCTGGCCGCATGTCCACCCGATGAAGGGCGGGCCGGAGAACCCGCTCGGCGCCCGCGCCCTCTACCTCGCGGACGGCAATCGCGACACGCTCTACCGCATCCACGGCACCAACGAGCCGGAGCGGATCGGGCAGGCGGCCTCCTCGGGCTGCATCCGGATGCGCAACATCGACGTCGTCGATCTCTACAACCGCGTCGGCCTCGATGCGAGGGTCATCGTGCGCTAGAGCATTTTCCGACGAGGTGGATCCCGGTTCGTCGCAGAAAATGCGGCAAAATCAAAAACCTAAGAGCAGGATCCGTTCCACCGTGAACGGATCCTGCTCTAAAGCCGGGCAGGGCCGAAACCGTTTCGCAACGCTGCCTGCTTGCCTTGGCTTAACCTGAACACGGATTCAGATTCCGGCGTTAACCGCTCAAGCGATCACCGTCGCGCATAGTCCTTCTCACACAGGGACAAACACCGGCATCAAAAAAGCCGGGGAGGCACGACAGATGATCCAGATTTCTCTGCAAGACTTCTGCAACCGTATGGTCGCCAAGGGCGCGATCTCGCATGACGACGTGCGCGAACTGGCCCGCACGGTGCTGCCGGATGGGCTGATGTGCCGCGAGGAGGCCGATATGCTGCTCGGCCTCGATCGGGCGGTGCCGGAGGCGGATCCGGATTTTTCCGATTTCCTGGTCGCCTGCGTGGTCGATTTCGCGGTCTGGGGTACGCGCCCGACCGGCCGGATCGACGCCGACACCGCCCGGTGGCTCGCCGCCTCGCTCTCCTGCGGCACCGGTCCCACCCGGACGGGCGCCCGGATCGCCGTCGAGGTGGTGCGGGAGGCCCAGACGACCGACCCGGACTTCGTCGCCTTCGCGCTGCGCCTCAACGGCCGGCGCGCCGGCGCGGAGGAGCCGGACGTCCCGGTCGCGCTCGCGGCCTGACGCCGGCCGCCGCAGCGGCCGGTGTCTCGCCCGACCTTCGACCAATCGGGGCCAGGTCCTTCGGCCCGACTCGCCTTTTCGCTGCTTTCGCGGCGCGCCCCGATGCATTAACGGGAATGAGCTTGGGCATTTTCGGCCCGGCTTGGTCCTTCTCACGGCTCGAGTGCGCGCTTCGATGTTCGACAAGATCCTGATCGCAAACCGGGGCGAGATCGCCTGCCGCATCATCAAGACGGCGCGGCGGATGGGGATCAAGACGGTCGCGGTCTATTCCGACGCCGACCGGGACGCGGTGCACGTGTCGCTCGCCGACGAGGCCGTCCATATCGGCCCCGCGCCCGCCGCCCAGTCCTACCTCGTGATCGAGAAGATCATCGAGGCCTGCAAGAGGACCGGCGCGCAGGCGGTGCATCCGGGCTACGGCTTCCTCTCCGAGCGCGAGGCCTTCCCGAAGGCGCTGGCCGAGGCCGGCATCGTGTTCATCGGCCCGAACCCGGGCGCGATTGCCGCGATGGGCGACAAGATCGAGTCGAAGAAGGCGGCCTCCGCGGCACGCGTCTCGACCGTGCCGGGCTTCCTCGGCGTGATCGAGAGCCCCGAGCATGCGGTCCAGATCGCCGACGAGATCGGCTATCCGGTGATGATCAAGGCCTCGGCGGGTGGCGGCGGCAAGGGCATGCGCATCGCGCATTCGGCGGCCGAGGTGGCGGAGGGCTTCGCCCGCGCCCGCTCGGAGGCGGCCTCGTCCTTCGGCGACGACCGGGTCTTCATCGAGAAGTTCATCACCGACCCGCGCCACATCGAGATCCAGGTCATCGGCGACAAGCACGGCAACGTGATCTATCTCGGCGAGCGCGAGTGCTCGATCCAGCGCCGCAACCAGAAGGTCATCGAGGAGGCGCCGTCGCCCCTCCTCGACGAGGAGACCCGCCGCAGGATGGGCGAGCAGGCGGTCGCGCTGGCGCGTGCGGTGCACTACGATTCCGCCGGCACCGTCGAGTTCGTCGCCGGCCAGGACAAGTCCTTCTACTTCCTGGAGATGAACACCCGGCTCCAGGTGGAGCACCCGGTGACCGAGATGATCACCGGCCTCGATCTCGTCGAGCTGATGATCCGGGTGGCGGCCGGCGAGATGCTGCCGCTGACCCAGGACGACGTGAGACTCGACGGCTGGGCGGTCGAGAGCCGCGTCTACGCCGAGGACCCGACCCGCAACTTCCTGCCCTCGATCGGCCGGCTCACCACCTACCGCCCGCCGGCGGAGGGCGCGCATGGCAGCGCCATCATCCGCAAGGACACCGGAGTCGAGGAGGGGAGCGAGATCGCGATCCACTACGATCCGATGATCGCCAAGCTCGTCACCTGGGCGCCGACCCGCGACGAGGCGATCAGCGCGCAAGGAGAGGCCCTCGACGCCTTCGCCATCGACGGCATCCGCCACAACATCCCGTTCCTCGCCGCGCTCATGCAGCATCCGCGCTGGCAGGAGGGCCGGCTCTCCACCGGCTTCATCGCGGAGGAATTCCCGAACGGCTTCGAGGCGCCGGTGCCGGCGGGCGAGGTAGCCCTGCGGATGGTGGCGGCGGCGGCGGTCATCGACCACGTGCTCAACGAGCGCAAGCGCGGCATCTCGGGCCAGATGCGCGACCCCAAGCACCTGCGCTTCGAGCGCGACCGGGTGGTGTGGCTCGGCGACCAGCGCTTCGAGGCGACGGTGGAGACGATCGAGGCCGGCCGAGGGCCGGCGAACGGGATCGCGGTCGCCTTCGCGGACGGCACGACCTGGACGGTCGAGAGCGGGTGGCGGCCGGGCGAGCCGGTCTGGACGGGCACGATCGGCGGCGCCCGGGCGGCGATCCAGGTGCGCCCCCTCCTCAACGGCGTCTTCCTGCAGCATGCGGGCGCGGCCGCCGAGGCGCGGGTCTACACGCGGCGCGAGGCGGAGCTCGCGGCGCTGATGCCGATCAAGGAGGTCGGCGGCTCGGGCAAGCAGCTGCTCTGCCCGATGCCCGGCCTCGTGAAGAGCATCATGGTTACGCCCGGCCAGGAGGTGAAGGCGGGCGAACCGCTCGCCATCGTCGAGGCCATGAAGATGGAGAACGTGCTGCGCGCCGAGCGCGACGGCACGGTGCAGACCATCCAGGCCAAGGAGGGCGACAGCCTCGCGGTCGATGCGGTGATCCTCGAATTCGCCTGAGGGCGGCTGGGCCGTGCCGCTCTACTTCGCGTACGGCTCCAACATGGACCGGGCCGCCATGGCCCGGCGCTGCCCCGCCTCGACGGTGCGGGGCATCGCTCGCCTGCACCGCCACCGCTTCGTGATCATGCGGGAGGGCTACGCCTCGGTGGTGCGGGATCCCGGCGCGACGGTCTGGGGCCTCGTCTGGGACCTCGCGCTCGCCGATGTGCCGTCCCTCGACCGCTACGAGGGTGTGGCGAGCGGCCTCTACCTCAAGGCGCAGCAGCCGGTCGTCACGGACGGGGGCGTGCGCCGGGCGCTCGTCTATCTCGGCCGGAGCCAGGGCGGCGTGCCGCGGCCGGGCTATCTCCAGGGCGTGATCGCGGCGGCCCGGGAGGCCGGGCTGCCGGAGGCGTATCTGCGGAGTCTGGGGGCGTTGCTGCGGGCGCCGTAAGAGCACGGAGCCTTGAACCTCACCACGTTGAGGGCGTCCCCGTCCCCGCAGAGTCTGAAACGGGTGGAGAGCCGCCTTTGGCCTGTCGCAAAAATCAGCTTTTCGTGAACCACTTTTGCGAGCGTGTTTTGCGACAGAATTTCCCGTGAGTTCCCAGTACGGTCGATTTAGCCGCGAAAATCAGGATTTTCGTGACAAGGCGTAACCTGCCGGAGCGCGAAGTAAGCGCCCCGGCAGATCAGCATATCAGGCTATCGCTTGAAACTGAACCTTACCTTCGTGCAAGAAGCATGCTTTCGAGAAAAGGCCCACATCTACTTTGTTGGGCAAGCGTATGTCTTGCATATCCGGCAGAGGCTTTGTCTCTGGGTCATATGAACGGTCAATCTGGGTGATGAAGGCGAGAACGATTCCGGTCTTTCGCGCGAATCTTTGCAGGGCATCTATTTGTTCGGAAAGCTCAGGCTTGTTTCGCCGTTGATCGAGAATTTGCAGATAGTCGATAACGGCGACTGTCCCACGGGAGGCATCGGCAAGATGGCGGATGATATAGTCTGCGCAAATATCGTCAGAGGTCACGATTTCCAGAATATCACCAAGACTCGACGTTTCGCCCGCCAGTGACTGAATGCGCTCTCGGGTCTCTTGCTCGGTGTATTCGAGCGTGAAGAATACACCTTTCCTGCCGTCGCGGACGGCATCGAGCAAGAGCTGAAGCCCCAGCAGGGTCTTTCCGTGTCCGGGCCGTGCTCCCAGCAGGAGCAGATCGCCATCGGAAAGCCGGGACAGCATTTCATTCGCCGTCGCGCCCTTTGCAACTCGGGCGGAAAGCAGGCTCCACCCTGCAAAACCTTTCGCGCGCTATGCGATCTAACGCCGTGTGCAGCGGAATCTTTTCATCACGAGCCATCAACTTGGCTCGACGTTTCAGTTGGTAGATTGGAGCGGACAGCTTCATCAAAGAACCTCCATTCCGAGCAGGAAACGCAATCCCTCCTTATGCGGCGCTCGAACAGATGGTTCGATGATCTCAATACCCCGTATGAACGATACTTCCCCAATGGGAGGGAGGAGGCGCGGGCCAAGCCTGTTCGCTGATTTATAGCTTGAGAACGGAGGTCTTAACAAGGGCAGGGTAGCCGACCATGCTCATGTGCATGTCGCAAAATTCCCGATTAAAACGACAGTTTCGCATCCAACTTTTGCGACGCTGATGATGGCACTCTCGCGAACTGGCAAGAGGTCCGCATTGTGTCGAAAGCCGACGCCATCTGTCGTCAAGTGGGACGCATATCGGCTGGCGCTGCCAATCGCACCAATGCTGAGACGTCAACGAAGCTGCCACTGATGATGCAGAAGATGTTCGGGAGCGCGGCGTCCGCTAGCGCAGGTCAGCCAGACGTGCCTTGGCCGCGGCGGTCTACCGCCCCTTGAACAGCGGGTGCTCCACCTTGTCGCCGGGCCGCAGGCCGAGCTTCGCGGCCGTGCCGGCATTGAGTTCGAGCACGGCCAGGACCGGTCCGCCGGACGAGATCGTCCGCGTCGAGAGCGGCTCGGTGTCGGCGGCGATGCGGGCGACGGTGCCATCGGCCCGGATGAACAGCATGTCGAGGGGCAGGTAGGTGTTCTTCATCCACATGGTGACGGGCGCCACCTGGGCGAAATCGAACAGCATCCCGTGATCCGGCGCCATGCTGCGGCGGAACATCAGACCCTGGGCGCGGCCGGCATCGTCGCGCATCACCTCCACCTGGAAGGCGTGGCGCCCGCTGCGGGACACGATGGTGAGGGGCTCGGTCGGACCTTCGGCCCGCAGAGGCCACGGCGCGAGCGCCAGGACGAGGACGAGGACGGCGAGCGCCGCCGCGGCGCTGGGCCGCACGAACCGGATCGACATGGGCTGACCGCTAGTGCGAGGCGGGCAGGGCGCCATCCGCCAGGCGCACCTCGGCGGCCATCAGGCCCTTGGAGCCGTCGCCATAGCGCACCATGACCTTTTCGCCGGGCTTCAGCTCGGCGATGCCGTAGCGCCGCAGGGTCTCCATGTGGACGAAGATGTCCGGCGTGCCGTCGCCGCGGCTCAGGAAGCCGAAGCCGCGCAGCCGGTTGAACCACTTCACGACCGCGGTCTCGAGCCCGCTCGTCGGCACCACCGTGACATGGGTGCGCGGCATCGGCAGCTCCGCCGGATGCGTCGCGGTCGACTGGTCGAGGGAGATCACCCGGAAAGCCTGCCAGCCGCGCGCCCGCTGCACCGCCTCCACGACGACGCGCGCGCCCTCGCTCGCGCTCTGATGGCCGTCGCGCCGCAGGCAGGTCACATGCAGCAGCACGTCCGGAGCGCCGTTGTCCGGCACGATGAAGCCGAACCCCTTGGCGACGTCGAACCACTTGATGCGGCCGCTGATCTCCACGAGGTCGAGCGGCGCATCCGTCTCGGTGTCCGTGCCGGCGCGTCGAGCGCTGGTCTCGAACATGCTCCCCGGCCTCGGGCCGAGCGGGCCTGAACCGAATTCGTCCGACATCGTAAGCAACCCACACCGAATCGCGGGTGGCGATTCACCCCGGAGCTTAACAAAGTCATGACTTCGGGAAAGCCCGAATCATTGCCTTATCCCTGGCCGGGTCGGCACCGCGGACAGCGGAACAGGGACGATTCTCGGCCGGATCTGCATCCCGGTCGGGCAGGTCGCCACGGCGGCGTGCAGGCGCCGCACGCTGGATTCCCGCGATTCCCGGTGCCGCGCGGTTGTGTCGCAGGGGTCGACCGGATTGGGCGCGTCGTCTAGGAGCGGCGGGCCAAGCGGAGCCGGTGCTGCCGTGATGTCCGTTCTCGCGGCGCTGGGTCGCCGCCTCCTCGCCGCCCCGGCGGCCGGCCGGTTCGCGATTGTCGACGCGGCCCGCGGCACGGCGCTCGTCGCCATGGCGCTCTACCACCTGACCTGGGATCTCGGCTTCCTGCGGCTGACCCCCGAGAATGCCGCGCTGACGCCGGCCGGGCGGGCCGCCGCGCACGGCATCGCCGGCAGCTTCCTGGTCCTGGTCGGCGTGAGCCTCGTCCTGGGGCAGGGCAAGACCTTCCGGCCACGGCCCTTCCTCGCCCGGATCGCGCGCATCGGGACGGCCGCGGCGGTGATCTCGCTCGCGACCTGGATCGCCTTCCCGGAAAGCTGGATCTTCTTCGGGATCCTGCACTGCATCGCCCTGTCGAGCCTGCTCGCCCTGCCGGCCCTGCGGCTGCCCCCGTGGCTCGTCGCCGGGGCGGCGCTCGCCGTGCTCGCGGCGCCTGCGATCCTCGCCCGGAGCGATGCGGCCCCGGCCCTGCTCGACGCGCCGGCCCTGCTGTTCCTCGGACTCGGCCGCGCGGTTCCGTCCACGAACGACTACGTGCCGCTGTTTCCCTGGTTCGGCTGCGTTCTTGCGGGGATCTGCCTCGCGCGGATCGGCCTGCCGCGCCTCGCCCGGTCCCGGCTGGGAGCCTGGAGGCCCTCATCCCGCGGCGGCCGGATCCTCGCGGGGGCCGGCCGGCACAGCCTCGCTTTCTACCTCGTCCACCAGCCGGTGCTGCTCGGGCTCCTGTCCGGCGTGGTGGTGATGACCGGGCCGCATCCCCGGGCGGGCGAGGCGAGCTTCCTGCGGGATTACCGGGACAACTGCGCCACGGCCGGAGGCAGCCCGGAAAGCTGCCGGGTGGCAGCGCGCTGCCTGCTCGGGCGCCTGCGCGAGGAAGGGCTGTGGCAGGCGGCCGAGCAGGGCGCGCTCACGGAGGAGCAGCGCGCCCGGGCCGTGGCGCTCTCTCAGGCCTGCTTCATGGAACAGGCCGAATGAGGGGGAGGGACCGTCAGTCCTTCGCGCGCTCCACGTAGGAGCCGTCCGCCGTCATGATGACGACGCGGGTGCCCGCCGTGATGTGGGGCGGCACCTGGGTGCGCACGCCGTTCGAGAGCGTGGCGGGCTTGTAGGAGGAGGAGGCGGTCTGGCCCTTGGTGACCGGCTCGGTCTCGGTGACCTCGAGGGTCACCCGCTGGGGGAGCTCGATGGCGAGCGGCACGCCGTTGTGGAGCGAGAGCATCACCGCCATGCCCTCCTGCAGGTAGGCGGCCTGGTCGCCGATCACGTCCTCGGGCACCGCCACCTGCTCGTAGGATTCGGGGTTCATGAAGTGGAAGCCCTCGCCGTCCGAGTACAGGAAGGTGTGCTCCCGGTCCTCCACGAAGGCGCGCTCGACCTGCTCGGTGGTGCGGTAGCGCTCGGAGACCTTCACGCCATCGGTGATGCGACGCATGTCGAGCTGGGTCACCGGGGTGCCCTTGCCGGGATGGATGTTCTCGGCGGAGAGGATCACGTAGAGGCGGCCGTCCTTCTCGACGACGTTGCCTTTGCGAAGCGAGCTGGCGATCACCTTCACGGGTCGGGTCCTAAGAGCGAGCGTTGACAGAATCGGTCGGCGTCCCGCAAGCCGCTGCCGGCTGCGGGTGCCCGAGCGCCCGCCCTATCGCATCTGACGCGCGACCGCCAGTCGCGACCGGTTCGACCGATGACCTCCGTCTCCCCCTGGTGGACTCCCCATGTCCACGCTGACCGTCGCCCCCGCCTTCTTGCCCGCAACCGCATCAAGGCGGCCCTGCGGTCCTGGTTTTCCGATCGCGGCTTCGTCGAGGTCGACACCGCCGCCCTCCAGGTCTCGCCCGGCAACGAGGCGCATCTTTCCGCCTTCGCCACCCGGGCGATCGGGCCGGACGGGCGGGGCATGCCGCTCTATCTCCACACCTCGCCCGAATTCGCCTGCAAGAAGCTTCTCGCCGCGGGCGAGCGGCGGCTCGTGAGCTTCGCGCCCGTCTACCGCAACCGGGAGCGCGGCCCGCTGCACCATCCGGAATTCACGCTCCTCGAATGGTACCGGGTGGGCGAACCCTACGGCGTGCTGATGCGCGACTGCGCAGCGCTCCTCGCGCTCGCGGCCGAGACGGCCGGCACGGACAGGTTCCGGTTTCGGGACCGCGAGGCCGACGCCCTCGCCGAGCCCGAGCGGCTCACCGTCGCGGAGGCCTTCTGGCGCTTTTCCGGCATCGACCTCCTCGCCACCGTGGCGGCGGACGGCACCACCGACCGGGCGGCTTTCCAGGCGGCGGTCGCGGGCGCCGGCATCCGCACCGCTCCCGACGATACCTGGGCCGACCTGTTCAGCCGCGTCCTCGTCGAGCGCATCGAGCCGGAGCTCGGGCAGGGCCGGGCGACGATCCTGTGCGAGTACCCGATTCCCGAGGCGGCCCTCGCCCGCCCGAGCCCGCACGACCCGCGGGTGGCCGAGCGGTTCGAGCTCTATTGTTGCGGGGTCGAGCTCGCCAACGCCTTCGGCGAACTCACGGATGCGGACGAGCAGCGCCGCCGCTTCATGGCCGAGATGGACGAGAAGGAGCGCATCTACGGGGAGCGCTACCCGCTCGACGAGGATTTCCTGGCGGCGCTGGCCCGGATGCCCGAGGCGAGCGGCATCGCCCTCGGCTTCGACCGGCTCGTCATGCTGGCGACGGGCGCCCGCCGGATCGAGGAGGTGATCTGGACCCCCGTCGCGGAGGCGCCGCGGTGAGCCGCCGGACCCTGCGCGATCCCGCTGCCCTCGCCGCGGCGGGGCTGGTGCCGGCCGCCCGGCTCCCCGAGCTGGAGCGGGTGGCCGCGCGCTACGCCGTTGCGGTCACGCCCGACATGGCCGAGCTGATCGAGGCGCCGGAGGACGGGATCGGCCGCCAGTTCCTGCCGAGCGCCGAGGAGCTGGACACAGCGCCCGGCGAGCGGGCGGACCCGATCGGCGACAACGCGCATGCGCCGCTGCCGGGCATCGTGCACCGCTACCCGGACCGGGTGCTGCTCAAGCCGCTCCATGTCTGCCCGGTCTATTGCCGGTTCTGCTTCCGGCGCGAGGTGGTGGGGCCGAAAGGGGTGGGCTCGCTCGGCGAGGCGGAGCTCGATGCGGCCCTCGCCTATATCGCGGCGCGGCCGGAGATCTGGGAAGTGGTGGTGACCGGGGGCGACCCCTTCCTGCTCGCGCCCCGGCGCCTGGAGCGCATCGCCGCGGCGCTCGGGGGCATGGAGCATGTCCGGGTGCTGCGCCTCCACACCCGCGTGCCGGTGGTCGATCCGGCCCGGGTCGATGCGGCGCTCGTCGCCGCCCTGAAGGCCTTCGGCCGGGCGGTGTTCGTGGCGCTCCATGCCAACCACCCGCGGGAATTCACGCCCGCTTCCCGCGCCGCCCTGGCGCGGCTCGTCGATGCCGGGATCCCGCTGGTGTCGCAATCGGTGCTGCTGCGGGGCGTCAACGACGATGCCGAGACGCTCGGCCTCTTGATGCGCGCCTTCGTCGAGAACCGGGTGAAGCCCTACTACCTGCACCACGGCGACCTCGCGCCCGGCACGGGGCATTTCCGCACCGGACTCGCCGAGGGGCAGGCGCTGATGCGGATTCTGCGCGGACGCGTCTCGGGCCTCTGCCAGCCCACTTACGTCCTCGACATTCCGGGCGGACACGGCAAGGTGCCGGTGGGGCCGGGCTACCTTGCGCCACGGGGCGCGGGCTGGACCGTCACCGATCCGGACGGGCGCGAGCACGCCTATCCGCCGGAGGAGGAGGGCCAATGCGCAGACTCTGGGGACGCTTGAGCTCCGTCAACGTGCAGAAAGCGGTCTGGGCGCTGGAGGAGCTGAGCCTCGCTTACGAGCGGGTGGAGGCGGGCGGCGCCTTCGGGCGGGTGCGCGAGCCGGCTTATCTCGCCCTCAACCCGAACGGCCTCGTGCCGGTCCTCGAGGAGGACGGCTACGTCCTGTGGGAGTCGAACGCCATCCTGCGCTACGTCGCCAGCGGGCATGGGCGCGGCACGCTCTGGCCGGAGGACCTGCGGGTGCGGGGCCATGTCGACCAGTGGCTCGACTGGCAGGCCACCACCTTCACGCCCGCGATGCGTGATGCCTTCTGGCAGACGGTCCGCGTGCCCGCCGGTGAGCGCGATGCCGGGCTCATCGCCCGCTCCGTCGCCGCGACCGAGGAGGCCGCCTCCATTCTCGACGCGCATTTCGCGGGGCGCAGCTTCGCGGTGGGCGACGCCTTCACGGCTGCCGACATCGCGCTCGGCTGCGCGGCACATCGCTGGCTGCATCTCGCCGTCGACCGGCAGCCCCGCCCGCATCTGCTGGCCTGGTATGCACGGGTCGCCGCCCGCCCGGCGGCGGCCACGGTCCTGACGACGCCGATCACCTGACGGCCCGCGCTCCGGGTCCCGGCCGCCGTCGATCCTGCGCGGGAGGGCGGGGGCCGCGGGCCTTCTGCGCGGCAGGTTCATCGTCTATGGGCCTACGCTGAAGGCCTTTCCTCCCCAGGGCCCCCGCCCATAGGACCCCCGCCATGCCCCTCGACAAGACGCTGATCGACGCGCTGCAGGCCGTCACCACCGCGACCCTCACCACGGTGATGCTCAAGAAGGGCATCCGGCGCTGCTGGATGAAGGGGCCGCAGCCGCGCTTCGCGGCGGGCACCCGCGTGGTCGGGCCGGCCTTCACCCTGCGCTTCGTGCCCGCGCGCGAGGACCTCGCCACGCCGGAATCCTGGTCGAGCCCGACCTCGACCCGCGGCGCCATCGAGGCGATGCCCGAAGGCTGTATCGCGGTCGTGGACGCGATGGGCATCACCGAGGCCGGCATCTTCGGCGACATCCTGGCGGCGCGGATGCGGAAGCGGGGCGTCGCCGCCCTGGTCACGGACGGGGTGATGCGCGACGGCGAGGGCGTCGCGGGCACCGGCCTGCCGGTCTGGTGCGCGGGCGTCGCGGCGCCGGCCTCCGTCGCCGGCCTGACCTTCGTGGGCTGGAACCAGCCGATCGGCTGCGGCGGCGTCGCGGTGTTCCCGGACGACATCATCGTGGCGGATGGGGACGGCGCCGTGGTGATCCCGGCCGCCATCGCCCAGGATGTGGCGCTCGCCGCCGTCGAGCAGGAGCGGCTCGAACTCTGGATCATGCGCGAGGTGGAGAAGGGCGTGCCGCTGCCCGGCCTCTATCCGCCGAATGCCGAGACCAGGGCGCGCTACGAGGCCGAGACGGGCCAGTAGTCATACCAATGGCCCAAGATGCTGACGCATCGGGCCATTGACCCATCTCGAATTTCCGGTGCCAAGCCAGAGATTTTATTGAAGAGGCTTAGCGAAAATTCGAGAACGGAACCAACGGTCATTGAAAATGACCGTTGGTATCAGCGCGGCAGCGCGAGGCGGTAGACGCCGCGAAAATCGTCCGGATCGGGAACCACGCGCCCCTTGCGCAGAATCGCGATCCGGCCCTGCTTCATCAGACGCACCGCCTCCCGGCGGACCGGCTGCATCAGCGGGCTCCAGCCCTCCGGATGCGGCCCGCCGAGCGCGCGGGCGACCTCCGAGGGGCAGACGCTCCGGCCGGGCCCCCGCTCCTCCACGAGCCGGAGCAGGGTCTCGGCGATGGCGGCGTCATCGGGGCGGTCCGGGCTCATCGGTGTCCTGCAGGGCGCGGAGCGCATCGGAGGTGAACTGGCGACGCCCCATCACATAGACCACGGCGGCCGTGGTGGCGAACAGCACGTAGGGGCTGACGAACCAGCCCAGATAGGCGAGCGCGAAGAAGAAGGCCCGCTGGCCGTGGTTGAAGTGGCCGCCCGCGACCACGTTCATGCGCGCGGCGCGGCCTGCGGCGCGGCCGATTTCCTCCGGGTCGCTGCCGCGCGGCGGCACCGCGCCGATCAGGATGGCGCCGTAGTTGAACAGCCGGTAGGCCCAGGCGAACTTGAAAAACGCATAGACGAAGATCAGCGCCAGCCCCGCCACCTTGATCTCCCAGGTGGTGCGGGTGGTCTGCATGCCGAAGGGCAGGGTGGCGAACAGGGTGAGCACGTCGTCGGCCGAGCGCGTCAGCGTCAGCACGCTGCCGAGCGCGATCAGCGAGGTCGAGGCGAAGAAGGCGGTGCCGTTCTGCAGCGAGGCGTTGATGGTGGTGTCGACCACCCGGTTCTCGCGCATAGCGAGCTGATCGGTCCAGGCGTGCCTATACCGGTTCATTATCTGGTTGAGGCTCTCCCGGCTCCTGGGCCGCTTCTCGACCGCGGCGCTGTAGCCGATCCAGGCGACGAGGAAGGTCACCACTGCGGCGAGATCGAGAGAGGAGAAGTCGCCCACGCCCGCGCCGGCCTCACCCGCGCAGGATGATGAAGCCGGCGGGCGGGGCCTCGGACGCCGCCTCGACCGCGACGGCGGTGACGCGGGCGCCCACGGGACCGCCGCGGAGCGCCGCGATCATCTGCTCCACCGCGTCGGACGGCCCGGCGAGGAGCGCCTCCACGGTCCCATCCGGTCGGTTGCGCACATGCCCCGACAGACCGCGCCGCGCTGCCTCCCCGCGCGTCCAGGCCCGGAAGCCCACGCCCTGCACGCGGCCGCTGATCACGACCTTGACGGTTCTATTCCCCATCACGGCTGAGGCCCGCCTCCCATCCCGCTCGTCCCGCTCAGGTAGCATGGCGGAATGCGGGTGAGAATGTGGGCCCGAGGCGCGGGGGAGAGGACGGGCGGGCTTGATCGCGCGACGCTAACCCTCTAAGCGGGCCGCGCCTTCCGCCCGGCTCGTGACGTCGTGGGCGGGCTTGCCGCAGGTGAGGGATATGGCCAAGGAAAAGTTTTCGCGGACGAAGCCGCACTGCAACATCGGGACGATCGGGCACGTTGACCACGGCAAGACGTCTCTGACGGCGGCGATCACGAAGGTGCTGGCGGAGACGGGCGGCGCCACCTTCACGGCCTACGACCAGATCGACAAGGCGCCGGAGGAGAAGGCGCGCGGGATCACGATCTCGACGGCGCACGTGGAGTACGAGACGCAGAACCGGCACTACGCGCACGTGGACTGCCCCGGGCACGCCGACTACGTGAAGAACATGATCACGGGCGCGGCGCAGATGGACGGGGCGATCCTGGTGGTGTCGGCCGCGGACGGGCCGATGCCGCAGACGCGCGAGCACATCCTGCTGGCCCGCCAGGTGGGCGTGCCGGCGCTGGTGGTGTTCATGAACAAGGTCGACATGGTGGACGATCCGGAGCTTTTGGATCTGGTCGAGCTTGAGGTGCGCGAGCTTTTGTCGAAGTACGACTTCCCGGGCGACGACATCCCGATCGTGAAGGGCTCGGCGTTGTGCGCGCTGGAGAACCGGGAGCCGAAGATCGGGCACG
The DNA here is from genome assembly GCF_000022085.1 of Methylobacterium nodulans ORS 2060. Taxonomy (NCBI): domain Bacteria; kingdom Pseudomonadati; phylum Pseudomonadota; class Alphaproteobacteria; order Hyphomicrobiales; family Methylobacteriaceae; genus Methylobacterium; species Methylobacterium nodulans. Next base: position 1,993,740 of record NC_011894.1, read on the forward strand.
ACGCGATCCTGGAGCTGATGAGCCACGTCGACAGCTACATCCCGCAGCCGGAGCGGCCGATCGACCTGCCGTTCCTGATGCCGATCGAGGACGTGTTCTCGATCTCGGGCCGCGGCACGGTGGTGACGGGCCGGGTGGAGCGCGGGGTGATCAAGGTGGGCGAGGAGGTCGAGATCGTCGGCATCCGTCCGACCACCAAGACGACGGTGACCGGCGTCGAGATGTTCCGCAAGCTGCTGGACCAGGGCCAGGCCGGCGACAACGTGGGCGTGCTGTTGCGCGGCACCAAGCGCGAGGACGTGGAGCGCGGGCAGGTGGTGTGCAAGCCGGGATCGGTGAAGCCGCACACCAAGTTCAAGGCGGAGGCCTACATCCTGACCAAGGAGGAGGGCGGCCGGCACACGCCGTTCTTCACCAACTACCGGCCGCAGTTCTACTTCCGCACCACGGACGTGACCGGGGTGGTGCAGCTGCCGGAAGGCACCGAGATGGTGATGCCGGGCGACAACGTGACCATGGACGTGACGCTGATCGTGCCGGTGGCGATGGAGGAGAAGCTGCGCTTCGCCATCCGCGAGGGCGGCCGCACCGTCGGCGCCGGCGTCGTCGCTTCCATCGCCGATTAAGCGGAACCTCAGCGGGCCCGGATCTCGGATCCGGGCCTTTCGGGCGGGGCGGGCGCCGCAGGCGTCCGCCCCGCTTGCGTTCCGGCTCCGGCTCCGGCCGAGTTCCGCGGCCCGGACATCCGATCCGGCCTTGCGGGTGATGATCCCTCTTGCATCCGGGCCGGCAATGCGGCAAGGAGCGGTCGCGCTGCGGCGCCGCAGGAGTGTAGCTCAACTGGTCAGAGCACCGGTCTCCAAAACCGGGGGTTGGGGGTTCGAGTCCCTCCACTCCTGCCAGGGACCGCGGGACTGACTTATCGCCGCTCCGCATGCTATATCCCTCATCGCCGTCGCCGGGCCGCCGCATCCCCGCCATGCAGGGCCATCGACAAGCCCGCGCAACTGCGCTAGAGGCATCGCCATCCCAGATCGAACAGGGCGGCGGCGCGGGCTTGGGGGTTGTCCAGGCTCCGCGCCTCTGTTGGTTTCGAGCGGCGACGGTTTGTCGGACCATGGCATCGAACGAAGCGACCAAGAAAGTGGACCTCGGGCGCAATGCGGCCCGCGGCACGCCTGCGCCCCGCGGCAGCGGAGGCGGGGCGCCGACACCGCCCGCCCGGCCCACGCAGAAGCGCGTCGGGCCGTTCGAGTTCCTGCAGCAGGTGCGCGACGAGGGCCGCAAGGTCACGTGGCCGACCCGGAAGGAGACCCTGATCACCACCCTGATGGTCTTCGTCATGGTGGTGCTGGCGAGCCTGTTCTTCGTGGTCGTCGATCAGGTGCTGCGCTACCTCGTGACCCTGGTCCTGGGGATCGGGGCCTGAGGAGAGAGACGTCGTGTCGAAGCGTTGGTACATCGTCCACGCCTACTCGAACTTCGAGAACAAGGTCGCGCAGTCGATCAAGGACCAGGCCGCGCAGCGCGGCCTGCTCGACAAGTTCGACGAGGTGATGGTCCCGACCGAGAAGGTCGTGGAGGTCCGCCGCGGCCGCAAGGTCGATGCCGAGCGCAAGTTCTTCCCGGGCTACGTGCTGGTGAAGTGCGACCTCACGGATGAGGTCTACCACCTCATCAAGAACACCCCGAAGGTCACGGGCTTCCTTGGGGCCGACAAGTCGAAGCCGGTGCCGATCCCGGACGCCGAGGCCGAGCGCATCAAGGGCCAGGTCGCCGAGGGCACCGAGCGCCCGAAGGCGTCGATCTCCTTCGAGGTCGGCGAGTCCGTGCGCGTCTCCGACGGCCCCTTCGCGTCGTTCAACGGCGTCGTGGAGGAGGTCGACGAGAGCCGCTCCCGCCTCAAGGTGGCGGTCTCCATCTTCGGCCGGGCGACCCCGGTCGAACTCGAATACGGTCAGGTCGAGAAGGTCTGAACGTTTGGCGGCGGCGAAGGGCGGAGGGGCCTTGAGCTTTAAGGCCCCTCCGCCCTTCGCCGCTCGTCTCCACCCGCGGGAGGCCCGCCCGGTTCGCCGCCGGGGCCGACGGGCCGCACCGCGACCTGCAACCGCCTCGCACGCTCCGCCGGCCGTCGGCCCGGAGGGCAGGCAACCAACGGGAGCAGTCCCATGGCGAAGAAGATCACGGGCTACGTGAAGCTTCAGGTGCCGGCCGGCGCCGCCAATCCGTCGCCGCCGATCGGCCCCGCGCTCGGTCAGCGCGGCCTCAACATCATGGAATTCTGCAAGGCCTTCAATGCGAAGACCGCGCAGATCGAGAAGGGCACCCCGATCCCGGTGATCATCACCGCGTATCAGGACCGCTCCTTCACCTTCGAGATGAAGCAGCCGCCGGTGTCGTTCTTCCTCAAGAAGGCGGCCGGGCTGAAGATCGGCAAGAAGCCGGCCTCCGGCTCGAAGACCCCCGGCAAGGGCGCGCCCGCCGGCAAGGTCACCGAGGCGCAGATCCGCGAGATCGCCGAGAAGAAGATGCCCGACCTGAACTGCGATTCGGTCGATGCCGCCGTCGCCATGATCCGCGGCTCCGCCCGGGCCATGGGTCTCGAGATCACCGGCTGAGGAGGGTGTCATGGCACGTGAAGGCAAGCGCATCCGCGCCGCCCGTGAGGGCATCGACCCGACCAAGGTCTACTCGCTCGCCGATGCGGTGAAGCTCATCAAGGAGCGCGCGAAGGCCAAGTTCGACGAGACCTTCGAGATCTCGATGAATCTCGGCGTCGATCCGCGCCACGCCGACCAGATGGTCCGCGGCGTCTGCAACCTGCCGAACGGTTCGGGCCGCACGGTGCGGGTCGCGGTCTTCGCCCGCGGCGCCAAGGCCGACGAGGCCAAGGCGGCGGGCGCGGATATCGTGGGCGCCGAGGACCTCCTGGAGACGATCCAGGGCGGCACCATCAACTTCGACCGCTGCATCGCGACCCCGGACATGATGCCTCTCGTCGGGCGTCTCGGTAAGGTGCTGGGCCCGCGCGGCCTGATGCCGAACCCGAAGGTCGGCACCGTTACCATGGACGTGAAGGGCGCGGTCGGCGCCGCCAAGGGCGGCGCGGTCGAGTTCCGCGTCGAGAAGGCCGGCATCGTCCATGCCGGCATCGGCAAGGTGTCGTTCGACGATCAGAAGATCGTCGAGAACGCCCGCGCCTTCGCGGATGCGGTGGCCAGGGCCAAGCCCTCGGGCGCCAAGGGCACCTATATCCAGCGCATCGCCGTCTCCTCGACGATGGGCCCGGGCATCAAGGTCGACCCGGCGAGCGTGCTCGCCGCCGCGACGGCCTGAGCGCCGGCGCCAATCTGACGGTCCGAAAGGCCCGCTCCGGCAACGGGGCGGGCCTTTTCGCTGTCGCCAACACCCCCGCCGCTCGGCTGATCGTGAGCGGAAATCCCGCATCCCGGGGGCGCCTTCCGGCAGCGCTGTGCTAAATAGGAGGCCATGCGTAGCACCGTCCCGGTCTCCTCCACGCGACGCGTTCTCTGCGTCTTCCCCGCCTACACGCCGTCCTTCGGCACCTTCTCTCACGCCTATCCGCTGATGGGCGGGGTCAAGGCGTTCATGCCGCCGCAGGGACTCCTCCTGATCGCCGCCTACCTGCCGGAGACCTGGCAGGTCCGCTTCATCGACGAGAACATCGGGCGGGCCACCCCGGCGGATCTCGCCTGGGCGGATGCGGTGTTCGTCTCCGGCATGCACGTCCAGGCCGCGCAGATCCGCGACATCGCCGAGCGCGCCCATGCGGCGGGCCGGGTCGCGGTGCTGGGCGGTCCCTCGGTGTCGGGCTCGCCCGAGCAGTATCCGGGCTTCGACTACCTCCATATCGGCGAGATCGGCGACGCCACCGACGAATTGATCCGCCGGCTCGACGCCGATGCGGGCCGCCCGCCCGCCCAGGTGCGGCTGGAGACGAAGGAGCGGCTCGGCCTCGCCGACTTCCCGGCCCCGGCCTATGACCAGGTGCCGCTCAAGCGCTACCTGATCGGCTCGCTGCAATTCTCCTCGGGCTGCCCCTATCGCTGCGAGTTCTGCGACATCCCGGCCCTCTACGGCCGCCAGCCGCGGCTGAAAACGCCCGAGCAACTCCTGTCCGAACTCGACGCCATCGTGGCCCAGCCCGGGCACCCGGCGGTGGTATACTTCGTCGACGACAACTTCATCGGCAACCGCAAGGCCACCCGGGAGATGCTGCCGCATCTCGTGGAGTGGCAGAAGCGGAACGGCTACCCGCTCCAGTTCGCCTGCGAGGCCACGCTCAACATGGCCAAGCAGCCCGAGATCCTCGAGCTGATGCGGCAGGCCAACTTCATCACGGTGTTCGTCGGTATCGAGACGCCGGAGCTCGACGCGCTCAAGAGCATCGACAAGCAGCACAATGCCGCCGTGCCGATGCTGGAGGGCATCGCGACCCTGAACTCCTACGGGCTGGAGGTGACCTCGGGCATCATCCTCGGGCTCGACACCGACACGGCGGAATCCGAGGAGCGGCTGATCGCCTTCATCGACCGCTCGAGGGTGCCGGTCCTCACCATGAACCTGCTCCAGGCGCTGCCGCGCACGCCCCTGTGGGACCGGCTCGCCAGGGAGGGGCGCCTCGTGGACGACCCGCGCCTCGAATCGAACGTCCGCTTCCTGCGGCCGCACGACGAGGTGGTGGCGAGCTGGCGCCGGGCCATTGCCCACGCCTATGCGCCCGAGCGGCTCTTCGACCGCTTCCGCCACCAGATCGACCACACCTATAGCCGCCGGATCGAGACCCCGGCCAAGACCCGGCTCACCCGCGCCAATCTGCGCCGCGGGCTCGTCCTCGGCTTCAACATCGCGCTGCGGGTGGGGCTCTTGTCCGACTACCGGCGGGCGTTCTGGCGGGCGGCGGGCTATGCGCTGCGGCGCGGCCAGATCGAGGCGGTGTTCAACATGGGCTTCGTCGCCCATCACCTGATCCGCTTCACCCGGGAGGCCCTGCGCGGCGAGCAGAACGCCTCCTTCTATGCGACGAAGGCCGTGGAGCAGAGCGGTGGCCGCAGCGGCGGCTGGTGGCGGCGACGTCCGGAGCGCAAGGCGGCTTGAGGTTTGCCGCCGGGCCGGCCGCGGACGGCGTGCGATCCCCCCTCGCCCCGGGGCGAGGGGAGGTGTCCCCTGCGACCGAATATCCTCATCCGGACACTTGGCAGGGCGCTTGCACGCCGCTATAGACCGCGCTCCACGTTTTCACACCATTGAAGGGACTCGGCCGATTGGTCGTGGCCTGACGAGACGTCCCCGGGAGACCGGGTGACGAATGGCCGGCGGGCTCAAGGGGGTCTCCCCTCGCGCCCCGTCCGGCCATGTCCTGTCCGAGACTGCAGGCGCCGGCTCGCCGGCTTAATCGCCAAGCCTGCACAGACGGGGAAGACCGAGTTTCACCGTCCCGGCCACCCTCGTGGGCGGGCAGGACGTCGGTTTGAACCATCTCGCCCGGGGCGTCGGCATCCGCCGCCGGACCGGGGACAGGGCCGTGAAGCGTCGCTCGCGCCGCCGCGGTCTTCTACCCAAGGCTCACGCGTGGGCGGCAAACGCAACCGGCGGGACCGATCCCGGTTCCGCCAACCGGAGAGAGCCCGGTGGACAGAGCAGCAAAGGCTGATCTCGTCGCGACGCTCAACGGGGTGTTTTCCACCACCTCGCTGGTCGTCGTGGCCCACTACAAGGGCCTCACGGTCGCCGACATGCAGAAGCTGCGCTCGCAGATGAAGCAGGCCGGCGCCACCGTGAAGGTCGCGAAGAATCGCCTCGCGAACATCGCTCTCGATGGCACGGACGTCGCCTCCATCAAGCCCCTCCTGAAGGGTCCGACCCTGCTCGCCTATTCGAGCGATCCGGTCGCGGCCGCGAAGGTGGCGGTGGATTTCGCCAAGGCCAACGACAAGCTCGTGATCCTCGGCGGCGCCATGGGCGCGACGGCCCTGAACCCGGACGGCGTGAAGGCCCTGGCCACGCTGCCGTCCCTGGACGAACTGCGCGCCAAGATCGTGGGCCTCGTGCAGGCTCCCGCGACCAAGATCGCTCAGGTCGTCAACGCGCCGGCGGCCAAGCTCGCCCGCGTGTTCGGGGCCTATGCCGACAGTGCCAAGACGGATGAGGCCGCCTGACGGCTCTTCGCTTTCACACTCAAACGTTCAAACCGACAACACGCAGGAACTGGAAATGGCTGATCTTGCCAAGCTCGTCGACGACCTGTCGTCCCTGACCGTCCTCGAGGCCGCCGAGCTCGCGAAGATGCTCGAGGAGAAGTGGGGCGTCTCGGCCGCCGCCGCCGTCGCCGTGGCCGCCGGCCCGGCCGCGGGTGGCGCTGCCGCTCCGGCCGTCGAGGAGAAGACCGAGTTCACCGTCGTCCTGGCTGGCGCCGGCGACAAGAAGATCGAGGTCATCAAGGAGGTCCGCGCGATCACCGGCCTCGGCCTCAAGGAGGCCAAGGACCTCGTCGAGGGCGCTCCGAAGCCGGTCAAGGAGTCCGTGGCCAAGGACGAGGCCGAGAAGATCAAGGCCCAGCTCGAGAAGGCCGGCGCCAAGGTCGAGCTCAAGTAAGGCGATGCGGGCCTTAGAGGCCCGCAACCCGCGTCGCGGCCGCCGGCTCACGTCGGTGCGCCGCGGCCGCCCCTCCAGCCCGCGGGCCCGCGCCCGCGGGCTAGAGCGTTTTCCGGCGAAGTGCCTGCCGCTTCGGCGCCCCCTCGGGATCCTGGGCATGGATCCCCATATGTTTCCGTTCGGGTGAGGATCGCCGCGGGCGGTCCGGCCGGGCGAGGTCGATGCGGCAAGGGTCCCACGGGAGGGGTCCCCCGCGTCCCTCCGGGCCCGTGACGCGGTGGATGAGGAGCGAGGTCACCTATGGCCAACACGCTGGTCGGTCGCAAGCGCATTCGCAAGTTCTTCGGCAAGATCCGGGAAGTCGCCGAGATGCCGAACCTCATCGAGGTCCAGAAGGCGTCCTACGACCAGTTCCTGATGGTGGACGAGCCCGAGGGCGGCCGTCCTGACGAAGGATTGCAATCGGTCTTCAAGTCCGTCTTCCCGATCTCCGACTTCTCCTCGACCGCGCTGCTCGAGTTCGTGAAGTACACCTTCGAGGCGCCGAAATACGATGTCGACGAGTGCCGGCAGCGGGGCATCACCTTCGCCGCCCCGCTGAAGGTGACGCTGCGCCTCATCGTGTTCGATGTCGATCCGGATACCGGCGCCAAGTCGGTCAAGGACATCAAGGAGCAGGACGTCTACATGGGCGACATGCCCCTGATGACGGAGAACGGCACCTTCATCGTCAACGGCACCGAGCGCGTGATCGTCTCGCAGATGCACCGCTCGCCGGGCGTCTTCTTCGACCACGACAAGGGCAAGACCCATTCCTCGGGCAAGCTCCTGTTCGCTGCGCGCATCATCCCCTACCGGGGCTCCTGGCTCGACGTGGAGTTCGACGCCAAGGACATCGTCTATGCGCGCATCGACCGGAAGCGGAAGATCCCGGTCACCTCGCTGCTGTTCGCCCTCGGCCTCGACGGCGAGGAGATCCTGTCCACCTTCTACAACCGCATCAGCTACACCCGCGACGGCGCGGATTGGCGCGTGCCCTACGACGCCGAGCGCCTGAAGGGCTTCAAGGCCTCGACGGACCTCATCGACGCCGATTCGGGCGAGGTGGTGCTGGAGGCCGGCAAGAAGCTGACCGCCCGGTCCGCCCGGCAGATCGCCGAGAAGGGCGTCACCGCCCTGCGCGCCACCGACGAGGACCTGATCGGCCAGTACATCGCCGAGGACATGGTCAACTACAAGACCGGCGAGATCTACGCGGAGGCGGGCGACGAGATCAGCGAGAAGCTGCTGAAGGGGCTCGCCGATGTCGGGATCGAGGAGATCCCGGTGCTCGACATCGACCACGTCAATGTCGGCCCCTACATCCGCAACACGCTCGCGGTGGACAAGAACTCGAACCGCGAGGGCGCGCTGTTCGACATCTACCGGGTGATGCGCCCGGGCGAGCCGCCGACGCTCGACACCGCCGAGGCGATGTTCCACTCGCTGTTCTTCGACGCCGAGCGCTACGACCTCTCGGCCGTCGGCCGCGTGAAGATGAACATGCGCCTCGACCTCGACGCGCCCGACACGATGCGGACGCTGCGCCGCGACGACATGCTCGCGGTCGTCAAGGCGCTGGTGGATCTGCGCGACGGCAAGGGCGAGATCGACGACATCGACCATCTGGGCAACCGCCGCGTGCGCTCGGTCGGCGAGCTCATGGAGAACCAGTACCGTCTGGGCCTCCTGCGCATGGAGCGTGCCATCAAGGAGCGCATGTCGTCCGTCGACATCGACACCGTGATGCCGCAGGACCTCATCAACGCGAAGCCCGCGGCGGCGGCGGTGCGCGAGTTCTTCGGCTCGTCGCAGCTCTCGCAGTTCATGGACCAGACCAACCCGCTCTCCGAGGTGACGCATAAGCGCCGCCTGTCGGCTCTCGGCCCGGGCGGTCTGACCCGCGAGCGCGCCGGCTTCGAGGTGCGCGACGTGCATCCGACCCATTACGGCCGCATCTGCCCGATCGAGACGCCGGAAGGCCCGAATATCGGCCTCATCAACTCGCTCGCCACCTTCGCGCGGGTGAACAAGTACGGCTTCATCGAGACCCCGTTCCGCCGCGTGAAGAACGGCGTCGTGACCGACGAGGTGGTCTACCTCTCGGCCATGGAGGAGGCGCGCTACTACGTGGCGCAGGCGAGCGCCGCGATGGACGAGAACCGCCGCCTGACGGAGGATCTCGTGGTCTGCCGCCGCGCCGGCGAGGTCATCGTGGTCGCCCCCGACCGGGTCGACCTGATGGACGTGTCGCCCAAGCAGCTCGTGTCGGTCGCCGCGGCGCTGATCCCGTTCCTGGAGAACGACGACGCCAACCGCGCCCTCATGGGCTCGAACATGCAGCGCCAAGCGGTGCCGCTGGTGCGGGCCGACGCGCCCTTCGTCGGCACCGGCATGGAGTCGGTGGTCGCCCGCGATTCGGGCGCGGCCATCGCGGCGCGGCGCAGCGGCATCGTCGATCAGGTGGACGCCACCCGCATCGTCATCCGCGCCACCGAGGAGACCGACCCGACCAAGCCGGGCGTCGACATCTACCGGCTGCAGAAGTTCCAGCGCTCGAACCAGTCGACCTGCATCACGCAGAAGCCGCTGGTGCGGGTGGGCGAGCAGGTGGGCAAGGGCGACATCATCGCCGACGGTCCCTCGACCGAGTTCGGCGAGCTGGCGCTCGGCCGCAACGTGCTCGTCGCGTTCATGCCGTGGAACGGCTACAACTTCGAGGATTCGATCCTGCTCTCCGAGCGGATCGTGAAGGATGACGTGTTCACCTCGATCCATATCGAGGAGTTCGAGGTGATGGCCCGCGACACCAAGCTCGGGCCGGAGGAGATCACCCGCGACATCCCGAACGTCTCGGAGGAGGCGCTCAAGAACCTCGACGAGGCCGGCATCGTCTATATCGGGGCCGAGGTCCACGCGGGCGACATCCTGGTCGGCAAGATCACGCCGAAGGGCGAGAGCCCGATGACGCCGGAGGAGAAGCTGCTCCGCGCCATCTTCGGCGAGAAGGCGTCGGACGTCCGCGACACCTCGCTGCGGGTGCCCCCGGGCGTCACCGGCACCATCGTCGAGGTGCGGGTGTTCAACCGGCACGGGGTCGACAAGGACGAGCGCGCCCAGGCCATCGAGCGCGAGGAGATCGAGCGTCTCGCCAAGGACCGGGACGACGAACAGGCGATCCTCGACCGCAACACCTATGCGCGTCTCGCCGACGTGCTGGTGGGGCAGGCCCCGGTCGCCGGCCCGAAGGGGTTCAAGAAGGACACGGTTCTCACCCGCGAGGGCCTGGCCGACTATCCCCGCTCGCAATGGTGGCAGTTCGCGGTCGTCGACGATCGTCTGATGACCGAGATCGAGGCGATGCAGAAGCAGTACGACGAGTCGAAGAAGCGGCTGGAGCAGCGCTTCCTCGACAAGGTCGAGAAGCTGCAGCGCGGCGACGAATTGCCCCCCGGCGTCATGAAGATGGTCAAGGTCTTCGTGGCGGTGAAGCGCAAGATCCAGCCCGGCGACAAGATGGCGGGCCGCCACGGCAACAAGGGCGTGGTGTCCCGGATCGTGCCGATCGAGGACATGCCGTTCCTGGAGGACGGCACGCATGCGGACATCGTGCTCAACCCGCTCGGCGTGCCGAGCCGCATGAATGTCGGCCAGATCCTCGAGACGCATCTCGGCTGGGCGGCCGCGGGTCTCGGGCGCCAGGTGGCGCAGGCGGTGGATGCGTATCTGCGCAGCCATGACGCCACGCCGCTGCGCGAGCAGATGCGCAGGATCTACAGCGAGGCGGAGCTCGACGGCCTGTCCGACCAGGACCTCGCCGAGATCGGCAACAACCTGCGCCGCGGCGTGCCGATGGCGACGCCGGTCTTCAACGGCGCCAAGGAGGCCGACATCGAGGCGATGCTGGAGATGGCCGGGCTCGACCGCTCGGGGCAGTCGACGCTCTATGACGGGCGCACCGGCGAGCCCTTCGACCGCAAGGTCACGGTGGGCTACATCTACATGCTGAAGCTGCACCATCTCGTGGACGACAAGATCCACGCGCGCTCCATCGGTCCCTACTCCCTCGTCACCCAGCAGCCGCTGGGCGGCAAGGCGCAGTTCGGCGGCCAGCGCTTCGGCGAGATGGAGGTGTGGGCGCTCGAAGCCTACGGGGCGGCCTACACCCTGCAGGAGATGCTCACCGTCAAGTCGGACGACGTCGCCGGCCGCACCAAGGTCTACGAAGCCATCGTGCGCGGGGACGACACCTTCGAGGCGGGTATCCCCGAGAGCTTCAACGTGCTGGTGAAGGAGATGCGCTCGCTCGGGCTCAACGTCGAGCTGATCTCCTCCAAGCGCGCGGCCAACGACCAGCTCGAAGCGCCGCCGGAGGCTGCCGAGTAAGGACCGCCCCGATGATGCGGGCGCGCCGCGGGATCGCTCCCGCGTCGGCGCGCCCGCTTCCCGCTTCCGGACGAGGCCCGCCGCTTCGTCCGGACGCCCGACGCCTTCACGGATTTCAAGCGCGACGCTCGCCCCACCGGCCCAAAGGGGCGTTCCGTCCGCTTCAAGGAGATGATCATGAACCAAGAGGTCATGAATCTTTTCAACCAGCAGGCTCAGCCTCAGAGCTTCGACCAGATCAAGATCTCGATCTCGTCGCCTGAGAAGATCCTGTCCTGGTCCTACGGCGAGATCAAGAAGCCGGAGACGATCAACTACCGCACCTTCAAGCCCGAGCGGGACGGTCTGTTCTGCGCGCGGATCTTCGGGCCGATCAAGGATTACGAGTGCTTGTGCGGCAAGTACAAGCGCATGAAGTACAAGGGCGTGATCTGCGAGAAGTGCGGCGTCGAGGTGACGCTGGCGCGGGTGCGGCGCGACCGCATGGGCCATATCGAGCTCGCCGCGCCGGTCGCGCATATCTGGTTCCTGAAGTCGCTGCCGAGCCGCATCGGCCTGCTGCTCGACATGGCGCTCAAGGACCTGGAGCGCATCCTCTACTTCGAGTCCTACGTCGTCATCGAGCCGGGTCTCACGCCGCTGAAGGAGCGTCAGCTCCTCTCGGAGGAGGAGTACCTGCGCGCGCAGGAGGAGTACGGCGAGGACAGCTTCACCGCGATGATCGGTGCGGAAGCGATCCGGCGCATCCTCCAGGACCTCAACCTGGAGAAGATCGCGGCGGACCTGCGCCAGGAGATCGCCACTACCACCTCCGACCTGAAGCCCAAGAAGCTCCTGAAGCGCCTCAAGATCATCGAGGCGTTCCAGATGTCGGGCAACCGGCCGGAATGGATGATCCTGACGGTCGTGCCGGTGATCCCGCCGGATCTGCGCCCGCTCGTGCCCCTCGACGGCGGCCGCTTCGCGACCTCGGACCTCAACGATCTCTACCGCCGCGTCATCAACCGCAACAACCGCCTGAAGCGGCTGATCGAGCTGCGCGCGCCGGACATCATCATCCGCAACGAGAAGCGGATGCTGCAGGAGGCCGTCGACGCCCTGTTCGACAACGGCCGCCGCGGCCGCGTCATCACGGGCGCCAACAAGCGCCCGCTGAAGTCGCTCGCCGACATGCTGAAGGGCAAGCAGGGCCGGTTCCGCCAGAACCTGCTCGGCAAGCGCGTCGACTATTCGGGCCGCTCGGTCATCGTGGTCGGTCCCGAGCTCAAGCTGCATCAGTGCGGGCTGCCCAAGAAGATGGCGCTCGAACTGTTCAAGCCCTTCATCTACGCGCGCCTCGACGCCAAGGGCTTCTCCGCCACGGTGAAGCAGGCCAAGAAGCTGGTGGAGAAGGAGAAGCCGGAGGTCTGGGACATCCTCGACGAGGTGATCCGCGAGCACCCGGTGATGCTGAACCGCGCGCCGACGCTCCACCGCCTCGGCATCCAGGCCTTCGAGCCGAAGCTGATCGAGGGCAAGGCGATCCAGCTCCACCCGCTGGTCTGCGCCGCCTTCAATGCGGATTTCGACGGCGACCAGATGGCCGTGCACGTCCCGCTGTCGCTCGAAGCGCAGCTGGAAGCGCGCGTGCTGATGATGTCGACGAACAACATCCTGCACCCGGCGAACGGCGCGCCGATCATCGTGCCCTCGCAGGACATCGTGCTCGGGCTCTACTACCTGTCCATCGTCGCCGACGGCGCGCCGGGCGAGTACAAGCCGAACAACCCGCAGAACCCGATGCAGGGCGTCTACGGCGATTTCGGCGAGCTGGAGCACGCGCTGGCCTCGCGGGCGGTCACGCTGCATTCCAGGATCAAGTGGCGCTGGAAGGGCCTCGGCCCGGACGGCGAGGAGATCTCGCGCACCTACGACACCACGCCGGGCCGCGTCATCCTCTCCAGCGTGCTGCCGCGCCACCCCAAGGTCCCCTTCGACGTCGTCAACAAGCTGATGACCAAGAAGGAGATCTCGGCGATGATCGACATCGTCTACCGCCATTGCGGTCAGAAGGAGTCGGTGATCTTCTGCGACCGCATCATGGGCCTCGGCTTCAGCCACGCCTTCAAGGCCGGCATCTCGTTCGGCAAGGACGACATGGTGGTGCCGGAGAACAAGTGGTCGATCGTCGACGAGACCCGCGCGCTCGTGAAGGATTACGAGCAGCAGTACCAGGACGGCCTGATCACCCAGGGTGAGAAGTACAACAAGGTCGTGGACGCCTGGGCGAAGTGCTCGGACCGGCTCGCCAGCGAGATGATGAACCGGATCTCGTCGGTGCAGAAGGACGAGAACGGCGCCGACAAGCAGGTCAACTCGATCTACATGATGAGCCACTCCGGCGCCCGTGGCTCGCCGGCGCAGATGAAGCAGCTCGCGGCGATGCGCGGCCTGATGGCCAAGCCCTCGGGCGAGATCATCGAGAGCCCGATCATCTCGAACTTCAAGGAAGGTCTGGACGTGCTCGAGTACTTCAACTCGACGCACGGCGCCCGCAAGGGCCTCGCCGACACCGCCCTGAAGACCGCGAACTCGGGCTACCTGACCCGCCGCCTCGTCGACGTGGCGCAGGACGCCGTCATCCGCGAGGTGGATTGCGGCACCGAGAACGGCATCCGCATGCGGGCAATCATCGATGCGGGTCAGGTCGTGGCCACCCTCGCGACCCGCATTCTCGGCCGCGCCACGGCCGAGGATCTGGTCGCGCCGGACGGCACAATCATCGTGCCGAAGGGCCAGATGATCGAGGAGCGCCACCTGGAGGCCATCAGCAAGGCCGGCATCCAGGAGGTGAAGATCCGCTCGGTGCTGGTCTGCGCCACGAAGAACGGCGTCTGCGCCACCTGCTACGGGCGCGACCTCGCCCGCGGCACGCCCGTCAACCAGGGCGAGGCCGTCGGCGTCATCGCGGCGCAGTCGATCGGCGAGCCGGGCACGCAGCTCACGATGCGGACCTTCCACATCGGCGGCGCGGCTCAGATCGCGGATTCGTCCTTCATCGAGTCGAGCTTCGAGGGCACGGTGAGGATCCGCAACCGCGGCCTCGCCCGCAACTCGGACGGCGACCTCGTCGCCATCGGCCGCAACGTGGCCGTGGTGATCGTCGGGCCGGACGGCACCGAGCGGGCGGTCCACCGCCTGCAATACGGTGCCCGCGTGCGGGTCGACGAGGGCGACCAGATCAAGCGCGGCCAGCGCATCGCCGAGTGGGACCCCTACACCCGGCCGATCCTGACCGAGGTGGACGGCATCGTCGCCTACGAGGACCTGATCGACGGCCAGTCGATCACCGAGACCACCGACGAGTCGACCGGCATCGCCAAGCGCGTCGTCATCGACTGGCGGGGCTCGGCGCGCACCGCCGACCTGCGTCCGGCGATCGCCATCCACGACCAGACCGGCAAGGTGCAGAAGCTGCCCCGCGGCTCCGACGCCCGCGCCCTGCTGCCTGTGGACGCGATCATCGGCGTGGATCCGGGCGCCCGGGTCAAGGCCGGCGACATCCTGGCCCGCGTCTCGACCGAGAGCGCCAAGACCCGCGACATCACCGGCGGTCTGCCGCGGGTGGCGGAGCTGTTCGAGGCGCGGCGCCCGAAGGACGCCGCCATCATCGCCGAGAAGTCGGGCACGATCTCGTTCGGGCGCGACTACAAGAACAAGCGCCGCCTGACGCTCACCCCGCATGACGGGTCGGAGCCGGTCGAGTACCTGATCCCCAAGGGCAAGCACATCCACCTGCAGGATGGGGACGTGGTCGAGATCGGCGACTTCATCGTCGACGGGAACCCGGCGCCGCACGACATCCTGGCGATCAAGGGCGTGGAGGAGCTCGCCGCCTACCTCGTCAACGAGATCCAGGAGGTCTACCGGCTGCAGGGCGTGTCGATCAACGACAAGCACATCGAGGTGATCGTCCGTCAGATGCTGCAGAAAGTGGAGATCACCGATAGCGGCGATTCGGAGATCCTCACCGGCGATCAGATCGACCGGACGGAGCTGCAGGAGATCAACGAGCAGCTGATCGCCGAGGGCAAGAAGCCGGTGCAGGGCGTTCCCGTCCTGCTCGGCATCACCAAGGCCTCGCTGCAGACCCGCTCCTTCATCTCGGCGGCCTCGTTCCAGGAGACCACCCGCGTCCTCACCGAGGCGGCGGTCAACGGCAAGGTCGACACGCTGGAGGGCCTGAAGGAGAACGTGATCGTCGGCTCGCTGATCCCGGCCGGCACGGGTGCGATGATCGCCGATATCAAGTCGATCGCGCGCCGCCGCGACGACCTGATCATGGCCCAGAAGGCCGCCGAGAGCGGGGCGGCCCTGCCGGAACTGCCCGCCGCCGAATAGGCGAGGGCAGTTCGGCACGAGAGACGGGGCCGGCGCCGCCGAGAGGCGGCGCCGGCCCCTTCCTGTTCGGGGCGGGTGGCCGGCGACGGCGCGGAGGCCGGCCATAAAGGCTTGACACCGCGCCTCCCACGGACTAGGACGCACCCCACTGAACGGCTGGCCGTAGGCGGCAGCTGATCGACGTGCCCCAAGAGCCTCGATCCACGCCGCCTAAACGCGACCGAACTTCAAACCGACTGACACGTGTCAGACCGGCATGACCGCGGGGGCTTCGCTCCGGTGGTCCTCTGCTCGCATGGCGCGCCAAAGGCTGGACAGCAGCCTGGGGCGCGATTTGCGTTGCTGTATGTCCAGCGCCGGTCCGCCCGGACGAGATTGAATTTGACGGTCGCCCCGGACGGCGATGCGTTGTGAGAGGAATGGCATGCCGACGATCAACCAGCTGATCGCCAATCCGCGGAAGATCCAGAAGAGCCGCAACAAGGTGCCGGCCCTCGAGGCTTGCCCGCAAAAGCGCGGCGTCTGCACCCGCGTCTACACCACCACCCCGAAGAAGCCGAACTCGGCGCTGCGCAAGGTGGCCAAGGTCCGCCTGACCAACGGCTTCGAGGTGATCGGCTACATCCCGGGCGAGGGCCATAACCTCCAGGAGCACTCGGTGGTCATGATCCGCGGCGGCCGCGTGAAGGACTTGCCCGGCGTGCGCTACCACATCCTGCGCGGCGTGCTGGACACCCAGGGCGTCAAGAACCGCAAGCAGCGCCGCTCGAAGTACGGCGCGAAGCGTCCGAAGTAAGCGTCGCCTCGAGTTCCTTATCGCCTGCCCCGCAAGGATGCCGCCGGCCTTGAACAAGCTCAAGGCGGCCTGCGCGGGGCGTACCAGATCGTATTTGAGACCTGAAGGAAGCGTGCGATGTCCCGCCGCCACTCTGCCGAGAAGCGCCAGATCATCCCGGACGCCAAGTATGGCGACGTCGTGCTGACCAAGTTCATGAACTCGGTCATGTATGAGGGCAAGAAGTCGGTCGCCGAGAGCATCGTCTACGGCGCCTTCGACATCATCGAGAGCCGCGCCCGCGTGAACCCGATCGAGGTGTTCCGCGCCGCCCTCGACAACGTCGCCCCGGCGATCGAGGTGCGTTCGCGGCGCGTCGGCGGCGCCACCTACCAAGTGCCGGTGGAGGTCCGTCACGAGCGCCGCCAAGCCCTGGCCATCCGCTGGCTGATCCAGGCCGCGCGCTCGCGCAACGACCGCACCATGGTCGAGCGCCTCTCCGCCGAACTCCTCGATGCCGCCAACAACCGCGGCGCCGCCGTCAAGAAGCGGGAAGACACACACCGGATGGCCGAGGCCAACCGCGCCTTCTCGCATTACCGCTGGTAAGACCCGCGGTCTCTCGCTTTCAGGAGCCCCCCGATGCCCCGCACGCATGCGATCGAGGACTACCGCAACTTCGGCATCATGGCGCACATTGATGCCGGCAAGACCACGACGACCGAGCGGATCCTCTACTACACCGGCAAGTCCCACAAGATCGGCGAGGTCCATGAGGGCGCCGCCACCATGGACTGGATGGAGCAGGAGCAGGAGCGTGGCATCACGATCACCTCGGCTGCGACCACCTGCTTCTGGCGCGACAAGCGCCTGAACATCATCGACACCCCCGGCCACGTCGACTTCACCATCGAGGTGGAGCGCTCGCTTCGCGTGCTCGACGGCGCCGTCTGCGTGCTCGACGGCAACCAGGGTGTCGAGCCCCAGACCGAGACCGTCTGGCGCCAGGCCGACAAGTACGACGTGCCGCGCGTCGTCTTCGTCAACAAGATGGACAAGATCGGCGCCGACTTCTTCAAGTGCGTCGCCGACATCATCGACCGCGTGGCCGGCAAGCCGGTCTGCCTGCAACTGCCCGTCGGCGCGGAGAGCAGCTTCCGCGGCGTGGTCGACCTGATCAAGATGAAGGCGATCATCTGGTCGGGCGAGGCGCTCGGCGCGAGCTTCTCCGAGGAGGAGATCCCGGCCGACCTCGCCGAGCAGGCAGCGGAGTACCGCACCAAGCTCATCGAAGCCTGCGTCGAGCTGGATGACGACGCCATGGCCGCCTATCTCGACGGCGTCGAGCCGGACGAGGCCACGCTGCGCAAGCTCGTGCGCGTTGCGGTGCAGCGGCGCGCCTTCCACCCGGTGCTCTGCGGCTCGGCCTTCAAGAACAAGGGCGTGCAGCCCCTCCTCGACGCCGTCGTCGACTACCTCCCCTCGCCCGCTGATCGCGGCGAGATCAAGGGCATCGACTACAAGACCGAGGAAGAGGTCGTCCGGAAGCCCTCCGACAGCGATCCGTTCTCCATGCTCGCCTTCAAGATCATGGACGACCCGCATGTCGGCACGATCACCTTCTGCCGCATCTACTCGGGCAAGGTGGAGTCGGGTGCGAACCTCCTGAACTCGACCCGCGACAAGCGCGAGCGCGTCGGCCGCATGCTGCTGATGCACGCCAACAACCGCGAGGACATCAAGGAGGCCTATGCGGGCGACATTGTCGCGCTCGCCGGCCTGAAGGACACCCGCACGGGCGATACCCTCTGCGATCCGAACAAGGCCGTGATCCTGGAGAAGATGGAGTTCCCCGAGCCGGTCATCGAGATCGCGGTCGAGCCGAAGTCCAAGGCGGACCAGGAGAAGCTCGGCATCGCGCTCTCGAAGCTCGCCGCCGAGGATCCGTCCTTCCGCGTCTCGACCGATCCGGAATCCGGCCAGACCATCCTCAAGGGGATGGGCGAGCTCCACCTCGACATCAAGGTCGACATCCTGAAGCGCACCTACAAGGTCGAGGCCAATATCGGCCAGCCGCAGGTGGCGTACCGGGAGAAGCTGACCCGCCGCACCGAGGTGGACTACACCCACAAGAAGCAGACCGGCGGCACCGGTCAGTTCGCGCGGGTGAAGCTGGTGGTCGAGCCGAACGAGCCGGGCGCCGGTTACTCGTTCGAGTCGAAGATCGTCGGCGGCGCGGTGCCCAAGGAGTACATCCCGGGCGTCGAGAAGGGCCTCCAGAGCGTGATGACCGCCGGCATCCTGGCGGGCTTCCCGGTGGTCGACATCAAGGTGGAGCTGATCGACGGCGCCTACCACGAGGTCGACTCCTCGGCGCTCGCCTTCGAGATCGCTTCGCGGGCCGCGCTCCGCGAGGCGCTGCAGAAGGGCGGCTCGGTCCTGCTCGAGCCGGTGATGAAGGTCGAGGTCGTGACCCCCGAGGATTACACCGGCTCGGTCATCGGCGACCTGAACTCCCGGCGCGGCCAGATCCAGGGCCAGGACATGCGCGGCAACGCCACCGTCA